>NZ_JBIRJC010000160.1:0-1002 GCF_044329365.1 Kitasatospora sp. NPDC017646 | reverse complement strand
GTCGGCCCGGGCCATGGCCTGTTCATGCCGGACCTGGACGTCCTTCAGGAGGTCGGCGACGTTCACGCGGCCACCTCGTAGGCGTCGCGCCAGGCCGGGGCGGGGGTAGTGAGGCGGCGGGCCATGTTCGCGGTGGACGCCCAGTAGACGCGGGAGACGGCGTTGTCGGGCCGGTGGTCGTACTCGCGGGCCAGACGCCGGTGGAGCATCAACGTGCCGTTGACCTGCTCGACCACCCACCGCTTCGGCTGCGGGACGAAGCCTTTGGCCTTGTCGTCGGGATTGCGGCGGACGATCTCGACGGTGATGCCGAGCAGGGTGCCGTGGATGACGGTCTCATCCTTGAAGCCCTGGTCGACCAGGGCCTTCTCCAGGCGGTTGCCGCACCGCTCGGCGGCCTGGGTGAGCAGGGTGGTGCCGGCGGCGTTGTCGTGGGCGGAGGCCGCGAGGACGACGACCCCGATGATCAGGCCCAGCACATCGACCACGAGCCCACGCTTACGGCCCGGCACCTTCTTGCCGGCGTCCAGTCCCGTCGTGGTCTTCGGGACACCGGCCGCCGCACGGACGGACTGGGTGTCGATGATCACGAGGGACGGGTCCTCTAATCGCTTGGCTCTCTCCCGCACCTGGCAGCGCAGCAGCTCCTGTATTCGCTGGTCAAGGCCGTCCTGCCGCCACAGCGTGAAGTAGTAGAACACCGCCGACCACGGCGGCAGGTCGTGCGGGAGGTAACGCCACTGACAGCCCGTCCGGTTCTGGTAGAAGATCGCGTTCACGACCTCCCGCAGGTCGCAGGACCCAGGATCTCCGGTCGCCGACCGGGCCACCCGCTCCTGCTTCCACGACTCGATCATCGGTCTGACCAGTTCCCACTGCTCGTCTGTCACGTCACTCGGATACGCCGGTCTCTCCATACGCCGCACAACATCACCTACCCCCCGGCCAGCACGCCAGTTCGTCGAACGATCACACGAACGAGCGATCCCCAACCATGAATAA
>NZ_JBIRJC010000159.1:0-1012 GCF_044329365.1 Kitasatospora sp. NPDC017646 | reverse complement strand
TTCCGCGCGGGGGCGGTACGGATCGTGACGGAGACCGGGAAGTCGGCCGCGGAGGTCGCGCGGGACTTGGGCGTGCACGAGAGCACGCTGCAGAACTGGGTCCATCGCGCGCGGGCCCGGGCGGACGCGGATGCGGACGGGGGCTTGAGCGAGTCCGAGCGCGACGAGCTTCGCCGGCTGCGCGAGGAGAACATTCGGCAGCGCAAGGAGATCGCCGAGCTCGGGATGGAGCGCGATGTCCTCAAGCGATCGGTGGTCCTGTGGGTGAAGGAGGCGATGAAGTGACGGTTGCGGGCTTCATCGCCGACCAGAGGACCGAGCACGGCGTTCCGCACACGATCGCCTGCCGGGCCCTTGGGGTGTCCGAGTCGTGGTTCTACAAGTGGCGTCGCCGTCCGGCCGAGCCGACCGGGCGCGAGGTGCGGCGGGCTGAACTGGCCGAGCGGATACGGTACTTCTTCGCCGCGTCCGGCAACACGTACGGTTCGCCGAGGATCACGCTCGACCTGTGGGCGGAGGGCTGGCAGGTGTCCGAGAACACCGTCGCCAAGATCATGGCCCAGCTCGGACTCCAGGGTCGCAAGCCCCCGCGGCGGCGCCGGTCGCTGACCAGGCAGGGTAAGCGGAAGGCGGCCCGTGACCTGGTGCACCGTCGCTTCGATGCCGTCGCACCGAATGTGCTGTGGGTCGGCGACATGACCGAGATCGACACCGGCGAGGGCAAGCTCTACCTGGCCACCGTGATCGACCTGTTCTCCCGACGCCTGCTCGGCTACGCGATGGGTGCCCAGCACGACGCCGCCCTGGTCAGCGCCTCGCTCAAGATGGCCGCGGCCGCCAGGGGCGGGAATGTGGACGGCGTGATCTTTCACTCGGATCGCGGCAGCGAATACAGCAGCGAGGCCTACAACAACCTGTGCGACAGGCTCGGCGTCGTCCAGTCCATGGGGCGCGTCGGGTCGGCACTCGACAACGCCGCGGCCGAGAGCTTCCACTCCACGATCAAGGTCGA
>NZ_JBIRJC010000158.1:0-1024 GCF_044329365.1 Kitasatospora sp. NPDC017646 | reverse complement strand
AGGTCCTGGGTGTGATCCACCTCAAGGACGTGGTGAAGGAGGGCATGCGGGAGCGTTTCGACGAGCTGCGCCGGATGGGCATCAAGACCATCATGATCACGGGTGACAACCCGCTGACCGCCAAGGCGATCGCGGAGGAGGCCGGGGTGGACGACTTCCTCGCCGAGGCCACGCCCGAGGACAAGATGGCCCTGATCAAGAAGGAGCAGGAGGGCGGCAAGCTGGTCGCGATGACCGGCGACGGCACCAACGACGCCCCCGCGCTCGCCCAGGCCGATGTCGGCGTCGCGATGAACACCGGGACGATGGCGGCCAAGGAGGCCGGCAACATGGTCGACCTGGACTCCAACCCGACCAAGCTGATCGAGATCGTGGAGATCGGCAAGCAGCTGCTGATCACCCGCGGCGCGCTGACCACCTTCTCGATCGCCAACGACGTGGCCAAGTACTTCGCGATCATCCCCGCGATGTTCGCCGGGGTCTACCCGGGTCTGAGCCACCTCAACATCATGGGCCTGCACAGCCCCCAGTCCGCGATCACCTCGGCGATCATCTTCAACGCCCTGGTCATCATCGGCCTGATCCCGCTGGCCCTGCGCGGCGTCAAGTACCGCCCTTCCGATGCCGGTTCACTGCTGCGGCGCAATATCGGGATCTACGGCTTCGGAGGTCTGGTGGTGCCGTTCGTCGGCATCAAGCTGATCGACCTGGTCGTGCAGTTCATTCCCGGCCTGAGCTGAGAGAGGAGTCCACCGCAATGTCCAAGCCCCTGCCCGCCGTCGTGCGGACCCACTTCACCGCCCTGCGCGCGCTCCTCGTGCTGACCGTGATCCTGGGGGTCGCCTACCCGCTGCTGGTCACCGGTATCTCGCAGGTGGCGTTCGGTGACAAGGCCAACGGTTCGATCGTGAAGTCCGAGGGCAAGCCGATCGGTTCCAGCCTGCTGGGCCAGAACTACGACCTGCCGAAGAAGGACCCGGACGATCCGAAGGAGGAGCCGGTCCCGGACCCGAAGTGGTTCCAG
>NZ_JBIRJC010000157.1:0-1038 GCF_044329365.1 Kitasatospora sp. NPDC017646 | reverse complement strand
GGTGAGGCCGGTGCCGGTTGTAGTGGTTCTGGTAGTCGGCAAGGACCTGTCGGGCGTGGGCCTCGTTCATGATCAGAACGTGGTCGAGAGCCTCGCGTCGGACGGTTCCGATCACTCGCTCGCAGTGGGCGTTCATCCGCGGGGCCTGCGGGGCACTGAGTAGCACGTCCATCTCCTCGGCCTTGAAGACGGCGTCGAAGGAGTCGGTGTACTTGGTATCGCGGTCGCGGAGCACGAAGCGCAGGGAATCGAGGCGGGTGCCGAGGTCGGCGGCGAGGTTGCGGGCCTGCTGGGTCGCCCACCGAGCGGTGGGGTGTGCGGTCACGCCGGTGATATGCAGCCTGCGGGTGCCGTGTTCGAGGAACACCAGCGCGTACAGTCGCCTGCCGGTGACCGTGTCCACATGGAAGAAGTCCGCGGCGATGATCCCCTCAGCCTGGGCGGTGAGGAAGTCGCGCCAGCTGGGACCGGTGCGGCGCGGAGCCGGATCGATGCCGGCCGCGTGCAGGATCTGCCACACCGTCGAAGACGCGATCGGATGCCCCAGCCCGACCAGCTCGCCCTGGATCCTGCGATGCCCCCACCGCGGGTTCTCCCGCGCCAGGCGCAGGACCAGCCTCTTGAGTGCGGCCGCGGTGGGCGGTCGCCCGGTGCGCCGGCGTTGAGCGGAGTAGTCCCACTTCCTGGCGATCAGCCTGCGGTGCCAGGCCAGCAGCGTTCCCGGCGTGACCGGGAAGACGTCCGTCCAGCGGTAGCGCGGTATCAGCGACGACAGTGCGGCCAGCCAGAACCGGTCCGTGGGCTCGTAGCGCACCGGCCCGCCGAGCTGTCGCCGCAGCACCGCGTTCTCGTGCCGCAGCACCAGCAGTTCTGCGTCCTTGGCGGAGTCCCGGCGCAACAGCACCGCCGGTACGGACAGCAGCGCACGGGTGGCTCGGTAGAGCAGAGACACGATCATCCGCGCAGCATCCCAGTCACCACCGACCAGCCCTGGACACGGCCTTCCACCTGCAGCGATGACTTTACGAGCCCCACAGG
>NZ_JBIRJC010000156.1:0-1079 GCF_044329365.1 Kitasatospora sp. NPDC017646 | reverse complement strand
TGAGAATTTTTCATCCTGAAGTTGCAGGTCACGGGGCTGGCGTGGGTCGCGGCTGGGGTGCTCGTGCCGGTCGGGGGCGTGATCGTTAGCAGGTGATCGTCTGTCGTGTGGTGGGTTCGCGGGAATCGCGGTGACGGCCGCGGGCGGCTCGTAGGCTCCGTGGAGGTTCGGGGAGGGGTTGCTCGTGGATGTTTTGGTGTGGGTGATGCAGCGGCGGGTGGTGCTGGCCGATCGGGCGGAGCGGCTACGCAAAGAGCCGCCGAGATCGACGCCGAAGTCGCCCGACTGGAGGCGGCGGAGGTGGTGTTCGGGCAGTTCGCCGACGCCCGGCGGACCGGGAAGGTCGACGACCCGGCCATGGCCGAGGAGTTCGAGCGGGTCACGATCTCACCGGGGGCGGGCGGGATGCTGCTGGTCCCGCACCGCGAGGAAGGCATGGACACGAGCGCACTGCCCGTGGACTACCAGACGATCATGAAGATCGTGGCCGGGGCGTCGCAGCCGGTTCCGGCCAAGGACGTCAGCGTCGAGCTCGGCAGGGGCACCGGCCCCGGGCAGGTCGAGCCGGTGCGCGACAAGCTCAGGCGTCTGACGGACCGGGGCTGGCTACACCGAACTCCCGCCGGACGTTTCACCGCACTGCCCGCTTCTGCCGCATAACCGGTTCCGACTGGATTTCGGCGTAACGCATGGGCCCCCGGCGAGAGTTGGGGATTCCATGCGAAAGAAGACCAGCCCCGCCGAGGGCCCTGACGGCCTTGTCTACCAGTGCCGTCTGTCGTTGTCGAGCGCCACCCTGGAGATGGTCGCCGACTTGATCCGCGCCCATCTGAAGAAGATCGGCTCCCGGTGGCGCAAACTGCCGCCTGGGAAGATCGCCCTGATCGTCCTCGCGGCCCTGCGGCACGACCAGCGGCTTTCCGACATGGCCGGCGGCAACGACGTCTCCGCCTCCACCGTGCGCCGCTGGCTGCTGGAGGTCATCGCCCTGCTCGCCGCCCGCGCCCCGCGCCTGGAGCGGGCGCTGAAGAAGGTCACCCGATCGGGTGGCGAGGTGGTGTTGATCGACGGCACCCTCG
>NZ_JBIRJC010000155.1:0-1079 GCF_044329365.1 Kitasatospora sp. NPDC017646 | reverse complement strand
CTGGGTTACGGGCAGACGGGACGCCCTCCGGTGCTGGTCATGGTGGCGGGCTATTCACGGATGATCACGGCTCGGATGCTGCCGTCCCGGACCACTGCCGACCTGATCGATGGGCACTGGCGGCTGCTGTCCGGCTGGCAGGCCGTCCCGAAGATGTTGGTCTGGGACAACGAGAGCGGCGTCGGCCAGGGAAAGCTGACCTCGGAGTTCGCGGGGTTCGCCGGCCTGCTCGCGATCAGGATCCGCCTCTGCCGGCCCCGCGACCCGGAGGCGAAAGGCCTGGTGGAGCGGGTGAACGGCTATCTGGAGACCAGCTTCCTGCCCGGCCGCACGTTCGCCGGACCGAGCGACTTCAACACCCAGCTCACGGCATGGCTGCAGATCGCCAACCGCCGACACCACCGCACGATCGGCTGCCGGCCCGCCGAACGCTGGGAAGCCGACCGGGGCGCGATGCTCACCCTGCCACCGGTCGCCCCGCCCCACTGGTGGCCCCAGAGCATCCGCCTAGGCCGCGACCACTACATCCGCGTCGACACCTGCGACTACTCCGTCCACCCCCGCGCCATCGGCCAGCAGATCACCATCCGGGCCGACACCGAGGAGATCACCGCCACCACCCGCACCGGCGAGACCGTCGCCCGCCACGCCCGCTGCTGGGCCCGGCACCAGACCATCACCGACCCCGAGCACGCCGCCGCGGCCGAAACCCTGCGCGGCCAGGCAATCCACCAGCGTGCCTCCCGCGCCCAGGCCCGCGGCCTGACCGCCCTCGCACTCGAGGACCTGGGCATCGAGGTCGAACAACGCCAGCTCGGCTCCTACGACCGCATCTTCACCCTCATCGAGGGCGGCGCCGGCAAGGAGGACACCTGATGTCCCGCACCTCCGCTCCCAACACCACGACCACCACCGACACACCGACGGCCCAGACCGGCCGACAGACCACTGCCGACCTGGCTTTCCTTTCCCGCGCGATGAAGGCGCCCGCCCTGCTGGACGCTGCCGAACGCCTGGCGGAGCGCGCCCGCACCGAGTCCTGGACCCACCTCGAATACCTCGTCGCCTGCCTGCAACGC
>NZ_JBIRJC010000154.1:0-1080 GCF_044329365.1 Kitasatospora sp. NPDC017646 | reverse complement strand
TGATCTTCTGTCAGGTGTGACACCTGAGGAGATGGAGACGGTCCGCCCGCGCTTGGAGGCGTTCGCCGCGGAGATGCTCGGTTCGCTGGCGCGGCGGGACCAGCGGGCCAAGGGCGAGCTGTATCTGCGCGGGCTGATGCTGGACGGCAAGCGCAAGTCGATGCAGCCGATGGCCGAGCGCCTGGGCGTGGACCACCAGCAGCTCCAGCAGTTCATCGCCTCGTCGACCTGGGACTGGGCCAAGGTCCGTGAGCGGCTGGCCCGTTGGGCCGCCGCGCATATCGCGCCGGAGGCGTACGCGATCGACGACGTGGGCTTTCCCAAGGACGGTTACGACTCGCCCGGGGTGGCGCGGATGTACTGCGGGGCGCTGGGCAAGCGCGGCAACTGCCAGATCGGCGTCAGTGTGAACCTGGTGTCCGACCGCGCTTCCTCGGCCGTCGACTGGCGCCTGTTCCTGCCCGAGAGCTGGGACGACGCCAAGAGCGGCGATGATGCGCTGCTGGCCGGGGCGATCCGCCGCCGCCGGGCGAAGGCGGGCATCCCCGACAGTGAACGGCATCGGGAGAAGTGGCGCCTGGCCCTGGAGATGCTGGACGAGGTTCGCGGGGAGTGGGAGCTGCCCGACCTGCCGGTGGTCGCGGATGCCGGCTACGGGGACACGACCGGCTTTCGCGAGGGCCTGACCGAGCGCGGCCTTGTCTACGCGGTCGCCGTCAAGGGCACCACGACCGCCTATCCGGGCGACGCGGTCCCGGTGCGCCCGCCCTACAGCGGGCAGGGGCGCCCGCCCGGCCCGGCCTACCCCGACCCGCACACCACCTTGCGCCAACTCGCCCTGGAAGCCGGGCGATCCGCGCTCCGGACGGTGACCTGGCGCCAGGGCACCAAGACCACCAGGAACAACCCGCGCGCCGAGATGCGCTCCCGATTCCTGGCGCTGCGGGTCCGCCCGGCCAACCGGCAGATCCGCCGTGCCGTCGACGGCTCCCTGCCCGAGTGCCGGCTGCTGGCCGAGTGGCCACCCGGCTCGGCCGAGCCCACCGACTACTGGCTGTCCACCCTGCCTGCCGACACCCC
>NZ_JBIRJC010000153.1:0-1086 GCF_044329365.1 Kitasatospora sp. NPDC017646 | reverse complement strand
GTTTACGGGTGGTACTTCTCGGCGATGGTCTGGGCGAGGCCCAACGAGGAGTCCAAGGTGACGCGGACGGTGACGGCGCCGGTCTTCGCGGCCGTCTCCAACTGGTCGGTGGTGCAGCTCGTGGTGCCGTAGCCCTGGCTGTCCATGGTCACGGTGCTGCCGTCGCGGGAGCAGATCGCGGCCGCGCCGAGGACCTTGGTGGCGTTGTTGAACATGAACGCCTGATCGGCGCCGCCATTGTCGGGCTTGACCACCAGCTTGCCGGGCGCGAGGTAGCTCAACTTGCCCACGAGCGTCCGCTGGTGGCCCGCGTCGGACCCGCCGCTCCCACCGGAGGTCGAGGAGGAACCCTGACCGCTCCCCACGGACGCGGTGGCGGCGGGCTTGCCGCCGGAATGCGCGGAACTCGTGGCAACCGGCACGCTGGTGGCGGAGGGGGCGTCCGAAGAGGTCGCGTCTTCGGGTCCGCACGCCGTCAGCGCCAACCCCGCGACGACGAGCACCACAGCCGACATTCCCCAACGAGCATTCCTGACACGCATGTTGTCCCTCTTTCACTCTCGACGCTGTCCCACCGCAACGGTGGCGATGCGGGCGCCCCGCCCCTTCCCGAGGCGGCCTCCCCGCTGACACGGCGATCCTCACACGGGCCGTCCACACACGTCAGCGCCTGTTACAGGCCCGTGGCACAACCCCGCACACGTCATAACAATCGACACACGAGCATCGCCGCTGAGCCGACCCACACCGGCCCGGCAGCCCCACGGCAGTCTCACGCATCGCCACGGCACGTAGGCTTCCACCTTCGCCGGCACGGCTGACCGTCGTCCGCGCCGGCGGCCGGTCCGGCGGCTTGCCTGTGGCCAAGGCGGTGTGCAGCTCACGATGGCCCGTCGACGCCGACCGCATCGCAGGCCGACCACCGGCAACGGGCCGTCAGAGCGTCTTCGCACTGCAGTCGTTCAGCACGACATGCGGATGGTCGTCGCCGGCGCGCTGAATGGCGTCACCGGTGACGCATGGTCGACCACCACACCACTCGCGCACCGAGCCCCGCGGGACGCACGGACGAGCGGGTGGTGGCCG
>NZ_JBIRJC010000152.1:0-1133 GCF_044329365.1 Kitasatospora sp. NPDC017646 | reverse complement strand
GGCCGCGTCGCGTTCGTCGAGAAGGAACTCCTCGGTGGCACCTGCCTCAACCGCGGCTGCATCCCCACCAAAACCATGATCGCCTCCGCCACCGTCGCCCATCAGACCCGCCGCGCCGCCGAATTCGGTGTCCTCGTGACAGGCCCGGTCACCGTCGACCTCGCCGCTGTCGTCGCCCGCAAAGACCAGCTCGTCGACTCCATCCGCTCGGGCTCCTACCGAGCCGTCGAGAAATCCGACGGCATCGACTTCTACCACGCGCCAGGCCATTTCACCGGAGCACGCCGCCTCACCATCGACGGCACCGACCTCACCGCCGACCGCATCGTCCTCGCGCCCGGCACCCGCACCGCCCTCCCGGACATCGACGGCCTGGACACGGTGCCCTACTACACCTCCCGCACCCTGCTCGACCTCACCGACCTGCGGCTACGTCGGCTGCGAATTCGCCCAGATGTTCCGGCGATTCGGCGCCGCCGTGACCCTGATCCAACGGGCCGAGCGGCTGCTGCCGGGCGAGGACCCCGACATCAGCGCCGCCGTCACCGACGGCATGATCGCCGACGGCATCACCGTGCTCACCGGCACCACCTGCACCCACGCCACCGGCACTGCCGGTGACATCCGAATCGGCTGTACCGGCACCGAACCCGGCGAGTTGAAGGGCAGCCACCTACTCATCGCCACGGGCCGCACCCCCAACACCGATCGCCTCGGCCTGGAACATCTTGGCCTGCAACCGGATTCGCACGGCTTCCTCACCGTGGACGACACCCTGCACACCAGCGCCGAGGACGTGTGGGCCATCGGCGACGTGCGCGGCGGGCCGATGTTCACCCACACCGCCCGCGACGACGCCGACATCGTCTACCGCAGCGCCTACCGCGGACAGGACCGCACCGCCGCCGGTCGCATCGTTCCGCACGCGGTGTTCACCGACCCTGAAGTCGGATCCGTCGGACTCACCGAACCCGCCGCCCGCGCAGCGGGTTACGACGTCCTCATCGGCCGCCAGGACTTCACCGGCGTCGTGAAAGCCCGCGCCATCGGCAACACCCGTGGCCTGGTCAAGTTCGTCGCCGACGCCGCCACCGATGCCATCCTGGGCTGTCACATCGCCGGACCCGACGGCG
>NZ_JBIRJC010000151.1:0-1142 GCF_044329365.1 Kitasatospora sp. NPDC017646 | reverse complement strand
TCGGGCTGAGGGTGGTCAGCCGTCCAAGATCAGGCCGGTGGCGGCGAGGCACCCGTCGACCAGGTGGGGTCGATACTGGATCTTCTTCAAGCTCCGCTTGACGGCTCGGGCAAGCTGGTCGAGGTTGGCAGCGGCGAGGTTGCCGATGGTGCGCTTGACCAGCGACCAGATGCCCTCTTGCGGGTTGAGGTCAGGCGCGTACGACGGGAGCTGGAAGACGGTCAGCCAGTTCTTGCTCGCTTCGATGAACTCCCGCATCGGCGGCATCAGGTGGGCGCGCAGGTTGTCCCACACGAGCACGATCGGACCGCCGAGCTGGATGTGCGCACGGATGAGCAGGTCCCGGTAGTCCTGCCAGGTCAAGCCCTTCTTCTCGCCCTTGCGGCCCCGGTAGACGTGGAAGCTGTACAGCATCCGGGAGCGCTGGCCGGGTTTGTAGCAGCTCAGCCCCGCCATGGAGACCCGGCCGGCTCCCCGGCCGCGCACCCGCACCACCGGCGTGCAGCCGACCCTGCCCCAGGTCCTGGCACGCGGCGGCCTCATCGACTGCCCGGCTTCGTCCTCGAAGACCAGCCAGGCCTCGCGGGCCGCCGCGGCGCTTTTACCCGCGGCCACGTCTCCTTCCTCCACAACTCGACGGCCGCGTCATCGCGCTCGATGGCCCGGCGAACCGGCTCCTGCCAGGACCAGCCGTGCCGCTTGAGCAGGACCCACGTGCCCTCCACGGTGTAGGAGACATGGAACAGCCGGCCGATCAACGCCTTCACCCGCGCCAGAGTCCACCGCTGATCCTCCCAGCCATGGGCCAGCGGCCCGCGCTCCAACTCCCGCTCCAGACGTGCCACCTGGGCATCGGACAGCTTCGGCCGACCGGGCGAGCCCTTCGAGGCGACACCTGCCGCACCGTCCTCGCGCCACTGCCTGCGCCAGCGCTCCACCGAACGCACGCTCACCCGCAACGTCGCCGCGATGTCTCTGTTCTTCTCCCCGCCCTCGAAGCATTCCACGGCCTGAAGCCGGATCCGCTCCCGCACGGCCCTCTCGGCGTCGGTCAAACCGCCGCCCTGCGCATATCTCACAGCACAGGGCTACCGACAGCATCTGCCGGTTGTCAGGCAAACGGCACCGACTCCACCCAATCA
>NZ_JBIRJC010000150.1:0-1148 GCF_044329365.1 Kitasatospora sp. NPDC017646 | reverse complement strand
GACTTCGATCTCTTCCGCATCTCCGAGGAGCACGAGATGCTCCGTGAGGCGGTGCGTTCGCTGGCCGAGGCGAAGATCGCTCCGTTCGCGGCGGAGGTGGACGAGCAGGGTCGTTTCCCGCAGGAGGCGTTGGACGCGCTGAGGGGCAATGACCTGCACGCGGTGCACGTGCCGGAGGTGTACGGCGGTGCGGGGGCGGACGCGCTGGCGACGGTGATCGTGATCGAGGAGGTCGCGCGGGTGTGCGGCTCGTCGTCGTTGATTCCGGCGGTGAACAAGCTGGGGTCGTTGCCGGTGCAGCTGTCGGGTTCGGAGGAGCTGAAGGCGAAGTACCTGGGGGCGCTGGCGCGGGGTGAGGGGATGTTCTCGTACTGCCTGTCGGAGCCGGAGGCGGGCAGTGACGCGGCGGGGATGAGGACCCGGGCGGTGCGGGACGGTGACTTCTGGGTGCTGAACGGTGTGAAGCGGTGGATCACCAATGCGGGGGTGTCGGAGTTCTACACGGTGATGGCGGTGACCGATCCTTCGATGCGTTCGAAGGGGATCTCGGCGTTCGTGGTGGAGAAGGGCGACGAGGGTGTGTCGTTCGGTGCTCCGGAGAAGAAGCTGGGGATCAAGGGTTCGCCGACGCGTGAGGTGTACTTCGACAACGTGCGGATCCCGGCGGACCGGATGATCGGTG
The DNA here is from genome assembly GCF_044329365.1 of Kitasatospora sp. NPDC017646. Classification (NCBI taxonomy): domain Bacteria; kingdom Bacillati; phylum Actinomycetota; class Actinomycetes; order Kitasatosporales; family Streptomycetaceae; genus Kitasatospora; species Kitasatospora sp. NPDC017646. Next base: position 466 of record NZ_JBIRJC010000150.1, on the reverse strand, counting down.
CGGAGGGTACGGGTTTCCAGACGGCGATGAGGACGCTGGACCACACCCGGGTGACGATCGCGGCGCAGGCGGTGGGCATCGCGCAGGGGGCGTTGGACTACGCGAAGAACTACGTGAAGGAGCGCAAGCAGTTCGGGAAGGCGATCGCGGAGTTCCAGGGGATCCAGTTCATGCTGGCGGACATGGCGATGAAGCTGGAGGCCGCGCGGCAGATGACGTACGTGGCGGCGGCGAAGTCGCAGCGGGGGGACGCGGATCTGACGTTCTTCGGTGCGGCGGCGAAGTGCTTCGCGTCGGACGTGGCGATGGAGGTGACCACGGACGCGGTGCAGTTGCTGGGTGGTTACGGCTACACGCGGGACTACCCGGTGGAGCGGATGATGCGGGACGCGAAGATCACCCAGATCTACGAGGGCACCAACCAGGTCCAGCGGATCGTCATGGCCCGCAACCTGCCGTAGCCGGC
>NZ_JBIRJC010000149.1:0-1227 GCF_044329365.1 Kitasatospora sp. NPDC017646 | reverse complement strand
GGAGACCGCGTCCAAGTCGGCCAGATCCAGATCCGAGGGGATCACGCTGACGTGGTCCCACGTCGAGGTGTGCACCGCATCGGCTGCGCTACCGCGAAGCTCCTGAGCGAGTAAATTCGCGGCGGTCTTGCCTGCGAGCGGGTACTCGATACCGAGCGCCTCTGACGCGTTGCACTGCGGGTCGAGATCGATCACCAGAGTTTCGATCCCGCGGGCGCTCGCTGCTGAGGCAAGCCCGAGCACGGTGGTGGTCTTGCTAGACCCACCCTTCTGATTAACAACAGCAACCACAGTCATAACCAATACTCTAACAATCTAAATTGTTAGAAATAGCTATCTAGCATGCGTGTCGAACGACCAATCCCCAACAGTCTCCGTAGAAACCTCACTCGTTTCAGTCGCGCGGACAAGTAGTCGTCGAGCGCTGCCTCTCACACCCGTCCTTACGAGACCTAGTGATTCGTACGCCGTCTCCTAGGTGCGAAAAGAAATAGCACCTGCGCTGTTCCTCGACTGAGGGGTGGGCAAGGATGATCCGAGCACGTTTGTTGTCGCGGAGGGATTGGGTTCATGGGTTCAGTGCACGAGGTCATCGAGGCGTTTCGGCAGGCACCGTCGAATTCGGAGCGGGGCACGAAGTTCGAGCAGTTGATGGTCCGGTACTTCGAACTCGACCCACTGCTCTCGCAGCAGTACGAGAAGGTGTGGCGGTGGACCGACTGGCCGGGCCGCAAGGGCAAGCCCGACACCGGTATCGACCTCGTCGCCCGTGAACGCGACACCGGCGAATTCACCGCGATTCAGTGCAAGTTCTACGAACCCACCCACACCCTTGCCAAAGGCGACATCGACTCCTTGTTCACCGCATCCGGAAAAACGCCGTTCTCCAACCGGGTCATCATCTCCACCACCGACCGCTGGGGCAAGAACGCCGAAGACGCCCTCGAGGGGCAGTCAATCCCCGTGCAGCGGATCGGGCTGGCCGAGATCGCGGAATCGCCGATCGACTGGGACATCGCCTGGCCGCAGGGCGAGCTGCAGGTCAACCTGGCCGAAGCGAAACGTCACGAACCCCGCCTGCATCAACAGTCCGCCATCGACGCCGTCTTCGCAGGCTTCGAGGCCGGAAACGACCGCGGCAAACTGATCATGGCCTGCGGTACCGGTAAAACCTTCACCGCCCTCAAGATTGCCGAACGTGCAGCGTTGGAGAACGGCGGCAACGCC
>NZ_JBIRJC010000148.1:0-1241 GCF_044329365.1 Kitasatospora sp. NPDC017646 | reverse complement strand
GTCGGCGAGGGTGGTGGTGTCACCGACCTCGCGGCCCTCGGCGATGTCGCGCAGCAGGCGGCGCATGATCTTGCCGGAGCGGGTCTTCGGCAGCTCGCCGACCACCTTGATCTGCTTCGGCTTGGCGATCGGGCCGAGCGTGCGGCCGACGTGCGCCCGCAGCTCCTCGACCAGCTCGGGGCTCTCGGTGACGCCGCCGCGCAGGATCACGAAGGCGACGATGGCCTGGCCGGTGGTGACGTCGGTGGCGCCGACGACCGCGGACTCGGCCACGGACGGGTGGCCGACCAGGGCGGACTCGACCTCGGTGGTGGAGATGTTGTGGCCCGAGACCAGCATGACGTCGTCCACCCGGCCGAGCAGCCAGATGTCGCCGTCCTCGTCCTTCTTGGCGCCGTCGCCGGCGAAGTAGCGGCCCTGGAAGCGCGACCAGTAGGTGTCGACGTAGCGCTGGTCGTCGCCCCAGATGGTGCGGAGCATGGACGGCCAGGGCTCGGTGAGCACCAGGTAGCCGCCGGAGCCGTTGGGGACCTCGTTGGCCTCGTCGTCCACCACGGTGGCCGCGATGCCCGGCAGGGCGCGCTGGGCCGAACCCGGTTTGGTCTCGGTGACGCCCGGCAGCGGGCTGATCATGATGGCGCCGGTCTCGGTCTGCCACCAGGTGTCGACGATCGGGCACGTGCCGCCGCCGATGTGCTCGCGGTACCAGATCCACGCCTCGGGGTTGATCGGCTCGCCGACGCTGCCCAGCACCCGCAGCGAGGACAGGTCGAACTTCGCGGGGATGTCGTCGCCCCACTTCATGAAGGTGCGGATCGCGGTCGGCGCGGTGTAGAGGATCGTCACGCCGTACTTCTGGACGATCTCCCAGAACCGGCCCTGGTGCGGGGTGTCCGGGGTGCCCTCGTAGATGACCTGGGTGGCACCGTTGGCCAGCGGGCCGTAGACGATGTACGAGTGGCCGGTGACCCAGCCGATGTCGGCGGTGCACCAGTAGACGTCGGTGGCCGGCTTGAGGTCGAAGACCGCGTGGTGGGTGTAGCCGGCCTGGGTGAGGTAGCCGCCCGAGGTGTGCAGGATGCCCTTGGGCTTACCGGTGGTGCCCGAGGTGTAGAGGATGAACAGCGGGTGCTCGGCCTCGTGCGCCTCGGGGGTGTGCTCGGTGGACTGGCGCGCGGTGATCTCGTGCCACCAGACGTCGCGGCCCTCGGTCCAGGGGATCTCCTGCTCGGTGCGGCGGA
>NZ_JBIRJC010000147.1:0-1244 GCF_044329365.1 Kitasatospora sp. NPDC017646 | reverse complement strand
GACCTGGAGGCCTACCTCGCCGACCTACTGCGCAGCCGTGAGCGTCTGGCGGCCGTCATCGACGCCGACGCGTGGGCGAAGTCCGAGGCGATGCCCTCCGACGAGGAGATCCGGCGCGTGCGCCGCCTGATCAGCCGGGTCAAGGCCTCCGTCGACGACCTCTCCCAGCAGGAGCGCACCGAGATCGAGCAGGCCACCGCCCTGGTACGGCGCGCTCGCAACAACGTCGTCCACCTTGGTCTGCCAGCCGTTCGCCAGCCACTCATCGACTTCCGACCAGACAGGACCCCGTGACCACCACATCCATGGCCGACGGCCGCCGGGCGGACTCCGCCCGGCGCCGCCAGCGCGTCATCAAGGCCGTCGCCGCCGCCGTCAAAGCCAGCACACCCATCACCGTCTCCGGCATCGCCCGCCAGGCCGGTGTCGACCGCGCCTTCCTCTACCGCCACAAGGACCTGCTCGCCCAGGTCCACGCCGCCGATTCCGATCCGAGGGCCGACAGCACTGGCCCCCTTGTTACCCGCGCCTCACTCCAGGCCGACCTGGCCAACGCCCAAGAACGCGCCGGCCGTCTCGCCGCAAGGATTCGGACCCTGGAGGGCAAGCTCTCCGATCTCCTCGGCGAGCAGGCGTGGAGAGACTGCGGACTCGGCGGACCCGGCGACATCGACCAGCTCAAGCGCCGCATCACCGCCCTCGAACAGCAAGCGGTCGATCTCACCGGTCAACTGGAAGAGCGCAACGAAGAACTCCAGGCCGCCCGAGCTGCTAACCGCCAGCTGATCAGTCGGCTCAACACGAGCCACTGACCTCGGACGCGGGGGCGGTGGGACAGTGATCACTTCCCACCGCCCCCGCAGCGACGAGCTGGAACGCCTGCATGCCATCCATCGGGGTGCCATCGGGATGCAGCCCGAATGCGGCCGCAAGAACGACGGGAAGATCGGCCTCGGGGACAGCGACGCGCAGCTCCGCGAGGACGTCGGGAAAGTCGACCTCATCGATGGCGCCCAGATACTCCTGGCGCAAGCGGTGGATGACCTCCACCAGCTCGGGCCTCAGCCGCATCCAGGCGCGGGACGTCCGGATCTCCTCCGCGACCTGGTCCATGAACCAGCGCATGACCTCGTACGGGATGTCCAGGTGCTGTCCTTGGGGATCGAAGCACACCGTCGTCTCGCGCGCCGGGTCCTCGTCGGGGATGACCGCGGTCACCACGGCCCGTTGCTCCCGGACGAGGT
>NZ_JBIRJC010000146.1:0-1251 GCF_044329365.1 Kitasatospora sp. NPDC017646 | reverse complement strand
TGGCAGTCACACGGGTAGCGGACGAGCCGCTGCCGGAGACCACCGAGGCGCCGGCCGAGCCGGCGCCGTGGGCCGTGGCGGTGGGCGCACCGGAGGGCTTGCCGTGGGCCGTGGGGGTGGGTGTGGAGGTGCCGGTTGCGGCGGTGGCCATTCCCCCCACGGTCGCGATGGTTGCGGCGGTGGCGGTGGCGGTGATGAGCATGATCGGGCGGATACGCATGAATCCGTGTCCTTTCCTGCGGGCGTCCAGTTGATGCCAGCACCCCTGTACGCCTCCCGGCGCCCGGCAGGTCGCACCCGGCACACGTGATCCAGGTCATAGACCGTCGGTGCAACCCCGGGACGGCGCTCGTGCGTACAGGGCGGGAGGCTCCGCCCAGGACGCACGGCTGACCCGCCGCGGCCGAGGAGTGCTTCCTCGCGAGCCGCCCGTGCCGCGAGCTGACGGACAGCCCCGGAGGAGAGGCCTTTGATGACGCCACAGGAGTTCGACGCGTTCTACGCGGCGTCCTTCTCCCGCCTGACCGGGCAGCTCTACGCGATAACCGGCAACTGGTCCGAAGCACAGGACGTGGTCCAGGAGGCCTTCACCCGCGCGTGGGACCGAAGGCGCACCTTCGACCCGGGCAATGCCCCGGAGGCATGGATCCGGACCACGGCCCGGCGCCTGGCCCACTCCCGCTGGCGGCGTCTCGCCCGGGGCCTGCTCTTGGCCGGACGCCACCACCGCCAAGAACCATTCACCGTCGAGCCGCCCACCGAGGAGCACCTGATGCTGGTCACCGCGCTCCGCGACCTGCCCGAGGCGCAGCGGAGCGCCCTGGTCCTTCACCACATGTGCGACCTCTCCGTCGAGCAGGTCGCGGCCGAGACCGGCGCCAGCGTCAGCGCCGTCAAGAGCCGCCTCGCCCGCGGCCGGACCGCGCTCGCGGCCATACTCGCTGACCATGCCCCGACCAGCGAGGAAGGAAAGCTCCGTGTCTGACCCCGTCCACGAGACCCTCGCCGACCGGCTGCGGCTGCTCGGCACGCAGATGCCCGCACCGACCCTGCCCGCTGCGGAGATCCGCCGGCGCGCCGACCGGCGCCGCCACCGCCGGCACGCTCTGGGCGCGACCGCGGCCTGCATCGCAGCAGCCCTGTGCCTGGCTCTCCCGTCCGTGCTGCACTCACCGGGACCACAACACTCACCGGGCCCACAAGAAGGGGCAGCCACCACAGACGTCCCCTCCGTGTCAGCTTCCCCCCACC
>NZ_JBIRJC010000144.1:0-1286 GCF_044329365.1 Kitasatospora sp. NPDC017646 | reverse complement strand
CCGTGCGTAGGCCTCGGCGAGGGTGACGGCCCGCTGGTCGCGGATCTGTTCGGCGGTGCCGAAGTGGACGCTGGCGGGCGTGTGAAGTCCGATGCCCGAGTGCCGGTGCTCGTGGTTGTAGTACGAGATGAAGGCGTCGAACCATTCGCGGGCGTGGGCCAGGGAATCGAACCGCTCGGGATAGTCGGCCATGTACTTGGTGGTCTTGAACTGGGCCTCGCTGTAGGGATTGTCGTTGGAGACCTTGGGGCGCGAGTGACTCCTGGTGACGCCGAGATCGATCAGCAGCTGGGAGACCTTCTTCGAGGTCATCGAGGTTCCCCGGTCGGCGTGCACGGTCTCGGGGACGATGCCGTTGCGCGCGATGGTCTCGCGGATCAACTCCTCCGCCCGTTCGGCCGACTCGGCCAGTTCGACGGTGTGGCCGACGATGTAGCGGCTGAAGATGTCGATGACGACGTAGGCGTGGTACCAGATGCCCTTCCTGGGGCCGGCCGCCTTGGTGATGTCCCAGGTGAACACCTGGGAGGGGCCGTCGGCGACCAGTTCGGGCACCGCCTTGGCCGGGTGGGTGGCCTGGCGGCGGCGCTCACCCGACTGCCCGCGCTCTCGCAGGATCCGGTACATCGTGGAGACCGAGCAGTGGTAGCGCCCGGTATCCAGCTCACGGGCCCAGATCTGTGCGGGCGGCAGCTCGGCGTACTCGGGGCTGTTCATCAACGCCAGTACCGCATCACGCTCTTCGGCCCTCAGAGCCGACGGCTGGACCTGGGGCTGCCTTGGCCCGCGCGCGGGCGGCGGCTTCAGCCTGCGGTAGTGGGTGGCCCGGGAGCGCCCGGTCAGCCGGCACGCGGCCGTGGTGCCCAGCTCGTGTTCGACGCCGGCGAACGCCTCGTCCACGACCGGGTCGGCGGCGTGCTTCAGTCCGCGCCCTCGGAGATCATTTCCAAGAGCGCCGACGCTTTTCCCAGGACCTCCAGCGCGGCCTTGTTCCGGGCGAGCTCCTTCTCCAGCCGTTCCACCTGCCGGCGCAGCTTCTCGTTCTCGACCTCGGCGGCGGACTTCTTCGGGCGGGCCGGGCTCGTGCGCCGGTCGACCAGGTTCTCCAGGGCCCCGGCATCCCGCGCGGCCCGCCACTCGGTGACGTGCGAGTGGTACAGGCGCTCGCGGCGCAGGACCGCACCCTTCTCACCCTCGGGTGCGGCGTCGTACTCGGCGACGATCCGCAGCTTGTACTCGGGGCTGAACGTGCGGCGCTTCGGCCTGGGCGCCGGGTCGACTGCGGA
>NZ_JBIRJC010000143.1:0-1313 GCF_044329365.1 Kitasatospora sp. NPDC017646 | reverse complement strand
TGGCCGGTGTACCTGCGTTCGGTGCTGGCCTTCTCGGCCGTCTCGGTCCTGTTCCTGTACGGCCTGATCCGGCTCCAGGGCCATCTGCTGCTGAGCCTGGGGGTTCCGCAGATGGAGGGCCACCAGGCCTGGAACACCGCGATCTCCTTCGTCACCAACACCAACTGGCAGTCGTACTCGGGTGAGTCGGCGATGGGCCACCTGGTGCAGATGGCGGGTCTGGCGGTGCAGAACTTCGTGTCCGCGGCCGTCGGCATCGCCATCGTGGCCGCGCTGATCCGTGGGTTCACCCGGAACCGGACGGACCGCCTCGGCAACTTCTGGGTGGACCTGGTCCGGATCAACCTGCGGCTGCTGCTGCCGGTCGCGGTCGTCTTCGCGCTGGTCCTGGCCGCCAACGGCGTGATCCAGAACTTCCACGGCTTCCACGAGGTCACCGGCCTGGCCGGCGAGGTGCAGAGGATCCCGGGCGGGCCGGTGGCCTCCCAGGAGGTCATCAAGGAGCTGGGCACCAACGGTGGCGGTTTCTTCAACGCCAACTCGGCGCACCCGTTCGAGAATCCGACCGGGTTCACGAACTGGCTGGAGATCTTCCTGCTGCTGGTGATCCCGTTCGCGCTGCCGCGTACCTTCGGCCGGATGGTCGGCGACAACCGCCAGGGCTACGCGATCGTCTCCGTGATGGCGATCTTCTGGGTTGCCTCGGTGGCTCTGCTGACCCTCGCCGAGTCGCAGCACCACGGCGCCGCCCTCCAGGCCGCGGGCGCCGCGATGGAGGGCAAGGAGCAGCGCTTCGGCGTCGCGGCCAGCTCGCTGTTCGCCGCCTCGACGACGCTGACCTCGACCGGTGCGGTGGACTCCTTCCACGACTCGTTCACGCCGTTCGGCGGCGGTGTCACGATCTTCAACATGATGCTGGGTGAGATCGCGCCCGGCGGTACCGGTTCCGGTCTGTACGGCATGCTGATCCTGGCGATCGTGGCGGTGTTCGTGGCCGGTCTGATGGTCGGGCGTACCCCCGAGTACCTGGGCAAGAAGCTCGGCGGCCGGGAGATGAAGTTCGCCTCCCTCTACATCCTCACCACCCCCGCGCTGGTGCTGGTGGGCACGGGTGTGGCGATGGCGTTGCCGGGCGAGCGGGCCGGGATGCTCAACTCCGGTGCGCACGGCTTCTCCGAGGTGCTGTACGCGTTCACCTCCGCGAGCAACAACAACGGTTCGGCGTTCGCCGGCATCACCGTCAACACCGACTGGTACGACACGGCGCTCGGCCTGGCGATGGTCCTCGGCCGTTTCCTGCCGATGGTGTTCGT
>NZ_JBIRJC010000142.1:0-1442 GCF_044329365.1 Kitasatospora sp. NPDC017646 | reverse complement strand
GACGCCGGGGCCGGTCGCACTCTGTTGCGGGGTGCGACCGGCCCGGGCCGTGCACCGGTCCGCCCGAGCTGCACACCGCAGCAACCGCTCTTACGCACCATCCCCGTCGCGAACCCGAACGTGGCATCAGTCGTCAATACCTGGAGAGCCAGGGGCAGTGCCGGTGAATCGGCATGCACACGGCGAACCGAGTTCATAATTCATCCGTCACTACTGACACACCACGCAAGCGACCGACATCGAACACAGACCCCGCAGAAACAGCGTGGGCGTACGGAGGAGCGGATACATGGACGACCCCCATCAGCCAGACCCGACGTCAGGTTTCCCCCGAGTGCTTCCCCGGACGGGGAAGCATTCGCAGATCGACCGCGCCTACATCGAACTCGTCGGAGAGCCGCAGAGGGACCTCCTCGCCTTCGCGATGACGCACGCGCTCAAGCTGACCCGCGGCAACCGGGCCGACGCCGAGGACCTCGCCCAGGACGCATACGTAAAGCTCATCGGATACACCTTCACCCGACCGGTCAACGGACGGGCCTTCCTCACGCGCGTGCTGACCAATCGGCACATCGACCTGTATCGGCGGCGGCAGACACAGAAGGCTGTTCTGGGGGTCAACACCGGCTTCGAAATCGCCCTCGACGACCTCTCGTCCGACCACGTCACCCGCGACGTCGCCGAGGGAGTGGTGTTCTCCACCGAGATCCGTGTCCACATCGGAGTCGTGATCGACTCCTACCCCGACGCTGAACAGCGCCCCCACCTGTGGGCCCTGCTTGACCTCGACGACGGTGACCTCCGGCCCCTCGAGCAGGTCGCCGCCGTTACCGGATTGAGCCTGTCAAAGGTCAAGAAGCTCAGCTCGTGGCTCAAGACCCGACTGCAGGCCGCCTTGGCTGAGCTGGCCCCGAATCGACCGTCGACCGCACCCGACGCCCCCACCCTCTAAAAAGTAGGAAGAGACAACGATGACGAACTTCGACAACGACCCCGGACGTCTGGCTGCCGAGGCCGAGGCGTTGCTGGCGCTGATCGACGCCGAGCTGCACGCCGACGACCCCGACCACACTCTGATGCCTTCCGACGAGGAACTGCTGGCGATGACCGAGCGAGCTTTCACCCGGGCCAGCGCGATCGTCGAGGCACAGGAGGCCATCGGGGACGCCCGGATCGACGACGACACCCTCGCCGATGTCCTGGCGACCTGGACCGCCGAACTTGGACTGGTGTCCTCGACCCGCGCGGCCGCGACCGCCGACGAGGGCCGGCTATGGAAGGTGCGGGTGACCGACCCCGACCTGGTCACCGCGATCCTCGGCGTCGACGCGGTCGGCCCACTGTCGCTGACTGTATCCGATACCCCGGTGGCGGACGGGACCGCGGTGAGCGTGACGTTGCCGCTGCGCAGCACCCCTGACCCAGGTATCACGCTCCTCGCG
>NZ_JBIRJC010000141.1:0-1477 GCF_044329365.1 Kitasatospora sp. NPDC017646 | reverse complement strand
ATCACGAAGCAGCACCTGGACAGCGGGTTGGGTGGCGTTCATTTATGCGAAGCTGCTCGTCGATGACGTTCTCGTCGAATTGTATGTCTAGACGGTATGAGGGTCGGCCCGTTTCGGGCCGGGGACTCGCTTGCAAGTTGCCGTGGGTTGCCGAGTAGGCGAAGCCTGGATCGGTAGTGCCTACATTTGCAGGAGGCCCCGGTGATGTATCAGCGTACGAGTGTCGGATTGGACGTGCACGCACTGTCTGTAGTGGCATGTGCGATCGACGGTCAAACCGGTGAAGTATGGAAACAACGATTATGTCCGGACTCCGGTGAGATCCTCGCCTGGTTGCGTTCGTTGCCGGGTCCGGTGAAAGCCGTCTACGAGGCCGGACCGACCGGATTCGGCCTGTACCGAGCTCTGAATCAAGCGGGTGTGGAGTGCGTGGTGGTTGCGCCGTCGAAATTGCAGAGACCTGCTGGTGACCGCGTCAAGACCGATGCTCGCGACGCGCTGCATCTGGCGCGGTTGCTCCGACTGGACGAGATCGTCGAGGTCACGGTCCCTTCGGTAGAACAAGAGGCAGCCCGAGATCTGGTCCGTGCCCGTGAGGATGCTCGCGGGGATCTGATGCGATGCCGACATCGCTTGTCGAAACTTCTTCTGCGGCAGGGCATTGTCTATTCTGGTGGTGCGGCGTGGACTGGTGCGCATGATGTGTGGCTACGAAGTCAGAGGTTCGAGCAGTCGGCGTTGCAGGCCACGTTCGACTCGAACTATGAAGCGATGCTGCTCACCCGAAGCCGCCGTGACCGACTGGATACGGCGATCGAGGAGATGGCGGAGAACAGTCCCTACACGCCGATGGTGCACCGTTTGGGATGTTTACGCGGAATCTCTACTTTGACCGGGTTCGGGTTGGCGGTCGAGATCGGCGACTGGCAGCGATTTACGGGGAGCACCATCGGTTCCTATGTCGGCCTGGTGCCGAGTGAATACTCTTCGGGGACATCACGATCACAGGGTTCGATCACCAAGACCGGCAACGGTCATGCACGTCGGTTGTTGGTCGAGGCAGCATGGCATCACCGCAAGATCTACCGCAACCCTGGATGTCAATGGCCACGAAGTTCTCCCCGTAGGCGGCCAGTAGTTCTCCCCGCTGGTGGCCACGGGTTCTCCCCGGTGGCGGCCAGTTGTTTTTCCCCACCCGCTTTCTGATTTGGGTTAGCTGAAGGGCTTCACCCCCTTGCCGGTGGTGGCTTCGGTGAGGCGGAAGGAGTCGCCGTCGGTGACGACGACGTGCGCATGGTGCAGGAGCCGGTCAACGGTGGCGGTGGCCAATGTTTTGGGCATGATCTCGTCGAAGCCGGAGGGGTGCAGGTTGCTCGAGACGGCAATCGCTCGGCGTTCGTAGGCAGCGTCGACGAGGCGATAGAATCCTTCGGCGGCGTCTTCAGAGACCGGGAGCAGACCGATGTCGTCGACGATG
>NZ_JBIRJC010000140.1:0-1538 GCF_044329365.1 Kitasatospora sp. NPDC017646 | reverse complement strand
GTCAGGCCCCCACCCTGCGCATACCGCATGTCAACGGCATACCGCAGGGATCACTACCTGTCACTACCCGACAACAGCATGAAATCCTCAGTAACCGGGCCGAGGCCGGCGCCCTGTATAGGCGTCGGCCTCGGTTCTTGAAGCGGGTCGGGTCAGCTTGTTCTTGCCCGTTGATGGTGATGGCCAGGCGGATGCGTCGCAGTGTCCGTCAGCTCTCCACGTCCGCTCACGTGATCGGCCACGAACCGGGCCTCATGCAGCCGTGGCCGTCGGCGTCTTGGCCTCACGGACCCCGCGCAGGGCGCCGGACCAGGCGATCACCTGGTCGAGCATGCCGCCCACGGCGGTGTCGAGGCCCTCCTGGGGGACGAAGGTGCCGGTGTGGAACGAGGGGTGTGTCGAGATGGTGGGCTGGGCCCGGACCGTGGCCACCTGGAGTTCGGCGAGGACGAGCCGCAGCGCCTCGGCGGCCCGGGCCCCGGCGACCCAGCCGCCGTAGCTGATGATCCCGGCGGCCTTGTCGTTCCACTCCCGGTAGACGTAGTCCAGGGCGTTCTTCAGGGCTCCGGGGTAGGAGCGGTTGTACTCGGGGACGAGGAATACGTAGCCGTCGAAGCTGTCGATGAGTGCGCCCCAGGTGCGGGTGTGGTCGTGCTGGTACTGCTGGAGGTTCGGGTTGCCGGGCTCGTCGAGGTTGCCGAGGTTGTGGTCGGCGAGGTCGATGAGGTCGTAGTCGGCGCCGCCGTGGGCACGGGCGGCCTCCAGCGCCCAGGCGGCGATCTGGTCGCCGCGGCGTCCGGGGCGGGTGCTTCCGAGGATGAGTGCGATGCGGAGTGTCATGGTCTTCCCCTCAGGAGAGTTGATGTGTCAACTCTAGATCGGGAAGAGTTGAAGTGACAACTGTGCTGGTCGCGGTATCCTCGGCGACATGACGGAGACTCGATCGCTGGAACCCGAGGAGTGGGAGTTCTGGGACACCTGGATGCGCGCACAGCGCCTGCTCACCAGGGAGCTGGAGCGTGGTCTGCAGCGTGACAGCGGAATCTCGAAAGCCGAGTTCAGTGTGCTGGTGACGCTGTGGAGGGGTACAGGCCCCGAGATGCGCGTCGGCGAACTCTCCGAGTCCCTCGACTGGGACAAGAGCCGCGTCTCACACCAGCTGACACGCATGGAAAAACGGGGCTTCGTAAAGCGCACCCAGTACGGGGCCGATGGCCGCCGCGCGGGGATCGGGCTGACCGCCGAGGGACGCCGCGCCGCCCAGAGCGCCATCCTCGTGCATGCCGACAACATCCGCCGCCACTTCTTCGACTCACTCACTCCCGAGCAGGCGGCGGTCATCCGAGCGTGGAGCGAGCAAGTAGTCGACCGCATCGAGCCGCGCTGCGGCGAGACCGCCGGCGACGGCGCGTCCTAGGGCGCGTATTCGGTCGTGATCAATCTGTGTCGGCGACGGGTGAAACGAGGACCACGGACGGCGGATCAAAAGCGGGTCACTGCGTGATCTCTTGATCATCCTGACTTCACTGGTACGGGAG
>NZ_JBIRJC010000139.1:0-1617 GCF_044329365.1 Kitasatospora sp. NPDC017646 | reverse complement strand
CTGCTAGCGATCACGCCGCTGACCGGCACAAGCACCTCACCCTCGCCCCACGCCAGCCCCGTGACCTGCAACTTCAGGTTGGAAAATCCTCAGTGCAGGACGCGGGCCGACCCTCGTGCGGCGACGGCCCACGGAACCTACCGAATCTCGTGGCCGCCCGATGGCTCTTCCCACGGCATGACGAGTGTGGCCTGGCCCTGCGGGCCCCAGGCGACGCGCAGGTCGCGGTTGTCCGCGTGGGCCCGCCAGCCGTGCATGCCCGCGTCGTAGTCGGCGCAGACCAGCGCGGCCCGCACCCCGGCCGGGCGACGCGGGCTGACACTCTCGTCCCAGTCCAGAACATCCAGGACCGCGCAGCCGCCGAGCACCGCCCAGCCCGCAGCGGCCACTTGGCGCGCCCACGTGCTGCGGACGGACAGCTGGATGAGAGGCGGCCCGCCGTACTCGGCTTTGTACGTGAAGAACATGCCCGGTGTGTCGTCGGTGGTCCACGACTCCACCACGGCCTTCTCCACCTCCGGCACGCGGGACGAGTCGTGCCCGGCCCGCTCCCGCCCCGCCTTGAACGCCGGCTCCGGCGCCGGACGCTCCGCATAGCCCATCATCTCGTGGTCACGGGCGAAGCCCGCGCGCACCGCCCCCACCACCGCCTCACCAATCCACTCCCGCGCCTCGCCCACCCGCATCGAATCCACCGCCACCTCTGCCGCCCAACCACTCCCGAGCTCCCGGTATCGCACACCGACACCCCGGCCCGCCCGAAAACCACGGAACATCACCCACCACAGGCCAATCCCGCCCTGAAGGACCCGGCCGACCGCTACACGGTGATGCGCAGGGCCCGGTCGGCGGCCTCCCCGGGCGCGGTCGGCGACATCACGGCGGTGGCACTGGGCGCCGCGCCCGCCCGCCGCCGCAGGAGCAGGTCGTGCCGCAAACCGTGTGCGACGGCCGAAGCCGTCCAGATGTTGTCGCGCAGGCGGCCGGGCCCGGGAACGAGGGGGTGCGTTCCACGCGGGCCCGGCCGGTGGGAGGCCAGCAGCGCCTGCGGGAGACGCGGCTGCTCTGCTCGACGGCCCGGTGGGCGCTGTGGTGGGGCCGCCGTGCCGGGAATGCTAGACCCGCCGATCAACCGACACCAGGGCTTTGACCTGCGCAATTTCGGCCGCGAACATGCCACCCGGCAGCGCACAAACGGCCGGCGAGCAAGACCGTCGACGGATCCGGGAAGCGGCGCGCGGATGCGGAGCACCGGTCCGCTGCCCGCTCGGGGGTCCGGACGCGGACCGGCCTGCTATCAGTCTGTGCGAGCCCCCTGCCGCCTGCCGCCGGGGTTGCTCCCGACGGAGTCAGTTCGCCGTCGACAGCACCCGCGGCAGGGCGGCCGCCAACGAGGGCGGTCCAGTTGCCGAGGTCGTCGTGAGCCTCGGTCCAATTGGCCAGGCAGCCGCGATGTTCGAGGGCCTGGACGCCGCAGACGCCCGTACGGATGAGGTGAACCAGGCCGTCGCCGAGGCCGTAGTACTGAACTTGAATTCGTGATGTCGGGCTGAGGGTGGTCAGCCGTCCAAGATCAGGCCGGTGGCGGCGAGGCACCCGTCGACCAGGTGGGGTCGA
>NZ_JBIRJC010000138.1:0-1623 GCF_044329365.1 Kitasatospora sp. NPDC017646 | reverse complement strand
GCCACGAACTTCACCGTGCTGGGCGACGGCGCCATCCTGGCCGTCTCCCCGCCCGGAACCGGCACCGTCCCGGTCACGGTGATCACGCCGGCCGGTACCAGCAACGGCGCCTCCTACACCTACCTGTAGGACGGCGGCCGACCGCCGGTCCGTGCGCGACACGATCCGGCGGGATCAGAACGGTGAGCTCCGACAGCAGCCGCGCTGTCGGAGCTCACTGTTGTCGGACACTTGGTCGGGAGTGGGATTCCGATGGCCGCGCCGGTCTCGGAAGAGGTGGCACCCTAGATCGACGGTGGGGCGACGTAGGTGTAGGCGAGGCTGTTGCTGGTGCCTCCGGGGGTGGTCACCGTCACCTGCACCGTGCCCGAGCCCGTCGGCGCCGTGGTGACCAGTTGGCTGTCCGACACGACGGTGAAGGCGGCCGGCGTGGATCCGAAGGTGACCGCGGTGGTGCCGCTCAGCCCGCTCCCCGTCAGCGTGACCGTGGTCCCACCCGAGGTCGGCCCCGCCGTAGGAACCATGCTCACCAGTTGGGGAAGGGGAACGTAGGTGAACGCGGCACCGTTGCTGGTGCCTCCGGGGGTGGTCACGGTCACCTGCACGGTGCCCGAGCCCGCCGGCGCGGTCGCGGTGATCTGCGTTGCCGACACCACTGTGAACGAGGAGGCGGCGACGGCACCGAACCGCACCGCCGTCGCCCCCAGCAGACTGCTTCCCGTGACGGTGACGGTGGTTCCGCCGAGCACGGGCCCTTCGTCGGGGACCACGGCGGTGAGCTGGGGGTTGCTCAGGTAGTAGTAGGGCACGGGGAAGCTGGTGCCACCGGCCGTGGTGACGGTGACGCCGGACGGCCCGGGCGCTCCTGCCGGCGCGGTCGCGGTGATCTGCGTCGCCGACACCACCGTGAACGACGAGGCGGCGACGGCACCGAACCGCACCGCCGTCGCCCCCGAGAAGCCGCTGCCCGTCAGCGTGACCGTATTGCCACCGGACGCCGGCCCCTGGATCGGGACGATCGTGGTCACCACCGGTGGGGCGGTGTAGGTGTAGGCGAGGCTGTTGCTGGTGCCTCCGGGGGTGGTCACCGTCACCTGCACCGTGCCCGAGCCCGTCGGCGCCGTGGTGACCAGTTGGCTGTCCGACACGACGGTGAAGGCGGCCGGCGTGGATCCGAAGGTGACCGCGGTGGTGCCGCTCAGCCCGCTCCCCGTCAGCGTGACCGTGGTCCCACCCGAGGTCGGCCCCGCCGTAGGAACCATGCTCACCAGTTGGGGAACGGGAACGTAGGTGAACGCGACGCCGTTGCTGGTGCCTCCGGGGGTGGTCACGGTCACCTGTACGGTGCCCGAGCCCGCCGGTACGGTCGCGGTGATCTGCGTTGCCGACACCACTGTGAACGAGGAGGCGGCGACGGCACCGAACCGCACCGCCGTCGCCCCCGTGAAGCCGGAGCCGGTCAGCGTCACCGTCGCCCCCGTCGCCCCCGTCGCCGGACTGACCGAAGCGATCACCGGAGCGGCAACCGCGTAGGTGAACGCGACGCCGTTGCTGGTGCCTCCGGGGGTGGTCACGGTCACCTGTACGGTGCCCGAGCCCGCCGGTACGGTCGCGGTGATCTGC
>NZ_JBIRJC010000137.1:0-1639 GCF_044329365.1 Kitasatospora sp. NPDC017646 | reverse complement strand
TCCGCCGCGAACGGAGCGATCTTCGCCTCGGCCAGCGAACGCACCGCCTCACGGAGCATCTCGTGCTCCTCGGAGATGCGGAAGAGATCGAAGTCCTGGCTCATGATCGCCACTCCTGTTTCACGACGGTACTCAGTACCCTTCATTATGCACGCGCGCGGCAAAAAGGGAACTCAGTGCCTTCACAGGGCGGCACTGAGTTCCCTATCCTTTTCCTGTCGTACTACAGCCGAACTACTGACGTACTTCTGCCGACAGAGCCGGTCCGAGCGCAGGGAGATGACAACGTGGTCCACTCAGCCATCGATGCCGACACCCGGAGTACGACGCTGTACTTCCAGCGCTGTACCTGGTGCAACAACCCCACCTTCCAGCGGCTGCTCTGCCCCACCTGCGGCTCCACCGAGCTGCGGCTGGAGCCCAGCGAGGGCACCGGCGTCGTGCGGCGCTGCGCGGTCGAGCAGGCCCGCACGCCACTGGTCCGCCAGAAGTCGCTGATCCGGATGGCGGAGGGGTTCGACGTCTGGTGCATCGTGGACGGGATGCGCAGCACCGTCCCGGTCGGCACCCGGGTACGGCTGTACTCCTCCCCCGGCTCCGAGCAGCCCGAGCTGCGGCTGCTGACGGTGGAGGAGCCGCCGGTGGAGCAGGAGGCCGAGCCGCGCCCGCTCCCTCCGGTCAAGGGCGGGTTCACCCAGCACCTGGCGGCCTTCGCCGAGTAGCGCTCGGCGGGCCCGCGGTCCGCCGCCGGGCCCGCCCGGCGGCGCCCACGGCAACACCCGGGCCGGCAACGACGGAGGGCGTGGCACTCGGTACCGGGGGTACCGAGTGCCACGCCCTCCGTTCGGCTTCCGGGTGATCAGCCCTTGCGGGCCTTCACCTCGGCGGTGAGCTGCGGCAGCACCTCGAAGAGGTCGCCGACCACGCCGTAGTCGGCGAGCTCGAAGATCGGGGCCTCCGGGTCCTTGTTGACGGCCACGATGGTCTTCGACGTCTGCATGCCGGCCCGGTGCTGGATGGCGCCCGAGATGCCGTTGGCCACGTACAGCTGCGGGGAGACCTGCTTGCCGGTCTGGCCGACCTGGGAGCTGTGCGGGTACCAGCCGGCGTCGACGGCGGCGCGCGAGGCACCGACCGCGGCGTCGAGCACGTCCGCGAGCTCCTCGACCACGCCGAAGCCCTCGGCGGCACCGACACCGCGGCCGCCGGAGACCACGATGGCGGCCTCGGTCAGCTCCGGGCGGCCGGTCGAGACGCGCGGGGTGCGCGAGGTGACCCTGGCGGCGTTGCCGGTGAACTCCACCGACACGTTCTCGACGGCACCGGCGGCCGCGGCGGCCTCCGGGGCGACGGCGTTCGGCTTGACGGTGATCACCGGCACGCCGTTGCTGACGCGGGAGTCGACGGTGTACGAGGCGGCGAACACCGACTGGGTGGCGACCGGGCCCTGGTCGCCGGCGCGGACGTCCACCGCGTCGGTGATGATGCCGGAGCCGAGGCGCAGGGCGACGCGGGCGGCGATCTCCTTGCCCTCGCCGGAGGAGGTGACCAGGACGGCGGCCACGTCGTTGGCCTTGGCGATCTGGGCCAGGGCGTCGACCTTGGGGACGACCAGCTGGTCGGCGAACTCGGCGCCGTC
>NZ_JBIRJC010000136.1:0-1673 GCF_044329365.1 Kitasatospora sp. NPDC017646 | reverse complement strand
TGGCCCACAACTGCCGGCTGCGGGAGCTGCGGCGGCGGTACGGCAGCGTCGACGAGGAACGCTGGCGACGAACCGCGGCACCGATCGACGTGGGCCGGGAGGTGAACCTGCGGGGGCTGCCGGACCGTGTCGTCGCGGAGATCGTCGTCGGCCTGCAGCAGCGGGTCCGTGACGGCGCGCGCACCTGCTACTACAAGCTCCGCCCGTTCTGCGACCTCCTGCGCGAGCGCCAGGTCGCCGCGGTCGAGGACCTGCCCGTCGAGGGGCTGCACGGCCTGAACCGCCAGCTGCGCACCACGATCGTCCGGGACTGCGAACGTGCACGCATGTCCCCGGAGAGCGAGCGCCACAAGGACAGCTGGGACCTGCTGGCCTTCGGGCAGACCGGTTGGCTGTACTTCACCAAGATCAGTCAGTCCTGGCTGCGCGAGGCAGCCAAGCAGTGGGCGCTGGACGACATGCCGCGCCGCCGCGGCAGCAACGTCGGCACCGCCGTCCAGGCCCACATCCGCGCCCTGAACCGCCTGTCGGAGAGCCTGCGGCTGCAGCGCCCCGACCGCGGCGAGCACCTGGCGCTCCTGGGGCGCGAGGACATCGTCGCCTACCTGAACCGCATGGCCTACCTCGAGCACCAGGGGGAGATCACCCTCAAGACCCGGCGGGAGCACTGCGTGAACCTGCGCAGGATGCTGGCGCGGATGCGGGCGATGGGCCTCGCCCGCCCGGACCGGGTCCTGCACCGGCTGCCGGACGACTTCGCGCTGGGAGTGGACGACGTGCCCACCGTCCCGGACGAGGACGAAGTCGGGCACGACCTGCCGGTCGAGGTCATGCAGGCCCTGTGCGCGCACCTGCCGTTGCTGGAGCAGGGCCACGACCGCGAGATCCGGCTCGCTGTCGAGCTGGTCATCGACACCGGGCGCCGCCCGGTGGAGATCTGCCGGCTGGCCTTCGACTGCCTGGAGCGCGACGGGGCGGGCAAGCCGGTGCTGGTCTACGACAACTTCAAGTCCCACCGTTACGGGCGGCGCCTGCCGATCGCCGAGGCGACCGCCGGCCTGATCACCGCCCAGCAGGACCGGGTGCGCGCCACCTACCCGGACACACCGCGCGGCCGCCTCAAGCTCATGCCGACGTCCTACCGCTGCCTGGACGGCACCCGCCCCATGAGCGTCGAGCGTCTGCAGGCCGCGCACCGGGCCTGGGTCGTCAGCCTGCCACCGCTGCGGCTGCCGACCAAGGTCGAGGTCGACGGGCAGCCCGTCACACACCTGCTGGACTTCGACAAGAACAAGATCTTCCTCTACGCCTACCGCCACAGCTACGCCCAGCGGCACGCCGACGCCGGCGTGCCCGCGGACGTCCTGCAGCAACTCATGGACCACGAGCAAGCCGTCACCACCCAGCAGTACTACCGGGTCGGTGAACAGCGCCGCCGCGAAGCCGTCGAACGGGTCACCGCGATGCAGTTCGACCGCCACGGCAACCGGGTCTGGCGCACCGTCAAGGCCTTGCTGGACACCGAGCGCCTACGCCGGGCCGTCGGGGAAGTCGCCGTCCCGTACGGGCTGTGCAGCGAACCGTCCAACGTCGCCGCGGGCGGCCACGACTGCCCGGTCCGCTTCCGCTGCGTGGGCTGCGGCCACTTCAGCACCGACGTCTCCTACCTTCCC
>NZ_JBIRJC010000135.1:0-1673 GCF_044329365.1 Kitasatospora sp. NPDC017646 | reverse complement strand
CCAGTGAGGAGTTTTCATCCTGAGAACCGCAGTTCACGGGGGCTGGCGTGAGTTGGAGGCGGGGTGCTCGGGCTGGTCGGGGGCGTGATCGCGGTCGGGTGATCGTCCGTCAGCGGGAGATCTCCGCGTTCGTCAGCACGAGCAGGGCCCGCAGGAGCGCGGTCGCGTGCCGGACGTTCATCCGGACCTTGGTCAAGATCCTCCAGTTCTTCAGGTCGGCGAAGCCGTGCTCGTTCGCCGCTCGTTCGCGGCTGACCAGCCGGTTCGCCTCTTTTTGCGCCGCGGTCAGCGGATGACCCCGGGTCGCCCTGCGGCCGGTGACGATCACAGCGTCATCGGGGTCGTCGTCCAGGCCGACGAAGCCCAGATCCGTCAGAGCCCCGAGCCCCGCTTCCCGCAGGTGCGCGGTGAGCTTGTTGTGGCGGGCGGCGGTGATCTCGCTGGAACGGCCCGGCTTCGCGGCCGAGATCCAGATCAGGTTGCCCTTCTCATCGGTGAGCGCGAGGAACAGCAGGCCGTGGGCCTTGTGCTTGCCGGAATAGTTGGGCCGGTTCTCGTCCCCGGTGCGTCTGCGGGTGCGGACCAGTGTGCCGTCCAGCAGTACGACGACCCCACCCTTTCGGGCGATCTTCTTCAGGGCGCGGTCCAGGCGCGGGGCGCGGGCCGCGAGCAGTGCGATCACTTCCAGCAGCCAGCGGCGCACCGTGGAGGCGGAGACGTCATTGCCGCCGGCCATGTCGCAAAGCCGCTGGTCATGCCGCAGGACGGCGAGCACGATCACGGCGATCCGCCCGGGGCCCAGCTTGCGCCAGCGAGAGTGGATCTTCTTCAGGTGGCCGCGAATCAGGTCCGCGACCATGTTCACGGTCGCGCTCGACAGCGGCAGGCGGCACTGGTAGACAAACCCTTCAGGGCCCTCGGCGGGGCTGGTCTTCTTTCGCATGGAATCCCCAACTCCCGTCGGGGGCCCATGCGTTACGCCAAGATTCAGCCGAGGCCGGTCATGCGGCCGGCAGGGGTGGGGCGGTGAAGCGACCAGCGGGGGTGCGGTGCAGCCAGCCCCGGTCCGCCAGGCGCTTGAGCTTGTCGCGGACCGGCTCGACCTGCCCGGGTCCGGTGCCCCTGCCGAGCTTGACGCTGACGTCCTTGGCCGGAACCGGCTCCGACACTGCGGTCACGATCTTCATGATCACCTGGTAGTCCGCAGGCAGCGCGCCAGTGTCCATGCCGTCCTCGCGGTGCGGGACCAGCAGCATCCCGCCCGCGCCGGGCGAGGTCGTGACCCGCTCGAACTCCTCGGTCATGGCCGGGTCGTCGGTCGTCCCGGCCCGCTGGGCGTCGGCGAACTGCCCGAACACCACCTCCGCGGCCTCCAGCCGGGCGACCTCGGCGTCGATCTCGGCGAGCTCCTTGCGCAGCCGCTCGGCACGGTCGGCCAGCACTACCCGACGCTGCATCACCCACACCAACACATCCGCCACGAGCAGCCCCTTCCCGCGTCTCTCCCTACGGAGCGTATGAGGCGGCACTGGGGCGGCGGAGTGATTCCGGCGAAGCCATCACGCGGCAGACGATCACCTGCTAGCGATCACGCCGCTGACCGGCACAAGCACCTCACCCTCGCCCCACGCCAGCCCCGTGACCTGCAACTTCAGGTTGGAAAATCCTCAGTG
>NZ_JBIRJC010000134.1:575-1682 GCF_044329365.1 Kitasatospora sp. NPDC017646 | reverse complement strand
CGAACGCACCGGCGCTACCACTGTCACTTCCACTACTCGCACTGCCGCTCGATCCTGTGCCGCAGCGGGAGTGTCCGATTAACGGTGGATCCGACCTTGATGTCGGTTAGTTACCGTTCAGGGTGATGCGTCCTTCGAAGGTGATCGCAAACGCATTGAGCGCGGGCTTCCACCTCATTGCCCATCGTGCCTTACCTTTCCCTGTCGGGTCCAGAGCACGCGTGGCCAAGTACAAGCATTTGAGCGCCGCCTGCTCAGTCGGGAAGTGCCCACGCGCCCGTACTGCGCGCCTGTAGCGAGCGTTGACAGACTCGATCGCGTTCGTCGAGCAGATGACGCGCCTGATCTCGACGTCGTAGTCCAGGAACGGAACGAACTCACTCCACGCGTTGTCCCACATCTTGATAATCGCTGGATACTGCTGCCCCCATTTCTGCGTGAACTCAGCGAATCGTTCCCTGGCCGCAAACTCCGACGGAGCGGTGTAGACAGGTTTGAGATCACGCGCCATCGCATCCCAATATTTACGAGAGGCAAAGCGAAAAGTGTTGCGTATCAGATGAATAATGCACGTCTGCACCACAGCGAGTTCCCAGACGGTGTTGATCGCTTCAGGCAATCCTTTGAGTCCGTCGCACACAACGATGCAGACGTCCGCCACACCACGGTTCTTGATCTCGGTCAGGACCGAGAGCCAGAACTTTGCGCCCTCTCCGCCCTCGCCGGCCCAGATCCCGAGGATGTCGCGTTCGCCATTGACGGTGACGCCGATCGCGACATACATCGGCCGGTTGGTGACCTGCCCATCGCGAACCTTCACGTGCACCGCATCGATGAACATCACCGGATACACCCGATCAAGTGGCCGGTTCTGCCACTCCGTCATTTCCCCGACGACCTTGTCGGTGATCCGCGAGATCGTGTCCTTCGACACCGACGCTCCGTAAATATCTTGAAAGTGCGCGGATATCTCGCCGGTCGTCAAACCCTTTGCCGTCAATGACAATACGATCTCATCGATACCCGTCAAGCGTCGCTGACGCTTCTTAACAATCTGCGGGTCGAACGAAGAATCGACGTCGCGTGGCACTTCGATCTCCACCGGCC
>NZ_JBIRJC010000134.1:0-565 GCF_044329365.1 Kitasatospora sp. NPDC017646 | reverse complement strand
ATCTCAGTGAGCACCGTCTTCGAACGGGTACCGTTCCTCGAGTTGCCGCTGCCGCGGCCGGCGGCATCGTGCTTCTCGTAGCCCAGGTGCTCGGTCATCTCCGCGTCTAACGCGGTCTCTAGGACGTTTTTGGTGAGTTGATTGAGGAGTCCGTTCGGGCCCATCAACTCCACGCCCTGCTCCTTGGCCTGAGCCAGGAGCTGCTCGGCCAACTGCTTCTGATCCACCTCAGTCTCTGCCATGGGATCAAGTGTTTCGGTCATCGTCGATCCTTCCCGCCAAGCTCAGCTCGGCGTGTTGAATCAAGGACCGGATCCACCGTTATTCAGACAGTCCCCTCATACCGTCTAGGGCTGCGGCGCAGTGGTGTGCCGGGCCTACGTGTGTGAGGTTCGGGTGTAGTTGTGGGCTGCTCGTCGTGGACGGCATCACGAACCTGGCTGTAGTGCCTTGGTCAGGATGATCGTCGTTGCCGAGTTATCGGGTGCGTCGGCGGCTGTGGAGGGAAACTGTTCGAGAACGACGTCGTCGACCAGCCTGTGGAGGACGAACCAATGGAACGAGG
>NZ_JBIRJC010000133.1:0-1731 GCF_044329365.1 Kitasatospora sp. NPDC017646 | reverse complement strand
TTCGTTCGGTGAGCGTGCCCAGGGCGAGGTTCACGCCCCTGCGGGTGCCGTCGCCGGTGCCATCGCTGCTGCCGGTGCCCGTCGCGGTCACGTCGTTCAGGCCGTACTTGCCGCTGAGCACCCCGCCGCCCAGCGGTGAGTACGGGACCACGCCCAGGCCCAGTTCCCGGGCCATCGGGATCAGGTCGCGCTCCGCGGTGCGTTCGAACAGGCTGTACTCGAGCTGCAGCGCGACCAACGGCGACCAGCCGCGCAGCTCGGCGATCGCCTGCATCCGGGACACCTGCCAGGCCGGGGTGTTGGAGATCGCCACGTACAGCACCTTGCCCTGCCGGACCAGGTCGTCCAGGCCTCGCAGGACCTCCTCGACCGGCGTCCGGAAGTCCCAGACGTGCAGGTACAGCAGATCGAGGTAGTCGGTGTCCAGCCGCCGCAGGCTCCCCTCCACCGAGCCGAACAGGGCCTTGCGGTGACCGCCCCCGGAGTTGGGGTCGCCGGGGCGGCGCAGCGTCGAGTACTTGGTCGCCGGCACCAGGCGGTCGCGCTCCTCTCGGGCGAACTCGCCCAGCAGGCGCTCGGAGCTCCCGTCGGTGTAGGTGTCGGCGGTGTCGAGGAGGTTGCCACCGAGGCCGAGGTAGTGGTCGAACAGCTTGCGGGCCTCGGCCCGTTCGGCGCCCCAGCCCCGCTCGGTGCCGAAGGTCGCCGTGCCCAGGGCCAGCGGTGAGACCCGCAGCCCCGAGCGGCCCAGCAGCCGGTAGGTGTCGAGGGTCAGTGCCATCAGGTCCTCCTGTGCTGGTGGTCCGTTGCCGGGACCGGGTCTGGGGCGGCGGCGGCCCGGGGGTAAGGGACGGCGCTTCCTGGGAAGGCCGGTCCCACCTTGGCGGTTGGAACGGTCATGGCGACCCGAACCATGGACACCGCCCAGGAGTTGGCCGCTTCCTGCGGAGCAGGCGCGAACGCCTCGACCCCGGCCGGCTGGGCCTGCCGTCGCACCGGCGGGCCCGGCGGACGCCGGGGCTGCGCCGGGAGGAGGTCGCCGAACTGGCCGGGGTCAGTACCGACTACGTGGTCCGGCTGGAGCAGGGCCGGGGGCTGCGGCCGTCGGCGGAGGTGCTGGCGGCGCTGGCCCGGGCCCTGCGCCTGGACCCGGGCGAACGCGACTACCTCTTCGACCTGGCAGGGCGCCGCCGTCCCGGCGGCACCGGCGGGTCGGCCTCCGGTGTGGCGCCGTCGCTGGCCCATCTGGTGGATGACCTCTCGCCGCTGCCGGCCATGCTGCTGGACCGCCGCTACGACATCCTCGCCTGGAATCCCGAGATGGCCCGGCTGCTGCCGGGTTTCGGGGCCGTTGCGCCGTCACGGCGCAACGCGATGCGGCTGTGCCTGCTGCACCCGGCGATGCGCGGGTTCTACGCCGACCGGGAGCAGGTGTTGCGGGACGGGGTCGCACACCTGCGCGCGGCCTGGGCCGCGCACCCGAAGGACCGGGCGCTGTCCGGCCTCATCGCCGAATTCACCGCGCAGGACGAGGACTTCGCCCGCTTGTGGTCCGAGCGGGAGGTCCGCGTCAACGGACGCGGCCGCAAGGTGCTGCGGCATCCGGTCGCCGGTGCGATCACCATCGACTACGAAGTCCTGCTGCCGCTCCAGGACCCGGAACTGCGCCTGCTGGTCTACCGCGCCGCGGACGAGGAGAGCCGCGCGGCCCTGGAGCAGCTGTGCGCCCGGTGA
>NZ_JBIRJC010000132.1:0-1755 GCF_044329365.1 Kitasatospora sp. NPDC017646 | reverse complement strand
CTCCCCCCCCCCCTCGGGGGGGGGGGGGGGGCGGGGGGGGCGCCGGGGGTGGGTGGTGCCCGGGGTGGCGGGGGGGGGGCGGGCCCCCCCCCCCCCCCCCCACGGCAACGAAGCGTCGCAATCCCGTCGGCGGTGACGGCCCAGGAAAGACAGTCGCCTGGCCTGCATGTTCAGCGTTCCGGTCCCCGGCATAGCGGATGCCCGACTCGGTGGCGCCGGGCATCGAGCCCGGCACGCCGTCCCGGACATCGGTCGAAGCCCTTACTGACTTCGGGGGAGCCCCCGCCCGCTGAGACCGGGGTGCCGCTGGCACGCTGGTCGGCCCCGGACCTGGCCCGTGAGGTTATTGATCGGGGCATCGCCGCGTTCGTATCGGCCTCCACTGTGCGCCGCTGGCTGGTCCAGGACGCGCTCCGCACCTCGGCCGTCTTGGCCACCGAGGCCGGGACGGCCGTCCGCACCTTGTTCCCGAGGGGCAGTCTCCCCCTGCGGCCGGGATGACCCTCGGGCGGCAGACCTTGCACGCCGCCTTGGGAAGCCGTCCCGGCCCGGTCGGTCCGATACAGGGGCGGGCGGGGTGAGGTTCGGGGCTTACGTGTTTCCCGGGTTCATCGCTATGAGCCGGAACAGGTCGAGGAGCAGCAGGATGTCGACTGCGATTCCTGCGATCAACATGCGGCTGGTCGATCGGAGCAGTGTCGTGGCGCCCAGGATGATCCCGGTGACGAGGAGGGCGAGGGAGGCGGCGAGGATCAGGTAGTAGACGGACACCAGGGAATCCTGTCCGGATACCAGGCCGGCGCCGATGTCGGCGACGACGAACTGGGGCAGGCCGAGCAGCCAGACGGTGGCGGTCCTGCCCTTGGGCGGGCGGGGACGCGGTGGCATAGGCGGGGCATACGGCGGGGGTGGGGGCGGTGACGGCGGCCCCGTGGGTACGGCCGGCATGGTCGGCATCGCAGGCCGAGCGGCGCTCAAGGCGGCGTGGAGAAGCTGCCCGAAGGCGGGATCGCTGGAGATCTCGTCCGCCAAGACGCTGCGCACGATGTCCGCTGCTCCGCCTCCTCCTCCCTCGGTGTCGAGCCGGTAAAGCGCCGCGGTCCCGAGCTGGGTGCGGCCGAGTCGCTGGCGCAGGAGCGAGCTCAGGTCCTCGTTCGGCGTCTCCGAGGTTCTTGTGTGGGTGGCTGAGTTCACGAGTGCGTTGACGGCGACTGCGGCCAACTCCCTTATGTCCAAGACGACTTTCCCCCTCGTAGGTGTCACCATGATGGTAGGGATCGGGGCATTGTGTGCACCAGTGGGTTCAGCGCTGACTCGATCATGCATACGGCCCAAACCTGCAACCATGCGGAGGCTCGGTTCGCTCCTCGAAGTGCCTGCCCCCCGCGAACAGTCCGTCTGAGTGATCCCGAACCCACTTCGCCGTCCTGCCCTCGGGAATAGCTCGATCAGCCATCCGTTCGGTCAAGGGCGGGTTGTCCTCTCCGAACAGCCGGAAGCTCCAGGCCAGCGCTCCCTGCTGGACGCGCTGGGGAGCCCGGACACCCGTGAGGCGTATGACGAGCGCCAGAAGGCCCGGGACAAGAAGGCCCGGCAGGCCCACCGCGAGCTGATGGGGACCCTGGCCTGCGTCGACTGAGGGAACGTGCCGAAGCACTAACGGCCACCACCCGCTCGTCCGTGCGTCCCGCGGGGCTCGGTGCGCGAGTGGTGTGGTGGTCGACCATGCGTCACCGGTGACGCCATTCAGCGCGC
>NZ_JBIRJC010000131.1:0-1760 GCF_044329365.1 Kitasatospora sp. NPDC017646 | reverse complement strand
TCGGCGTTCGCCGGCATCACCGTCAACACCGACTGGTACGACACGGCGCTCGGCCTGGCGATGGTCCTCGGCCGTTTCCTGCCGATGGTGTTCGTGCTGGCGCTGGCGGGTTCGCTCGCCGGGCAGCAGCCGGTCCCGGCGACTCCGGGCACCCTGCCCACCCACAAGCCGCTGTTCGTGGGCCTGCTGTCGGGCGTCGTCCTGATCGTCGTCGGTCTCACCTACTTCCCGGCCCTGGCCCTCGGGCCGCTCGCGGAAGGTCTCTCCTCCTGATGTCCTCGTCAACGCTTACTCCCTCTCCCTCGTCTTCTCCCTCCCCGGGCGGCAAGACCGACGGTGCGGCGCCCCACAGAGTCTCCGGTGGGCTGCTCGACCCGAAGCTGATCGTCGCGTCCCTGCCGGATGCGGTGAGGAAGCTCGACCCTCGGGTGATGGTCAAGAACCCGGTGATGTTCGTGGTCGAGGTCGGCTCGGTCGTCACCACCGTCTCCGCGATCGCCAGCCCGTCGGTGTTCGCCTGGGCGATCACCGTGTGGCTGTGGCTGACCACGGTCTTCGCCAACCTGGCGGAGGCCGTCGCCGAGGGCCGCGGCAAGGCCCAGGCCGACACCCTGCGCAGGACCAAGACCGAGTCCGTCGCCCGCCGGCTCACCGACTGGCCCGCCACCCGGGACGAGGAGGAGGTGCCCGGGACCGCGCTGCGGCTGGGCGACCACGTGGTGGTGGAGGCCGGGCAGGTCATCCCGGGTGACGGTGACGTGGTCGAGGGTGTCGCGTCGGTGGACGAGTCGGCGATCACCGGTGAGTCCGCGCCGGTGATCCGCGAGTCCGGGGGCGACCGCTCCGCGGTGACCGGCGGTACGAAGGTGCTGTCCGACCGGATCGTGGTGAAGATCGCCTCGGAGCCCGGCAAGTCCTTCATCGACCGGATGATCGCCCTGGTCGAGGGCGCCGCCCGGCAGAAGACGCCGAACGAGATCGCGCTCAACATCCTGCTGGCCTCGCTGACCATCGTCTTCCTGGTCGCGGTCGTCACCCTCCAGCCGATGGCCACCTACGCGGGCGCCCCGCAGTCGATGATCGTTCTGGTCGCCCTCATCGTGGCGCTCATCCCGACCACCATCGGCGCGCTGCTCTCGGCGATCGGCATCGCGGGCATGGACCGGCTGGTCCAGCGCAACGTGCTGGCGATGTCCGGGCGTGCCGTCGAGGCCGCCGGCGACGTCAACACCCTGCTGCTCGACAAGACCGGCACCATCACCCTGGGCAACCGCCAGGCCGCCGAGTTCCTGTCGGTGAGCGGTGTCTCCACCGACGAGCTCGCCGGTGCCGCGCAGCTGTCCTCGCTGGCGGACGAGACGCCGGAGGGCCGCTCGATCGTGGTCCTCGCCAAGACCGAGTACGGGCTACGGGCCCGGGCCCAGGGCGAGCTGGCGCACGCGACCTGGGTGCCGTTCACGGCCCAGACCCGCATGTCGGGCGTGGACCTGGACGAGGCGGACGGGGTGCACCAGGTCCGCAAGGGCGCGGCGGCGGCCGTGTCCAACTGGGTCACCGCCAACGAGGGCCGGGTCACCGACGAGGTGTCCACGCTCGTCGACGGGATCTCGGCCGCGGGCGGTACGCCCCTCGTCGTCGCGACGAAGATCGGCGACGCTCCCGCCCAGGTCCTGGGTGTGATCCACCTCAAGGACGTGGTGAAGGAGGGCATGCGGGAGCGTTTCGACGAGCTGCGCCGGATGGGCATCAAGACCATCATG
>NZ_JBIRJC010000130.1:0-1783 GCF_044329365.1 Kitasatospora sp. NPDC017646 | reverse complement strand
CCTAGTCCTGTCTTTCGCAGGTGCTTCGTTGAGGTGATTCGGCACGGAGGCGGTGTCCGGAGCGGGTCGTGGAGCGTTGATGGTGACGTGCCTGTCTTCTCCGGTCCGGCCCGTTCTCGGGTCCACCGTCCCCGTGCTGAGCTTCTGATCACCTCTGTGGTGGAGAAGCGGTTGGGCTCTCTGCCCGCGTCCGCGCAGTTTCTGCGTCGTCTGGACGTCGCCGGGATCATCGACGGGCTGTGTCCGATGCGGACCGAGGTCGCCCACATCACCCACGGGCAGGTCATCGAGGCGTTGATCGCCAACCGGCTCTCCTCGCCGATGCCGATGTTCAAGGTGAACAAGTGGGCCGAGCAGTGGGCGGTGGACGAGGTCTTCGGCATCACGCCGGACTTCCTCAACGACGACCGGATCGGCCGTGCTCTGGACGCGGTCGCCCCGCACCTGGCCCAGATCAACGGCTCGGTGGGTGCCCAGGCAATCGCCGAGTTCGGCATCGACACCACGCGGTGGCACTGGGACATGACCAGCATCTCCCTGCACGGCGCCTACGAGGACCCTGACACCGGCTATCCGATGGTCCGCTTCGGCCACCCCAAGGACCGCCGCACGGACCTGAAGCAGATCCAGACCGGGCTGGCGATCTCCGCCGACGGCGGTATCCCGGTCCTGCACCGTGCGATCAGCGGCGGGGCCGGCGAGGTCTCCCAGGTGGTGGACACGATGCACGCGCTGCAAGAGATCGCCCATCGCCCCGACTTCCTGCTGCTGGGCGACTCCAAGCTGCTGTCCTACGACAACGTGCGCGCGATGAACGCCGCCGGGGTGCGCTTCGTCGCCCCGGCCGCGGCAGCCTCCGTCGATCCGGCCCTCTACGCCGCCCAGGACCTTCACGCCGCGACCGTCGTGGACTATGTCGCCGAACGCGACGCGGGCAAAAGCGCCGAACAGCGCGGCAGCTACCGCGTGGTGGAGGGCCAAGCCTTCGTCTGGAAGAGCCGCCGCAAGAGCGATCCGCCTCAGGAGCTGCGGCGGATCCTGGTGCACTCCAGCGCGAACGCTACCGGGCAGCGGGCCGCGCGGGAGCGCAAGCTGGCCAAGGCCCGCGAGGACCTCGAACGCGTCCAGCGCGCCCTGGGCAGCCACCACTACCCCGACCAGGCCAAGGTCGAGGCCCGCCTTGCGGCCATCGCCCGCGCCCGCCGCGTCAGCGCCTACCTGCACACGGTCACCGGCACCGCATTGGACGGAAAGCCGACCCTGACCTGGTCCTTCGACCAGGCCGCGATCGACGCCGAAGCCGCTGTCGACGGCTGGCACGCGCTGCTGACCAACCTGCCCACCGACCAGGCCGACCCCGCACAGATCCTGCTGCACTACAAGGGCCAGCCCGTCATCGAGCGCCGCTACGGCGAGTTCAAGGGCCCGCTCGCCGTCGCGCCGATGTTCCTGCGCAGCAACAAGCGCATCGCCGCCCTGATCACCGTCATCTGCCTGGCCCTGCTGGTGTTCTGCCTGATCGAACGCCAGGTCCGCCAGGCCCTGGGACCCCAGCGCACCATGCGCGGCTTCTATCTCGAACCCCGAGCCGTCCGGCCCACCGGCGAGTTGATCCTCACCGCCCTGGCCGAACTACGGATCAGACCCGGCACCGCCACCAGCCCACCCACGGTCGTGATCAGCGCCGGTATCCAGGCCCAACTACTGGAACTACTCGACGTCGATCCAACCCGACCACGCTGGCTGGACACTCGATTCCCCACCTGCGAAAGACGGGCCTAGT
>NZ_JBIRJC010000129.1:0-2026 GCF_044329365.1 Kitasatospora sp. NPDC017646 | reverse complement strand
ACGAACGACAACGACTGACACACACCATCCAGCGAGACCACGACTGGCCCACAACTCAACCGTCGATACCGGCCCGAATTCAGCCGCCGCCGACACGCCAGCATGATGACTCGCGCGAGCCATCCCCGGGCGCCGCCAGCGCAGCCGCGAGCAGCAGGCGGCGAAAGGCCGGCAGGCGTTCCAGATTTCTGGAACGGACCGCCCCACGCGGCCAGGCCGGACGGCGGCGAGCAGCACGCCGACCAGCCGCCCCGGACAGGACCGCCGACACGCGGCCTGACAAGATCACCACCCGGTGCGCGTCACACCCCATTGCCCGTGACGCGCACCACCCCACACACGGAAACCGTGGGGCCGAAAACCCCGGCGGAAACCCCGGGAAAACGCCCCAGCGAAATCCCGGAAAGCAACCCAGGAAACCGCCCAAACAACCCGTCAAAACCCCACCCTCGACACACCGCCCCAGCCGCATGGCATGCGCACGGCAAACACGCACAGCAACCAAAACCAGCCCCACCCCACACGAGCAAAACAGGCGGAACCCGACACCGGGAACCGGCCCACATTGGTCCAACCAATCCAGGCAAAACCCCTAAAATATACCAAAAACACCAAGGTGGTCCACCACAGGTCACACCCCAGAGGCAGCCCGGAGGGGCCCGCATCGGACTTCACACGCCCGCCAGCGTCCACTTCGGCACCGCCGAACAGATCCGCGACCAGCGGGCCGTCACCCTCGCCGAGGCCTACGCACGGCACCCCGAACGCTTCGGCCGCCGCCCCAGACCACCCGAGATCCCGAAGACGGCGTGGATCAACGACCCGGCCAAGCGCAGGGAACCCGCACCACAAACCTCATAACGTCACGACCGTCTCACTGGACTTGAAATCTTCGTGCGCCGTGGAAAGCGCTGTTCGACCGAGCGGAGGTGAAAGACCTGCGCCGCGAGCCCCGTCGCAGCGGGGCGAGCGTAGCTGACGGGGCAGCCTGATCCGAGAGGTGTCGGTGAGGGCGAGAGCAGCCGTGACAAAGCCGGGACGGCCCAGCACTGCCAGATGGGTCGGGTCCGGCGAGCGAGACGCAGAGGTGTACGCGAGGAACCGGCGTTTACGTCCCGTAATGAGTCACCGGCTCGAACCTGGCGGATCTGGGCCGGGTGGCGGCGCGCACCCACTCCCGCAGTAAAGGGTGGGGAACTCCCGGGCAGGTCTGGAGTTGCAGGCCCGGGAGGCCACGGTGAAAGCCTGCGGCGTAACCGTGGCGATGTCGCCGGGACAGAGTCGGGCACCTCCTGCGACGAACGGTCAGCAGTGAACACGGGAACCCTCCCGAACCTACCCCAAGTCTGCGCCGCCAGCGCGGAGTTCGGGGCCGGACCCACCGTCGGTCGACCGGTGCGGGAGGGGGCGGAGCCGCCGTACTACTCGGAGTCGGGGAAAGCCCGACACAAGGGGAAGGGCGGCAGCAGTTCCAAGAATGGAAGGAGACTGCAATGCCAGAAGACGCACCGCCGAACGGCGGTGCCCCGGAAGGAGATTCCCCAGCGGGTCCGTTCGGCCGGATACTGGAGATGCAGACCAAGCTTCACCGTTGGGCGGTGGCCGACCGCGGCCGCCGGTTCGACGACCTGTTCAATTTCGTTCACGACCCGGCGACGCTCATCGTGGCGTTCGACCGGGTCACGGGCAACTAGGGGGCCCGAACCGCCGGCGTGGACGGTCTGACCGTCGCCGACGTCGAGCGGGACATCGGCGCCCCCGGGTTCCTGGACGGTTTGCGCGCGGACGTGAAGTCCGGCGCGTTCCGGCCCCTGCCGGTGAGGGAGCGCAAGATCCCCAAGCCGGGCGGGACCGGAAAGGTGAGAGGCCTCGGGATTCCTTCCGTGGCCGACCGCACCGTTCAGGCCGCGCTGAAGCTGGTGCTGGAACCCATCTTCGAGGCGGATTGTGCGCCACGAGGCGCTGCTTTACCGGACGCGGTGAGAGACCGCGTCGGGCTCTTGTCGCAGCAAGGGCCTGGAAGCTG
>NZ_JBIRJC010000128.1:0-2074 GCF_044329365.1 Kitasatospora sp. NPDC017646 | reverse complement strand
CACCTGCTAACGATCACGCCCCCGACCGGCACGAGCACCCCAGCCGCGACCCACGCCAGCCCCGTGACCTGCAACTTCAGGATGAAAAATTCTCATCGGGCTCGACGAAGACGCCGCCGGGCGGCTCGGCCTGCAGATCCCCTTTTTGCGCGCGCCGGCCGCGTGCTGGTGCGCGCGAGCGATCGTGGAGTCGACGGAGATGTCCCAGGTGATCAGGCCCTTCGCATCGGCGCGGGCCTGCAGCTGCTCGAGGATCCGGTGCCACGTGCCGTCGCGCTGCCAGCGCCGGAACAGCCCGTACACCGTCTCCCACGGCCCGTAGCGCTCGGGCAGATCCCGCCACGGTATGCCCGTACGGGTCCGGAAACGTATCCCGTTGATCAGCTGCCGCTTGGTGTGCAGCGGCGGCCGACCGGCCTTGATGCCCCGCGGCAGCAGAGGTTCCAGCACAGCCCACTGTGCGTCCGTCAGATCTCCCCGAGCCATAGAACGTGATCATCGCATGACCTTGATCCACTTCTGAAACAGGCC
This sequence comes from Kitasatospora sp. NPDC017646, assembly GCF_044329365.1. Lineage (NCBI taxonomy): Bacteria > Bacillati > Actinomycetota > Actinomycetes > Kitasatosporales > Streptomycetaceae > Kitasatospora > Kitasatospora sp. NPDC017646. The sequence goes on along the minus strand of NZ_JBIRJC010000128.1, from coordinate 1,543 downwards.
CTAGCGCGGCCGGCGCGTCTGGCAGTGCCGCGCCCCCGCTACGTTGTCGGGACTGCTCCCGCCCTCCCCGGCACCTCCCGGATCAGGCTGTCCCCAGCTTCCAGGCCCTTGCTGCGACAAGAGCCCGACGCGGTCTCTCACCGCGTCCGGTAAAGCAGCGCCTCGTGGCGCACAATCCGCCTCGAAGATCGGCTCCAACACCAGCTTCAGGGATGCCTGCACCACCCGGTCGGTCACGGTCGCGGTCCCCAGGCGACGCAACTTGCCGCCCGCCTTGGGGATCATCCGTTCCCGGACCGGGAGCGGGCAGAAGCTGCGGTCCTTGATCGAGGTCCGCAGCCCGTCGAGGAAGACCTCGACGCCCCGCACGGTCTCCACGTAGTAGGCGGTCTCGCCGTCCACTCCGGCCGTGCGGGCTCCCTTGTTTCCCCGCACCCGAGCCCACACGACCAGCAGGAACGCGGGATCGGCAACGAGGTTGAACAGGTCATCGAACCTGCGATGAGAATCCTCGCGGGCCCAACGGTGCAGCTTCGTCTGGATCTCCAGTACCCGCAGCTCCGCCCCGAACAGGGCGGACTCCAGGTCGTCGGTGTTCACCGGCGACAACCTCCTGGCCTTCCAGTCCTTCCGCTGCTGACTTGCTGTCCCCCTTCGCCATGTACGCACCTCTCGCGCGCTCGGACTACTACGAGGACTCCGCCACGACCCGGTGCCGTCAGCCGACGACGGGCCTGCCCTTCGCGACGCCGTTGACGAACATCAGGTGCCCACCGTGGGTGCGGACCCAGCGGTCCACGTCGCGCATCGTCTGCGGCTGGTGGCACATCGGGATGTCGCGGGGGACGAAGGTGCGCGGATCGGTGACGCCGGGGCAACGGAGAAGGTCGGCCAGGTGAGCTGTCTCGGCCGGGAAGTAGCCCAGCTGGGTGCCGAGTTAGTAGAAGTATGGGATGAACTGGTCGGCCACCGTGTCGGCGTAGACGGGCAGTCGGGCGACGTCGGAGAGCCAGTCGTACAGGGCGTCGTCGGAGGTGTCCGTGGGCGGCGCCGTCGTGCAGGCAGCCTGGCCTCCGCCCTGCCAGAACATGAAGGGCGCGCGCAGGATGGCGATCTCGAAGGCCTTGTCGGCGCTGCCGATGAACCGGAAACCGTCGCCCCGGGAGTCGGCCCACGACTGGTAGCGGGCGACCAGGGTGGTGCGAGCGGTGAGGCGCCCCCGCCTTGCGGAGTTCCGTTCGAACTGTCCGCAAAGCCACCGTGCAGTTCGACGACTCCGGCCCGCAGGAGCGCACGGACCAGACGCAGGACCTCACCACGACGGGCGCGGCGCCGGCTCTCCACCGACGCGATGATCGGCACCCTTCACCAGCACAGCCACGCCTGGTACCTGCCGCTGGGCCTACTAGGGCCTGTTCCGAGTTCAGATCATGGGTTTGTTGATTCTTCTGCCCGGGACGGCCGTGGCCTGGTAGAAGTCGCGGGTGACGCGTGGTGATCTAAGCGATGCCGAGTGGGAGTTGGTGGAACCGTTCCTGCCGGT
>NZ_JBIRJC010000127.1:0-2137 GCF_044329365.1 Kitasatospora sp. NPDC017646 | reverse complement strand
CGGGTGGGGTTGAGCTGTTCGACCAGGCGCTCGAAGGGGATGTCCTGGTGCTCGAAGGCGTCCAGGTCGGTGCGGCGGACGCGGTCGAGGAGCCGACGGAAGGTGGGGTTGCCGGAGGTGTCGGTGCGCAGGACGAGGGTGTTGACGAAGAAGCCGACCAGGTCGTTGAGGGCTTCGTCGGTGCGCCCGGCGACGGGGGTGCCGAGCGGGAGGTCGGTGCCGGCGCCGAGGCGGGTGTAGAGGGTGGCGACCGCCGCCTGGAGGACCATGAACAGGCTCGCCCGGTTGTCGGAGGCCAACTCGGCGAGTCGACGGTGCAGTTCGGCATCGACGGTGAACTCGACCAGCTCGCCCCGGTGGCTCGGGGAGGCGGGTCGCGGCCGGTCGTAGGGCAGGGCCAGCTCCTCCGGGGCGTCGGCCAGGGCGTCATGCCAGAAGCTGAGTTGCTGCCCGATCAGGCTGTCCCGGTCGTCCTCGGCGCCGAGGAGTTCGCGCTGCCAGAGGGTGTAGTCGGCGTACTGGACCGGCAGTGGCTGCCGGCTGGGGGCGGAGCCGTTGCAGCGGGCGCGGTAGGCCTCGCCGAGGTCGCGGAAGAGAGGGGCGACGGACCAGCCGTCGCTGACGATGTGGTGCAGCAGCACCAGCAGCACGTGTTGTTCGGTGCCAAGGGAGAACAGCCGGGCCTGGACGGGGAGTTCGGCGGCCAAGTCGAAGGCGTGGCCGATGGCCCGGTCCAGCAGCCCGGTCAGCTCGGTCCCGTCGGGGACGGGGGTGACCGTCAGGGTGGGCCGGAGGCCCTCGGTGACCAGCTGGTGGGGCTGGCCGTCGGCGGCCGGAAAGAGGGTGCGCAGCACCTCGTGGCGGGTGACCACGTCGTTCAGGGCCTCGGCCAGGGCTGCGGTGTCGACCGCGCCGGTCAGCCGGATCGCGAAGGGGGTGTTGTAGAGCGCGGTCGGCCCTTCGAACTGGTCGATGAACCACAGGCGCTGCTGGGCGTACGAGAGCGGGACCGGTTCCGGGCGCTCCCGGACGGTCAGCCCGGCGCGCACCGGGGTCCGGCTCTCACCCAGGTGCCGGGCCAGCCCGGCGATGGTGGGGGTGTCGAAGAGGGAGCGGATGGGGAGTTCGATGCCGAGGGCGGTGCGGATGCGGCTGACCAGCTTGGTGGCGAGGAGCGAGTGCCCGCCGAGGTCGAAGAAGTCGTCGTCGATGCTGGGCTCGGTCGTTCCGAGGACCTCGGCGAAGAGCTCGCACAGGGTCTGCTCGGTGGGGTTGCGGGGTGCGCGGCCTTCCGACGCGCCGGTGTACTCGGGGGCGGGGAGGGCGCGGCGGTCGACCTTGCCGTTGGGGGTGACGGGCAGGGTGTCGAGGGTGACGACCGCGGCCGGGAGCATGTAGGCGGGCAGGCGGTCGGTGGCGAAGGTGCGCAGTTCCTCGGGGGCGGCGTCGCCGGTGGCGTAGACGACGAGGCGTTTGTCGCCCGGCTGGTCCTGCCGGACCGTCGCGAAGACCTGGCGGACGGCCGGGTGGGCGGCGAAGGCGGACTCCACCTCGGCGAGTTCGATGCGGAAGCCGCGGATCTTGACCTGGTCGTCCGTTCGGCCGAGGAACTCCAGTTCGCCCGTGGTGGTCCAGCGGACGGTGTCGCCGGTGCGGTACATCCGGGCGCCGGGCTCGCCGTAGGGGCAGGCGACGAAGCGCTCGGCGGTCAGGGTCGGGCGGCCGACGTAGCCCCGGGCGAGGCCGTTCCCGGCGAGGTACAGCTCACCGGGCATTCCGACCGGGACGGGCTGGAGGGTGTCGTCGAGGACGTACGCCCGGGTGTTGGGCAGGGGCCGTCCGATCGGGACGGCGCCCGCGACCTCGGCGGCGGCGGTCACGGGGTGGTGGGTGGCGAAGGTGGTGGTCTCGGTGGGCCCGTAGCCGTTAACCACCCGCAGGCCGGGGCAGGTCTCCAGGACCCGCCGGACGGCGGACGAGGAGACGATGTCCCCGCCCGTCCACACCTCGTGCAGCCCGGCGAAGGTCTGCGGGGCCTCGGCGGCCAGGACGTTGAAGAGGCCGGCGGTGAGCCAGGCGGCGGTCACCGCGCCCTGGCTGATGGTGGTGGCGAGTTCGGTGACGCCGAGGCGTCCGG
>NZ_JBIRJC010000126.1:0-2306 GCF_044329365.1 Kitasatospora sp. NPDC017646 | reverse complement strand
GGCCAGTGGGTGCGGCAGCGACGGCTGGACGCCTGCCGCCGGGAGCTGGAGCGCCCGTCCCGTCGGCAGACCAGTGTCTCCGCCGTCGCGCACCGGTGGGGCTTCGTCAGCCATTCCCACTTCAGCCGGGCCTTCCGCGATGCCTACGGGATCTCCCCCCGGGAGTGGCAGGCATACGCCGTGCAGACCGACGGCCTCGATCCGGCCTCCTGAATCAGACCCGCGGCCATCCCGTTGACGCCCGTCCCGTTGGTCGGCGACACGGACTGCCCGTCGACCGTCGCGCCCCGCCACCGGTGCCATTCGAAAGGCAGCAGCCATGCACCCCACCCGGCCCACCATCGTTCTCGTCCACGACGGCTGCTCCGACGCGACCACCTGGTTCGGCGTCATCGCCGAACTCCACCGCCGCAGTCTGACGGCCCTCGCCGTGGCGAACCCACTGCGCGGACTGGCCCATGACTCCGACTACCTGGCCTCCGTGGTCGCAGGTATCGACGGTCCCGTCGTCATGGTCGGCCACTCCTACGGAGGCGCCGTGATCACAGAAGCCGGAGCCGCCCCCAACGTCGTCTCGCTGGTCTACGTGGCCGCCTACCTCCCCGACGTGGGCGAGAGCTACCACGCGCTCGCGAGTCGCTTCGCCCCCTCGCCGTTCCTCTCACAGCTGCGGCGGTCCGCGTTCACCACGAACGACTCCGACCAGGCGATGGAACTCACCGTGCCCAGGGAGTCCTTCCGACCGCTCGTCGCGGCCGACCTCGACCTGGAAGTGGCTCAGATACTCGCCGCACTCCAACGCCCGGTCGCCGAGCGGGTGCTCACCGACGCACCGACCGCGGCGGCCTGGCGCACCAAACCCTCGTGGGCCCTGGTGACCGGCGCCGACCAGGCGCTGCCCCCGTCGATCCAGCGCTTCACGGCACAGCGCGCCGGCGCCACCATCCTCGAGGTGCCCGACGCCTCCCACGCCGTGGCCGTCTCCCGACCGACCACGGTCGCGGAACTCATCCATGACGCGGCCAAGGTTCCCTACGGTCGGTGAATCCCCCGATCGACGAAACCGCACCTGATGAGCGACGAAACGGCCCGCGGTCCCCTGCCGCGAGACGGCGGAGGCGCGGGTCCCCGCCACCGGGGTGGTCGGCGGGGACCCGCGCCTGCGGGCGGGGCTGCTCAGCAATGGTCGTCCGCGATGCGCGAGACCGGTGGCAGGAGCTCGCACAGGCGGCTCACCCACCGGGAGACGGTCACCGGTCGGAGTGGATCTCGGCGATGTAGCCACCGGGGAACTGGACCATGGCGCTGTCTCGGCCGCCCGCCGAGACCGGTCCCCACAGCACCGTCGCGCCGGCGGCCTTGGCCCGGTCCAGGGTCGCTGACAGGTCCGGCACGCCGTAGCCGGTGAGCTCCCGGCCGAACGGGTTGGGCAGGTGGCCGTCCGTCACCGTGACCGTGGTGGTGCCGAAACCGGAGGTGAGACGGATGAGCCGGTACGTCGTCCCGGGCAGGCCGATCGCGGCGCCGTCGGCCTTCCGGTTGTCGGAGACGATGCGGCCCTTGGTGAAGGCGAGGTAGCTGTCCAGGAAGGCGCCGACCGAGTCCGGCGACAGGTAGAGCCGGTTCTCCGGCACGCTGGCCAGGGCCGGGTACGACGTCGGGGCGTTGTGCACGTAGAGCTGGGCGCTGATCCCGCCGGGGAACTGGACGACGGCGTCCCGGCCGATCGGGTCGGCGAACGGCGACACGGTGACGGCGGCGCCGTCGGCGCGGGCGGCGCGGACCGCCTGGTCGAGATCGGTCACCAGCCAGCCGGTGCGCTCGGTGCCGAACGGGTACGGGACGGGCGTGGTGTAGTCGAACACCGAGAGCGTGCCGACCGGCGACACCACCAGCTCGGACAGCGTCCGGCTGGGGGTCGGGGTCACCTGGGTGGAGACCGGCCCGATCGTGGTGCCGCCGAAGGTCGACGTCCAACTGGCCACGAAGGCCTGCTGGGTGCCGGGTGCGACGTAGACGTGGGTGGTGTCGTACTGCGGGCCGACGGCGAACTGCTGGTGCGAGCCCGGCTTCGCCGGGGTGCTCTGGGTTGCCGAGGCCGTGGGGATCGCCGTCAGCGCGGCGACTGCCGCCACCAACGGGACCGCGCGTCGGACGAGTTGAAGCTTCACGGGTGACCTCCTGGTCGTGGTGCGCGCCCGGGGGCCCCGGGGGGGGGGGCGCGGGGCGGGGGGGGGGGGGGCGCCCCCGCCCCCCCCGGGGGGGGGGGCCGGGGCGGGGGGTGCCCCCCGCGGGGGGGCGGGCCG
>NZ_JBIRJC010000125.1:0-2450 GCF_044329365.1 Kitasatospora sp. NPDC017646 | reverse complement strand
GACTCGCTATGACAAGACCCCTGACAGCTACCTCGCCGGACTGCACCTACGCGGCGCCGTCATATGGCTCCGCAGCCTCCGATCTTGATCTGAACTCGGAACAGGCCCTAACACCGCTGCTGGTGCCCCAGACCCTCTCCTGCTCCCGGGCCGTCCGGCCCCGCCACATCGAGGACGAGACGGCCCGGTGAATGCGGCGGGCGATCAGCCGGTGGCGGGCACCGAGATCTTGTCGATGTCGGGCGCCCAGCCGCCGTACTCGTTGCCGAAGCTGACGGTGTTGTAGCCCGCCTTCAGGGCCAGCTGGACGGTGGTCGTCTGGGTCGAGTTCCAGTCGCCGTTGCCGTGGAACGAGACCTTCTGCGGGTTGTCGCCGTTGGTCCAGATCGTGGCGTAGCGGTCGCCGCTCCCGTTCACGTACTGGACGGTGACCGGGTAGGTGCCTGCATTCTGGGCGTAGATGCCGTTCAGGTGGAGCTTGTTCGTCCCGCCGATCCAGCCCACCTTCTCACCGCCCGAGCAGACCGAGCAGGCCGAGAAGACGGCGCCGGAGTTGGTGGTCCAGCGGCCCGCCACGATCGAGCGGGCCGGGTCCTCGGCCTCGTAGCTGTGGGCGCCCGCCGTGGGGGCGACGAACGAGGTGTACCAGGAGGCCGGTGCGCCGGGTGTGGTGACGCGGTACACGGCGGTGCCGTGGGCCGGGACTTGGGTGGCGACGCTCGCGGCGCCGCTCTGGACGACGGCCCCGGTGTACTGGTCGGTCCAGCTCCCGGTGCCCGGGACGCCCACCGCGGTCAGCGAAGTGCTCAGCGTCTGCGCACTGTCGGAGCCGTTGTACAGCGCGAAGGCGACGTCCCCGTTGCTGAGCGGCTTGGCCAGGACGAGCGAGCCGGAGGAGTTGACCAGCCGGCTCCCGGCGACGACCCGCCCCTGGAGGCCCAGGGAGTCCTGGTCGATCGCGATCAGCCGCGGGTTCTTCAGCAGTGCCAGCGAGGTCGCGTTCACGCTCGCCGGGTTGGCGCTCGCGATCAGCGGCGAGGCCATCATCGCCCACATGGCGAAGTGGGTCTGCTCCTCGGTCGTGCTGAGCCCTCCGTTGCCGATCTCCAGCATGTCCGCGTCGTTGAACGAGCCCGGGCCGGCCCGCCAGGCCAGCGTGGCGTTCTCGCTGACGATGTTGGCGATGCCGTTGGGCCAGCTCTGGTTCCACCACTGGTTGCCGATGTCCTCGGTGCTGCGCGCCTGGTCGGACACGTCGCCCCACGCCCGCACGACGCCCGCGCCGGTGTTGTTGCCGCTGTTCGGGTTGATGCTGAGCACGATCGGCCGGCCGGTGGCCCGCAGCGCGCTGCGCATCCGGGCGAAGTCGGCAGCCTGGCCGGAGAGCGAGGAGGCGCTCTCGCAGTAGTCGTACTTGAGGTAGTCGACGCCCCAGGACGCGAAGGTGTTGGCGTCGTCGGTCTCGTGCCCGGCGCTCCCCGAGTACCCAGCGCAGGTCTTGGCACCCGGCGACTCGTAGATGCCGAACTTGAAGCCCCGCGCGTGCAGGTAGTCGCCGAGGCCCTTCAGGTCGGGGTAGTTGGAGTTGCCGGTCAGGTGGCCGTTCGCGTCCCGGGTCATCCAGCAGTCGTCCACGTTGACGTACCGGTACCCGGCATCCCGCATGCCGTTGGCGGCCATGCTGTCCGCGACCGACTCGATCAGCGCCTCGGTCGCGTTGCACCCGTAGGTGTTCCAGGCGTTCCATCCCATCGGTGGCACCTGCAGCAGCGGCGCGGCGGTGTTGGCGGCGGCCGGAACCGCACCGAGCCCCGCCACCAGCACCCCCGCCACCGCCACCGCCGCCCGCCACCGCCGCGTACGCCGGTTCACCCTCGCTGCCATACGCTTCCCCAGCCTCTAACATGTCGCCAAAACTAAACAAAACTCGCCAGAATCCGACTAGTTCGAACATGGCGAGGGATATCGAACGGCCTGGCTCGCCGCCGTGTCAAGGCTTCGGACGAAAACCCGTCGGCTCCGCAGCGGGCGCACCGGCACAATGCGGCGGTCGTCCGGGGAAGGATGTCGGGGCAGGGACGTTTGACAACGCCGGGTAGTTGGCGTATTTGGTCGTCACCACCGACACCGCGCTCAGAGGCTCCGCCAGTAGGTCATCGGATGCGTGGACCACGAGGTCGGGCGTTCCAGCGGCGGTGGGTCCAGGCGCGTCGGATGAGGCAGCGGCGGTGATGACGATGCAGGCTGGTGCGAGGAAGAACTCGACCGCCGCCTGGCGCCGCTCGGTGCGGCGTCGGAGCTTGCCGACGTTGTTCATCCAGGAGGGTTGGGTCGGCCGCGCGACGAGGTGCCTGACTGAGCAGGTCCTTTTCCGCGCGGCCTCCCGCCGAACCGGACATGACGGTTTCCCTGTCATCCGGCTCTCCAGTGATCACGGCGTGTGTGATCCG
>NZ_JBIRJC010000124.1:0-2492 GCF_044329365.1 Kitasatospora sp. NPDC017646 | reverse complement strand
CGCCCTGCTCGCCGCCCGCGCCCCGCGCCTGGAGCGGGCGCTGAAGAAGGTCACCCGATCGGGTGGCGAGGTGGTGTTGATCGACGGCACCCTCGCTCGCACCCGCCGCCGCGCCGGGGAGGAGAACCGGCCGAACTACAGCGGGAAGCACAGAGAAGTACGCCCTCCACTGGGGCAAGGCCTATGAACTCGCCAAGACCATCAAACGCCTCGCCAGCGAGCTCTACGACGGCTTCAAGACCTGGCGCGCGGAATCCAAGGCCGCCCGCGAAGCCGAACAGATTGCCGGCAGCTGCCTGACCGGCGGCAAGCACAGCTTCAAACCCGACACACCCGTCCTACTCGCCGACGGCACCACCAAACCAATCAAGGACGTCAAACCAGGCGACAACGTCCAGTCCACCGACCCACAAACCGACACCACCACCGCCGAACCCGTCACCGCCACCATCGTCACCCCCGACGACCGGCAGTTCACCGACCTGACGCTCGGCTCCAGCTCGAAGCCGTCCGACACCATCACCTCGACCCAGCACCACCCCTACTGGGACGAGACCACACAGCGCTGGACCAACGCCGCCGACGTCCAGGTCGGCGACCAGCTTCGCGCAGCCGACGGCGCACTCCTCACCGTCGAGGCCACCCGTAACTACGAGACCCAGCCGCAGGAGGCCCGCGACCTCAGCGTTGCCGTCCTTCACACGTACTATGTGCTGGCGGGGGCCACACCGGTCCTGGTCCACAATTGCGGCGAGGCTGATCCTTACAGCCTTAAGCGGACAGAGGCGCTTTCGGGTAACGCATCGAAGCGAAACGTCGATAATCTGGCGGCTTCAATGAAGGAGAATGGCTGGCAGGGTGATCCGATCAAGGTCGCGAAGAGCGGCGATGACCTGTTCGTTTTGGATGGTCACCACCGGGTTGCTGCCGCTAAGCGGGCAGGAATCAACGTCCCGTATCGGATTGCGTCCGAGGAAGAGCTACTAGCTCAGTATCCGGGCGGTATCGACGAAGTGGCCAGCGCTTGGGCTGAAGTCGGTCCAGATAAGCTTGTTAACCGCTACAAGAAGCCGGGGTTCAGGTGACAAACGACGTCTCAGCGGAGGTGGAGGGGTATCTCGATGCCCTAGCTCGGGTGCGGGCGATCGTCGGGGAGGGCGGTCCTGACCAGGGATCCGCGCTAGCCCTCGTCATTAAGCGTGTGCGTGCGCGCGAGATGGGGAGGTCGGGATCCCTTCATGGCGGCATCACGTACAGCGTTCATGGGAATGGTTGCTTGTTTACCGAAGCGAACGGCTGTGAGGTTGACGTCGATTTCCTGACTGATGGCACTGAGGTCTTTGATTCATGGCGGATTCGAAGGTTCTCACTGAGTCGAGGAGGCGAGCCTCTCGGAACTTATGAGGAATTGACCCATAAATGCCGTCAGATGGTTGCTGAAGGAGCGCTTGGCGAGCCGCTCGCGGGTTGGTTCTCCTTGAGGTACACGGAGTAGCGAGCATTTGGACTGCGCATCCAGTCTGACAGGCGCCCCGAACTCGTGAATGGTTTTTCAGGGCGCATGTGCTGCGAGGCCCCACCGGGAATCCGGTGGGGCCTCGCAGTCGTTTGACGGCAACGTTTGACGGCAACGTCAACGGACGAGGGCTGCACAAAGCGGCGGATCATCATCGTCGTTGGGCTTGGCGGTGGCTTCCGAAGGACTGCGGAGGGCGCGGCTGAGGAGGTCGATGGCGTCGCGCTGGAGGCGGAGTCGGACGTGTGCGTAGACGGTGGCGGTGACGCCGATGTGGGCGTGGCCGAGGAGTTCCTTGATGACGACGAGTTCGACGCCTTGCTCCAGGAGGAGTGTCGCGGTCGAGTGCCTCAGGTCGTGGAACCGGATCGCCCGGAGGCGAGAGCGGCGGAGCAGCACCTTGAAGTGACGGGTGAGGGTGGCGGGTTCGATGAGGTGCCCGTCGGGCCGGGTGAAGACCTGGCCGCTTTCCCTCCAGTTCGCTCCCGCACTCTGCTTCTCCTGGGCCTGCTGGGCGCGGTGGGCGCGCAGCGAGGCGACACAGTCTGCTGGGAGAGCAATACGGCGTTCGGAGTTGATGGTCTTGGTGGGCAGGGTGGTCAGGCCACTGCTGTTGGTGCGTTGGAGGGTGCGCCGGATGGTGGCAGTGCCGGCGTCGAGGTCGAGGTCTTCCCAGCGCAGGCCGAGGAGTTCTCCCTTGCGGAGTCCGGTGCGGAGGGCGAGTTCGAACAGTGCGTGCAGCCGGTGACCAGAGGTAGCGGCGAGGAAGGCGCGGGCTTCAGCAGCGGTGAGGGGATCGAATCGGCGGAGGCGGGGTGTCCCAGTGCGGACGTTGCGGGCGACGCTGCGCGGGATCTCCTCCTCACGCACGGCATGCTCCAGTGTCAATCCCCTGTAACCGTGGAGTCCTCCGCTATGCGGCCTTGGCCTCCTGACGGGCTTCGGCTCGTGTCTTGCTGATGATCCGTTCGAACTC
>NZ_JBIRJC010000123.1:0-2519 GCF_044329365.1 Kitasatospora sp. NPDC017646 | reverse complement strand
GCCCGCTCCCGGACCTCACTGGGGTATGGCTTCCTCATAACGGACTCGATCCTTCCAAGAGAAGGAGTCTCGGTCAAACCCGCAGCGATTCACACCGTCAATGCCGAACAGGCAGGGCGGCTCGTGGCCGAACAGTTCCCGCAGTGGGCCGCGCTACCGGTGACGGCTGTGGAGAACGGCGGCTGGGACAACCGGACCTTCCGCTTGGGCGACAGCATGTTGCTCCGCCTGCCCAGCGCGCAGGAGTACGCCTTGGCGGTGGAGAAGGAGCACCGTTGGCTGCCCGAGCTGGCACGCGCTCTCCCGCTGCCGATCCCGGTGCCGCTGGCGAAGGGGAGTCCTGGTGCGGCCTACCCGTTCCCGTGGTCGGTCTACGGGTGGATCGACGGCACGCCCGCGACGTTCGAGGCGGTCGTCGATCCGATCCGCTTCGCCGAGGGCCTGGCCGACTTCGTCGCCGCGCTGCAGAGCATCGACGCCTCGCAAGGGCCGCAGCCCGGCAAGCACAACTGGTTCCGTGGAGCGACGCTGCGCACCTACGAGGCGCAGGCGCTCGGTGCGCTCGACGAGCTGCGCGGCCACATCGACGTCGCGCCGGCATATGAGTTGTGGACTCAGGCGCTCGAGGCGCAGTGGGACGGGACCGACGTCTGGTTCCACGGCGACCTTGCCAAGGGGAACCTGCTCCTGGAGGACGGACAGCTCGCCGCCGTCATCGACTTCGGTACGTGTGGCGTGGGGGACCCCGCTTGCGACCTCGCGATCGCGTGGACCCTGCTCTCGGCCGACGGCCGCGACGTGTTCCGGAAACGGCTGCGCGTCGACGATGCGACCTGGGCGCGCGGACGCGGCTGGGCGCTGTGGAAGACGCTCGTCTCGTGCGCCGACAGCCTGGGCGAGGACGGCGCCGACGCCCGTGACGCGCGACGCGTGCTCTCAGGGATCCTCACTGATCGAGGCTGAGGAGACGTAGGGGCGCGTGGACCCACCGGGTCCACGCGATTACGCCCAAGCGACCCAAGCGACCGGACGGCCGGGGCAGCGGCCCACACCACGGCCGGCGGAACCCAGCCAGAGCGCAGCACGACGGCGACCAGGCCGGTGGCGAGAACGGCGGCCACGCGACCAGGCGCCACTTGATGACACGCGTGAGGTGCCTGCCCGTCACGGCCACAGCACGCCTGCCCTTGCCGGAAACCTCATCCAGGCTGATCAGGCTGCATGTCGGTATTCGTGGAGGAGGCCGCCGAGTCGGTCGGTTCGGCGTATGTCGAGGCGGGCGATTCGCTCCGGGTTGTCGATCGGCTCGGGAAGGGCGCAGAGGGGCCGGGCGTTCGCGATGCCCTGGTGCGGCCGGTGCTCGTTGTAGAACTTCTCGAACTCGCGCAGGGCGTGGAGTAGATGCCGCTCGTTCCAGATCAGAGTGCGGTCCAGTAGCTCTCGGCGGCAGGTCTGTATCCATCGCTCCATGAGGGAGTTCATCCGCGGCATACGGATGCCGCTGAGCACGACCTCGATGCCCGCGTCCTGCAGGACGGCATCGAACAGTTCGGGGAACTTCCCGTCCCGGTCCCGGATCAGGAACCGCGCCCGGGAGCCGGCGTCCTCGAGGTCCATGACGAGGTTCTTCGCCGCCTGCGTCACCCAGGACGCGGTCGGATGCGCGGTCGCGCCCAGGATCCGGACCCGGCGGCTGGCGTGCTCGATGACCGCGAGCACGTACAGCCGGGCCCCGGACAGGGTGACCGTTTCGAAGAAGTCGCAGGCGAGGAGTGCGTCCGCTTGGGAGCGCAGGAAGTTGGCCCAGGTGCTGGAGGTCCGCTCGGGTGCCGGTGGGATCCCGGCCTCCCTCAGGATCTCCCACACCGTGGACGCGGCCACCTTGACGCCGAGAACGAGCAGCTCACCGTGCAGGCGCCGGTACCCCCACCCCGGATTCTCCGCGGCCAGGCGCAGCACCAGGGCGCGGATGGAGCGCACGGTGCGCGGGCGGCCTGGGCGCTTCGGACGGGACCGGGCGGCATGGCGGCAGGCGGCCAGGTCGCGGTGCCAGCGCAGCACGGTCTCCGGCCGCACCGGCAACCGCACCCGACGCAGCACCTGCATCGGCAGCACCTGCAGCAGTGCGGCCAAGAACGCCCGGTCGCTCGCTTCGAAGCGGACCCGCCGTCCGCTCAGCTGCCGCTCCAGCACGGTGATCTGATGACGCAGGGCCAGAATCTCCACGTCCTTCTCGCGGTCGCTCATCGGCAGCAGCCGCAACATCGCGAACGCGTTCGTCACACCCAGGTACGCCAGTCGTAGCAGCACGGTCGATCATCCTGCCGCGGAGCTCGTCGGCTCTGCCAGAGCACCCACCCGACCGACGAGGCCGGCACTCGTACACCCTGCCTCCCACCAGGCCGGATGAGGTTCTCGGCAGGGGCCAGTCGTGCTCGGCCGCGTACCGCTTCATGCCGGCGGACAGGTGGACGTTCAGGTTGTCCCAGACCAGGACGATGGGGCCGCCGAGCTGGATG
>NZ_JBIRJC010000122.1:0-2800 GCF_044329365.1 Kitasatospora sp. NPDC017646 | reverse complement strand
GACGTCGAGTACTTCGGCACCGACGCGCACAACACCGTGCACGTCGTCCTCTACGCCGGCACCGACCCCACCACCGGCGCCGACATGATGTACGAAGCGAAGGAAACGAACAGCAACGTCCACTACGTCACCCTGCGCACCGGCGGCTACTGGTACCACGTCACGGCCTGACCCACCCCGGTGCCGCGCGGGTGACGACTGCCGTCACCCGCGCAACACCCGACACCACCCGCCCAGGGCAACTTTCCGCTCCAGCACGCCGCCACCGTCGGCGTCATGGTGCGGTGGTTCGGTTTCGCCGGGCGCCCGCGCCCTGCGGACGTTCTTCGAATTGCGCTTCAGCGGTACTGAGGGGGACATCATGAGACCTGAGTTCGTCACGGTCCTGGGCACCGGATCCGTGGCGCGCAGCGTCGCCGACCGCCTGGCCGACGCCGGCTTCACGACCAGCACCCCGCCGACCGGCGGGACCCACATACTCGTGACGGCGTTCGCCGTCGCGGAGCCCAGCCCGCACATCGTCGAGGAGACCCGCCGCGTCATCGCCGCGATGGCCCCGGTAGCTGGTGGATCGACATGACCTACCCTCCGCTACGGACCGACGACCTGTGGGTCCCGCCGGAGGATCTCGCCAGGGTGACACGGTTGCGCGTGCCGGTCAGCGATGTGCGCGGCGTGCTGGTGGCCAGTCCGCCTGTCACCCTGGACCTTCGCAGCCGACAGGTGTGCGACGCCATCCTGAGGGTCGTGGACCTCGTCCTGCCCACGCAGACCCCCGAGTTCCCGATCGCCTCGCTCGACCTCGGCCTCGCCGAGCCGCCCGCCCCGGCACACCACAAGCGACCGGTCGGAGATGAGCCGTCGGCTGCCGCGCAGGCGCGCACCAACTCCTTATGACGCCGCTCCTGACCCGTTCTTACCCGGGAGGTGCAGGCCAGGGCGCTGACCTGCGGTGGGGAATCTCGTCCCCGGGGCGGTGAGTTTCGCCCAGGCTGCTAATGACCCGGGCGCGGATCGCGGCTTCGGCGCGTCTGCGGGCCCGGTAGGCGGCATGGTGACAGGGACGCGGGCCCGCAGGCAGTACCGGCGACTCCGCCCGCTCGGCAGGACGTCCCCGCACCAATCGCATCTGCCGCCCATATTCGGAGGATACGACCGTTCCCGGACGACATAAGGAGGCGCCGCCGCCGCCTGGCCACCCGGCCGCCCCTCCGGCTCCCCAAGGGCATGACCTGCTGACCGCGAGGCGGCGATTTTGGGGTCTTTTGAGGGATTTGCAGGGCTTGGTTGGACCAATGCCGGGCCGGTCCAAGTGGTAGCTGCCGCCTGTTCCGGTCGGGGTGATGGGGCCGCCTCCGATTGCTGTGCGTATTCGCCGTGAGCATGCCATGAGGCCGGGAACGAGGGCATCAGAGACGAAGAATTTCTTGATGTCCCCTGAGGGTTTTCCTGCGGGATTTACCGGCGCGTTTTCACGACGTGTCTCCGACAGATCTTTTCGGGAGCCGGACGGTGCGCGCCACGGGCAATGGATTGTGACCCACACCGGTTGCCCCCCTGTCAGGTGAGACGTTGATGGCCTGCGTGGGGGTCGCTCGCCGGTGGGGGCCGTCAGGCCGCCGCACCCGCGCCGCCCACCGTGCCGCCGCCGCAGGCCCGGCCGGCACCTGCTCGGGTGGCGCCGCAGGCGCTGCCCGGACACCCCCAACCCAGGCCGCCAGGCCCCATCGCGCGTGCCCGCGCCGCCCTTTTCCCGGTGGCGCCGCCGGCGTCAACTACCAGCCCTTTCGACGGGCCGTCAGGCCCCGGCCATCGCCGAAGGCCCCGCCCTTTCCAGTCGTGCTTTCGGTGCGGGGCTTCGTTGTGTTCGGGAGGGTGCGGGCCGGTCGTTATCGGCCGATAGGATCGGGCAGACTGGTTAGTGCTTGTTGTGGCATTAAAGGCGGGATGCCAGGCGCCTGGCGGGCGGATTTTCAGCCGGATGTCGGATGGGCTTCCAGCCTTGTTTCCGTGCGCTTGCTCGGTGACATCAGAAGGCTTGGCGTCGGTGACATTCCGGTGTGTTTCT
Organism: Kitasatospora sp. NPDC017646; assembly: GCF_044329365.1. Lineage (NCBI taxonomy): Bacteria > Bacillati > Actinomycetota > Actinomycetes > Kitasatosporales > Streptomycetaceae > Kitasatospora > Kitasatospora sp. NPDC017646. The sequence goes on along the minus strand of NZ_JBIRJC010000122.1, from coordinate 732 downwards.
AGCGCCTAGTGCTGCGCCTTGCCCAGGGCTTTTTGACCCAGTGGGTTGTGACGGTTTGTGGGCTGTTTCCCCGGCCTGTCCTGCGCCCCTGATTTCGGGGGCGGCGCGGGGCCGGATCGGTGACAGCTCTTGCATGTTCGGCGCCTCGCCCCGGCACGGGGCGGCAGGCCTTGGGAGGCCTGCCCGGGGAGTCCCTCGAGGGGCCGCTGAACGGGCGGGTGGTGGAGGCCCCGGCAGGGGCCCCCGATCCGGGGGAGACGCTGCTTCCGGGGATTTACGCCATATCGTCAGCGGGTGCTGGGCCGGATACCCCATCCCCGTCAGGGGAGGGCCCTCTACCCAAAATTCGCGTCACATCGTCAACGGTACCCGGCAGGAGGGAGGGGAGGGGGTGCTACCGGAATTTTGCGTCACATCGTCAACGCTGGGGGCTGCCCCCCGGGGGGAGGTGGCCTCTACTCGAAATTCGCGTCACATCGTCAACGCACCTGGGGGCGGGCCGCAGGCCCGTGCCGACCACTTTCAGTCGATGCCCCGTCAGGGGCCGTCATCTGTCCCCGAATTCGCCGCAGGCGAATGGCCCCGGCCCCCGCCCGGCGCAGCCGGGCCCCGAGGCGCAGCCTCGGGACACCACGCACGGTGATGCCGCCAGGCGTCACCCCCGCACCTGGCGGTGCGTCAGCACCGCCCAACGGGCCGTCAGGCCCGTTGTAAGCCGCAGGCTTCCGCCCC
>NZ_JBIRJC010000121.1:0-2802 GCF_044329365.1 Kitasatospora sp. NPDC017646 | reverse complement strand
CGTCGAGTACGAAGCCGCGTACTACAGCCAACAACAACCAAACCTGCAGGTCACAGCCACAACCTAGAGTCTCTACAGAACCCGCAGCGATTCAAAGGGCTCCCGCTCCATCCGGGAGCTACAGGCAAGGGGAAGGCCGGACGGGTGAGCAGACGCGAACTCTCGTTGATGCCTCGACATCGATACCCCCGGAGATGGGATGAAACGCCGGGGGCAGGGCTGGCCGTTGCGAAACGGCAGGCGGCGGCTGGTGACTAGGAGCCAGCCGTGCAGAACACCGCCGCCCCGGGGTGCAGAGAGCGCCCACCCCGGCCGGATCTCGGCCATGCGGAACGTGAAAACCCCGTCGGGGTCCGGGACTTGTCTCGGTAAGCCGACCGCGAGGGAGGCCCAACTCCCCGGCGGGAGTAGGACGGTCCAAGAAGCCAATGCCGGTACGCCGAAAGGCGACGGGAAACCGGGACAACATGGCCGCACCCTTCGCGGTCGTCTCGCATAACCGGCCGGATACAGGCAGCTGCCTGGCCCGAAAGGGAGCTGACGTGGACCGGGTGAGCCTTTGATGTACCAAAGCTGAAGTACCGGAACCGAAGGACAAGTTGGACACAGATGACGGCATACGCATTCGCTCTTGCGATGGCGGCCCTCGGAGTGAACGGACCGAAGGACGCGGCCCCCGACTGGGACGCCATCAGCTGGCGCACTCACGAGGACCACGTACGGCGACTGAGGCAGAGGATCTTCAAGGCGACGAAGGAAGGGGACCTCAAGAAGGTCCGCAATCTGCAGAAGCTGATGCTGCGGAGCCGAAGCAACACGCTGGTCAGCGTGCGGCAGGTCACGCAGCGCAACGCTGGCCGCAAAACGGCGGGGGTCGACGGAGAGGTCGCTTTGACCTCCCGCGATCGAGGGGAGCTGGCGGAGCGGCTGCACCGCCACGCCTCGCCCCTCGAAGTCCTGCCGGTCAAGCGGGTCTTCATCCCGAAGGCGAATGGGAAACAGCGCCCCCTGGGGATTCCGGTGCTCGCGGACCGCGTGCAGCAGGCACGCGTGAAGAACGCCCTGGAGCCCGAGTGGGAGGCCCGGTTCGAGCCGAGGTCCTACGGATTTCGGCCCGGACGGGGCTGCCATGAGTTCAACGCGGTCGACGGCTACGTCCACGAGCGGCTGGCGATCTTCGCCAGCCGGAAACACGGACTCGCGGGCCGGAATTTGAAGCGGCGGGGACTGGAAACGGAGCATCGGCCACCGCGCCAGTCCCCGACCCTACTAAGGGACGAGCGGGGCGGGCGGCCCGACCTTCGCCGTGTCGTCACCAGCGGTGGTGTCGCCGTTCTGCTCGGTGGCGACGACTGTGATCCGGTAGGAACCCGCTGTCTGGTAGGTGTGCTGAACCGCGAGCTGCGTGGTCGTCACGATCGGAGTTCCGTCACCGAAATCAAGGTTGTAGGAGACGACCGGTGACCAGGTTTCCTGGTCACGGATCGAGAAGGTGGCCGACGCCCCGGCTGTAATCCCCTGCGGCTGGCTCAGGACCCCGATCCAGCGGGACGAGGTCGTGAACTCGAATGCGCCCCGGTCGTAAACCTTCGAACCGGTACCGGTGTTGGCGACGTAGGGGTCGTCGATCCGCTGGTAGCCGTAGAGGTCGGTGCTGAGTTCGCCGGGTGCGTCGGCGTCGGCCGAGTCGATGCCCGGGGAGTTCGAGCCGATGGGAAGTGCCGTGTCGATGTTCCCCGAGAGGTGCGGATCGGCCGTGAGGTCGTGGGCACCCTGCTGCGGGACGGACTTGGTGAAGTCGGCCGCGGTGGCGTAGCTGCTGCCCGCCCAGCTGTAGATCGGCCCATCGGCAAAGGAGTCGGCCAGGTTGTAGTCGGCGACGATACTCGGCACCGAGGCGGCCGAGACGGAGAGCTTGACCGTGCTCTGCTCCGGGGCGCAGGCAGGGGCGTTATGGCCGGTGTCGGAGGCGGTGGCGAGGACGTTGTTCTCGACCACGGCCCCGGACGAGTCGCCCAGCAGGCCGATGGCCGGACCGCAGACCGAGCTTACGGTGTTGCTCGTGATCACCGTCCCCGGGGCGTCGGTGACCTGGATGCCGGCCCCGCCCGCCTGGTTGTCTACAGCGTTGGTGCTGAGCACAGTGCCGGTCACACCTGCGTCGACGGCGATGGCGGTGTGGGCGCGACCCCTCATGATGTTCCGGCTGATCGTGTTGGCCCGGGTTGCCCCGCCGAGGTGGACGCCGGCGGTCTGCGGGCCGGCCGACGTTCCGCCGCCCATGATGTTGCCGTCCAGGGTCACCTGTTGGGTGTCAGCGAGCTCGACGGATCCGAGGGCGCCCCCAATGCCGAAACCCGTGATCATCACGTCGTGGACGCCGTTGAGAACGAAGCCGTGGCTCGGGTTCGTGCCGCCCGGGTTGACCCCGACGAGCGGAAGTGTCTTGAGGCCGTTGCGAATGTTGCCGCCCAGAAGGGTGATCGGCTTACCCCGCTCTCCCGAGTGGCTGAGTGTGACCTGCTCGGGGTACTTCGCCGCAGCCACCTGGACGGTCTGGCCGGGCCGGGCGGCGTCGATTGCGGCCTGGATGGTGCAGAACGGCGCGGCCTGGGATCCGCTGCCCGTGTCGGTGCAGCCCGTGGCCGGGTTGACGAAGAGCGTGGCGCCGTCGGCGATCGCAGGCGCGGGAGCGGGCAGACCAACCCCTAGTCCTGTCTTTCGCAGGTGCTTCGTTGAGGTGATTCGGCACGGAGGCGGTGTCCGGAGCGGGTCGTGGAGCGTTGATGGTGACGTGCCTGT
>NZ_JBIRJC010000120.1:0-2803 GCF_044329365.1 Kitasatospora sp. NPDC017646 | reverse complement strand
GGACGCGGTGGGCGCGATCGAGCTCGGCCAGCCGCACGACGTGCTGGCCAGCGACCACATCCGCCGGGTGACCACGGGCGGCCTGCGGATCGAGACCCGCCGCTGACGGACGGCCAGTCGTCCGTCAGCGGCGGAATCCGATGCGGAATCCGGTGCGGGAGCAGCCACGGGCCGGCAGGCGCCGGGCCAGCGCGCCGTACTCCCCGGGGAGCGCGGCGAAGGCGGGGAAGCAGACGGCGCGCACCCCCGTCGCTCCCCGCAGGCCCGGCCCTGCTGCGGCGAGTACAGGAATGCCCGCGACCTGCGCGTCGCCTGGGGCCCGGAGGGCCGGGCCACGGAAGCGTGGCAGAGAGCCGTTTCAGTGAGACCATCGCCCAGTTGGAGGCGGAACTTACCGGTATCGAGGCCCGGCGTCGGCGCTTGGAGGACGAGCTGACCGGCGCCGTGGCGCGGGAGAACGCCGTACGCGGCGCCACCGAGGGCCTGCGGGCCCTGGCCGGACTGGTGGCCTCGCAGGACACCGCGCTGGTGGGCGGTGTCCGGGCGGAGGCGGACGCCATCGTCGGGGACCGGCCGGAGCAGCTCGTGGCCGAGGCCGAGGCCGAGGCGGCGCCGGAGCGGGACCGGGAGCCGGCCGAGAAGACCACCATGGGCACGGACACGGTCACGAAGGCGGCGAAGAAGGCCGCAGGGAAGAAGGCCGCAGCGAAGAAAGCGACACCCGCGAAGAAGACAGTGGTGAAGAAGACCACCGACGGCGCGCGGCCTCCCGCTGGGAAGAAGGCGGCCGCAGCCAAGGGGGCCGGGCCCGTGCGCACCGGCGCTGAGCCGTCCACCGAGACGAACGAGACGGCTGCACCCGCCCCCGGGCGGCGGGCGACCGGTGCCACCGCCGACAGTGTGCTGGGCGTGCTGGCCGGCGCTCAGGGACCGCTGCGGGCCCGGGAGGTGACCGCCCGGCTGGGGATCGAGGAGTCGGCGGACAACGTGAACGCGGTCCGCACCATGCTGGAGCGTCTGGCGAAGGCCGGCCGGGCGCAGCGTCCGGGCCGTGGCTTGTACGCCCAACTGGACGGCTGACCCGCCGGGGGCCGGTTCGCGTTCCTGCCCCGGCTGCACCGCCGGCCGGTCGGGTGAGATCGCCGGGTGCGGCATCCGGACTGTCGTGTCGTGGCCGTTCCGGTCGGAGATGCCGGAGGGCCGCCACCTGCGGGTGGCGGCCTCCTGTGCCTTCTCGGGGCCTCGGCAGCCTACCGCCGCCCCCGGACATCGCCTGGGGGCGGCCCCGTGACCGGCCGGGCTCGGGCGGCCGGTGCCGAGGTGAACGCCACCGTCTGGGCGTGCGCGCCCGGCCACCGTGAGGACGTCTTCGGGTACGGATGACCCTGGCCGTCTTCGTCCCCGGTCACCGATGGCCTCCCCGCATCGTGCGGCCGGTGCGATACGGGGGCGTGTCGTGGCCCGCATGACCGTTCCCGGCGGGGGCACGCTGTCGTCCATGACGACACCTCGACCCCGTCGCAGCCGGCGCCTCTCCCGCGCCAAGGCCCTGGGAGTGCCACTGGGCACGCTGGACACGCAGCGCCCGCCTGCCGTCCCCGCACCGCTCCGCCTGCCCGCACCGGCGGCGCAGCGGCCCGCACCGACGACGCCGGCAGCGCAGCGGCCCGCACCGGAGGCCCCCGCGCCCGGCATCCCGGCCCCGGCCCGTGTGCGGGAGGAGCCGTGCTGCCGGGTGCGCACCGAACGGTTCGTCAGCCTCGGCGGCACCGTCTTCGTGGTCCACCGCCATCAGCCCGCCTGCCCGCGCTGGACCATTCCCGCCACACCCTGAACCCCCGGGCAGGGCCTCGCGGCAGCCGAGCGGGTGCAGGCTGGCGAGCACACCGAAGACCGGCTCACCGCCGTTCTCGACCCCCTGTCAGCGGCAGAGGTCGGAGACGATGTCGTCGAATTCGGGGAACTCCTGGCCCGCGTGTTCGGTGATGGTGTCGGCCGGGCGTCGGCGCCGGGGGGCGAAGCGTTCTGCGATGGCGGTTCGTTCCGGGCTGGGGCGTGGGGTGCGGTCGAGGTGGTGGCCGGTGGTGGCCTCGAAGGGGCCGTACCCGGCGGCGAGTACCCACAGGAAGTCGGCGAGGTCGGCCGCGACGACGCCGCTCTCGCCCTCGGACCCCAGGAAGACGACCGGCTGGTCGGCGAGTGGTAGCCCGGGGCGGCCCAGCCAGAGTGCCGCGTACCCGCCGGCCCCGTTCTGTCCGAAGACGCGGAAGTCGTCGCCGGTCAGCTCGCTGTTTCCGGTCCACAGGCGTAGCCAGTCGGTGGTGTCCTCGGCGGAGAGGAAGGCGTCGAAGGGGTCGAAGTCGATGCCCTCGCTGCCGTCGTAGTCGAACGGCACCGCCAGCGCGGCGGCCAGGCCGGCGGGGAACCGTCGGTCATCGGTCGTTGTCACGCGCAGAACCTACCGGGGCCGTGTGTCAGCTAGGGTGCGGCGGGGACGCGTTCTGATGGCTGTTGGAGCTGACCGGGAGAGCCGGTCCTGGCCGGCTGGAGTGTTCGCGGTGCGAGCGGGACCGCGCCGAGAAGGAGCTGGGCCCGCTGGTGCTACCCGCCCCGGCCAAGCGCGAGCAGGTGGCCGCGCTGGTCTGCGCCCCGGATTAGGTAAGTCGGCATGGTGAGAGCGCTGTCTCGGCGCGCCCGACCAGCGCAAACAGTGTCGGCGACGGGTGAAACGAGGACCACGGACGGCGGATCAAAAGCGGGTCACTGCGTGATCTCTTGATCATCCTGACTTCACTGGTACGGG
>NZ_JBIRJC010000119.1:0-2838 GCF_044329365.1 Kitasatospora sp. NPDC017646 | reverse complement strand
AGTGGCCGGATCCCTGCCGTTGAGCGCTTAACAATCCTCTCAAAGCTTGCTACGCAGGGCGACTGGCATAGACCTTTGGGGGAGCGAGAGTACTCGCGGCCCCCCTTGTTTCCTGAGGCGGACTGGTTCCGGCCGGCCGCCGTACGCGAAGCCCGACCGGCCCTCGCGCACGAGCCCGGGGCACCGGCTGAGCGTGCGGCCGACGGGACGCTCATCGAAGTGGCCTGGGGCATATGCCAATGCGCGAGCCTGGCGTGCGCCCCCCGCTCGCTCCAACACCCGTATCGATGTGCCCGGGCGTCAGCAAGGGTTGACGCCGCACGGCGGTGTCACCACCGTCGCCGTGTCCGCGGGCACGGCGCTCGGATCGGTCGGTGCGCGCGTGACCACCGCCGACGGGCGCCAACGGCTTCACCACGCCTACGTGGACGCGCCCACCGTGGCCGCGATCACCCGTACGGGGTCACGGCAGTCGCGCTGCCGACCGCGCTGGTGACCGTGGTGTCGGCGGGTCCGGCAGCCCCGTCGGCGGTTGCGAGCCGGGGATCTGAGCGGGTCGGTCTCGGGCCGCCCCGACCGCGCGGCCGATGAGCTGTAGGCCCGGGCGGGAACGCCGTCGCGCCCGAGCGGGTCCCGTCCCGGCACCGCTGCCACCCATTTCGGTGAGCGGAGCCGCTGATCCAGCCGGTCGCCGGGTGGCCGCAATCGGAGGCTTCGAACGTGAGGCCGCTGATCCTCCTTTATCGGGGCCGACCACTCCCATGGCGCCGGCGTGCGTATTTCCGGGCGGAAGGGTCCGTCCCTGCCGTCCGGCGCAAGCGCGTTCTGTTGTGTGGGGAATCCGCATGCAATTCCGCGCCGGCAACTCCGCCTCCGCTGACCGGTGGCGGTTCGGCGTTCCGCGACCGGCCATTCTCCGTATCGCGTGATTCGGCCGGAGACTCCGCCGATCGGGTGAAAGCCGGTCGGAAGGCTTGTCACCGATTTTCGGCTCTGGATTACTTTTCTGTATCCAACCGGCGGGCCGCCCATCCCTCCCGGGGGAACGTGCAGCCGGCGCCCGCCGTGCTTCAGGCGGCGGGTGACGTGAGGCTCGCGATGGGCTCCCCCTGGAGGATCTGGATCCATCCGCCGGCGCCGCCTCAGCGGCGTCGGCGGGTGCGGCGGCTTACATACGCCAGGAGGCGTCACGCAAGCATTCCGAAGGTGACTCAGCACGCTGGCCGGTGCGGTGGCCCGGCGTAGTGCCGCACCAATCTCCCCGGCCGCTGAACGGCGAGTGGGACTCTTTGGCGCCCGGGGGCTTCTGCTGGGGTGATACGCACCGACGGTGTCGGCGGGCAGTCAGCGCCCGTGCGAACGGGCGACGACGGAGAGCATGACAGCAGTCACCGACGGCGAACTCTCCGAACGGAACCCCTACGGGAGGCGCCCGGCCGAGGCCATCCACGGAAGACGCCGGCGCCGCTGAGGGCGGGTGGGCCGACGTGGTCGCCGCACGGACGAGGCTCACGGCGACGGCCGGCGTACGGACGACGGCGGGCTATGCGGCCGGCGCGCCGTGCCCGCGCTCCGGTTCGACCCGTGCGGTTCGCCGGTGAGGGTTCAACGTACCCGGCGTCCGAAAGGCCGTCTCCGGATGCTCGTGTGTCCGCGGTCTCCGCGTTCGTCATGGGCATCGGACGACGGCCGTCGTCGTGCCGGGGACCGTCAGCGCCCGGGACATGACGGCGATCACCACTGAGGGGCCCAGGCGGTCCCGGCCCTTGTCGGGGTCGGCACTGGGGGGCGTTCGGCATCCTGTCCTACAGCACGGGCGAGGAGGGTGCTCTGGGTCCGGCTGGCGAGGCCACCGCGCCGGTGGCAACCTCCATGGTCATTACCTGCCCTCGGGAGTTCGTGGAGCCGACGGAAGTCCCGACGACCTCGTGCGCCAGGCCGTGAAGGAGTTCGTGCTGTCCGGCGGTCGACGGCCCACCTACCTTGAATGGCGGGAGGATTCCTACTGACCCCGTCGCGGAGGCCGAGGCACCGCCCGGCGGGCAGGCACCCGGTGCGCCCGGTGATCATTTGTCAGACGCTGGTGCCGGCGTAGCTCTTGCGGGCCTTGGCTGTGGTGTAGCGGGTGGGGTCGTCGCCGAACTCGGCCAGCGCCCGGGCGCCGGTGATTTCATCGATGCCGGGCATCGACAGGTAGATCTCAGCGTCCGGGTGCGTGAGAATATGCGCGCTCACCTGCTCTTCCAGCAGATGTATCTGCTCGTTCAGCGCGATCAGTAACCTGCGCGCGGGCAACCACGTGAACGGCCTGGGCCTGGCCGCTGTCGCCTGCGATCGGCCGCAACTGGTCGCGGTCGATACGGACCATGTCCGCCAGCGCGTGCGCGTCGCCGCGGTCGCTCTTCGCCCCGGAGGTGCCGTACCGCTCCTTGAACCGGGCCGCCTGCCTGGGGTTGACCGCGTAGACCAGGTAGCCGGCTGTGATTAGCGCCTGCACCCACGGGTCCGCGGCCGGTCTCGATCCCTACCACCACCTGCCCGGATTCGAGGTCCTCGCCTCCGTTCCGGGCCACGATGGCGTGCAGTTTCGCGGTGCCCTCAACTCCCCCCGGCAGGCGGGCGGTTGCGAGCTTACGGCCTGTCTCGTCCTGCACCTCGACATCGTGGTGATCTTCAGCCCAGTCGTCACCGATGAACAACACCAGCATCCGCCCCTTCGCCCTCGTCCAGTCACGATGCGCAGCCTGAATCGCTGCGGGTTCTGTAGAGACTCTAGGTTGTGGCTGTGACCTGCAGGTTTGGTTGTTGTTGGCTGTAGTACGCGGCTTCGTACTCGAC
>NZ_JBIRJC010000118.1:0-3180 GCF_044329365.1 Kitasatospora sp. NPDC017646 | reverse complement strand
TCGACCCCACCTGGTCGACGGGTGCCTCGCCGCCACCGGCCTGATCTTGGACGGCTGACCACCCTCAGCCCGACATCACGAATTCAAGTTCAGTATCTGGCAGGGGGTCGGAGAGCTGCGGTCGTGGTCGATCCGCCGCGGGACGTCGATCAGGTGATCGCCCTCGCTGCGCGGCGAGGGGTGCGCATCGCCTACGTGGCGGAGACGCACTTGCACAACGACTACGTCACCGGCGGGCTGGAACTGGCCCGCCTCACCGGCGCCCGCTACCTCGTCCCGGTCGGGGCCCGCGTCTCCTTCCCTCGCACTCCTGTCGCGGACGGGGACGTGTCCGAGGTGGACGAGTACCTGGTGCTGCGCGCGATAGCCACCCCGGGCCACACCCCGCACCACACCTCGTACGTCCTGGAGGAGGAGGGAAGCCCGGTGGCTGCTTTCACGGGCGGCTCGCTGCTGATCGGCTCCGTGGGACGACCGGACCTGGTGGACCCGCGGCTGACCGAACAACTGGCCCGTGCCCAGCACGCTTCCGTCCACCGGCTGGCGGCGACACTCGACGACGAGGTGCCGGTGCTGCCCACGCACGGTTTCGGCAGCTTCTGCTCCTCCTCCCAGGCCGAGGGCGATGCAAGCACGATCGGCCAGGAACGCGCCGGCAACGACGCATTCACCCTGGATGTCGACGACTTCGTGAAGCGGGTCCTGGCCGGGCTGGAGAACGTGCCCGCCTACTACACGCACATGGGCCCGGCCAACGCCGCCGGACCCGGGCCCGTCGACCTGACCCCGCCCGAGCCCGCCGACGCCGCACAGATCGCCGAACGGCTGGCGGCGGGTGAGTGGGTGGTGGACCTGCGCAGCCGGGTCGCCTTCGCCGACGGCCATGTGGCCGGATCGTTCAACTTCGAGGGCACAGGCAAGCTGGCCACCTATCTGGCCTGGCTGATCCCGTGGGGCAAGCTGGTCACCCTGCTCGGCGACACCCCGGCGCAGATTGCCGAGGCGCAGCGGGAGCTGACCCGGGTCGGTATCGACCGCCCGGCCGCCGCCGCCTCCGGTGATCCAGCCGCCTGGGTCCGTCAGGGGGAACGGCTCGCCTTCTTCCCCCGCGCCGGCTTCGCCGACCTCGCCGCTGCACACAAGCGCGGCGAGGACGTGGTGGTGCTGGATGTGCGCCGGGATTCCGAACATGCGAACGGCTTCATCGAGGGCTCGGTGCACATTCCGCTCCACGAACTGCACGGCCGGGTCGGCGAGGTGCCGGACGGCACGGTGTGGGTGCACTGCGCCGGCGGGATGCGCGCGGCGATTGCCGCTTCTCTCCTGGACGCGGCCGGACGACAGGTCGTCGCCATCGATGACAGCTTCGAGACGGCCGCCGACGCGGGCCTGAGCCTCACCCGGTCATGAATCCCTTGCTCCACCTGCACAGAAGGCACGTGATGTTCCTCTACCGCCAGGCGATCGGCTGCCTCGGCCCCGTACAGGCCCACCCCCGCGTCACCGGTACCGCAATGCCGTCGGCCGGCGACAGCAGACACAGTGGGCGAATAGCGTGACCGCCCTGATCCTGGCCCTGATTGCAGGAGCCGTTGTCGGCCTGATGCTCGGCGCCCTCGGCGGCGGCGGCAGCGTCCTGGCGGTGCCCGCCCTGATCTACCTGCTCGGCTTCACCCCCGCCTCAGCCACCACCGCCAGCCTGATCATCGTCACCGCCACGTCTCTGACCGCCCTGTACGCGCACGCCCGGGCCGGGCGGGTGCGGTGGAAGGCCGGAGCGGCGTTCGCAGCCGCCGGGATTCTTCCGGCGGCTGTCGCTGGGGCCGCCTCCGCCCACCTGCCTCAAGCCGTCCTCACCATCGCCTTCGCCGCCATAGCCGCCCTCTCCGCCCTCAGAATGCTCCGGCCCGCTGACACCGCCCGCCCCGAAGACGGCGGTGTACGGCCGGGCAAGGCAGCCGGGGCCGGTGCCGCACTCGGCACGCTGACCGGACTGCTCGGTGTGGGCGGCGGCTTTCTCGCCGTCCCCGCCCTGGTCACCGTCCTGGCATTCGAGATGGAGGCCGCAGTCGGCACCAGTCTGCTGGTCATCACGGCCAACTCGCTGGCCTCCCTGGCCACTCGCTCCGGCACCGCTGCCTCGGTCGACTGGGCGCTGATCGGCCCGTTCATCGGAACCGCGATCCTGGGCGCCTGGGACGGCAAGCGCATAGCCGCGAAGGTCTCCGCGCCCCACTTGCAGCGCATCTTCGCCGTGGTCCTGCTGGCCGTGGCCGCCTTCATGCTCGCCGACGCCGTGACGTGACAGCAGCCCAGACCGGCGACAACTTTTCCAGGCGGGCCCGGTATCCCCGGCCGCCAACGCGCCCTCCTCTCCGGTTGGCCTCCTGCGTGACGAACTTCTCGGCACCGGATCTCGCTGCCCGAGGCCGTTCGGACCGGCGGTAGTCGGAGTACGACCGAGAGGCGGGCACAGGGGGCAATGCGTTGATCTTGAAGCCCTGGGAGCCCTTCTGCCTGGGCTCGTGAGGCTGTTTGCTGTGGCCGTGTAGTGGATCGTCTGGGTGCCAAGGTGCGCCGGACCGCGGGCGAAGGGCGTCGGCGGCTAGCCGTAGTGCGCACACCGACTGTTTTGGTTCCGGGGACGGGGCAGAGGGAGGCGTGGCCGGTCACGTGGCACCAGGCGGGCAGGTCGAGCGGGGCGGCACCGCTCGGTGGCGACGACGTGGACGACGGTGCCCGGCTCGACGCCGTGGATCTGTTTGCGCAGACGGAGCAGGAGGCTGATACAGAACAGGCCGGTGCCGTCGACGGTGATGTCCGCCCTCGGCACGGATGCCGCGATCACCCGGACAGGGTCTGGGTGACGCGCCACAGCCAGGCGGGCACGAGATCCTCGCCTGGCTCGCAGCACACGACCTGGAAGTCGGGGACTGACTCAGCGACGCGTGACCCACTGCTGCCCCGAAAGCGGCTGCCAACCCGTACGCGGGGCCCTACAGTCCCGGGGGCGCGCGTACGGGTTCCTGTCGTTTGGCACCCAGGATTCCTGGAACCTGCCTGCCTTCGGCTGCTCCCGGCACAGTCCAGCGCGGTGTCGTCGTCTCCTACGAGACGGTCCGGCGGTGGTGCCTGAAGTTCGGGCAGACCTACGCCGATGCGCTGCGCCGCAGGCAGCCC
>NZ_JBIRJC010000117.1:0-3296 GCF_044329365.1 Kitasatospora sp. NPDC017646 | reverse complement strand
GTACTGACCCGTGCTCGTCCAGGCGTCCCACTGCGACGGGCAGCCTCCGGAGGTCTGCACCACCCGCGCGAGGGTCACATCCTCGTGCAGGTGGGATCCCCGTCGTAGGGGGTAATCAACCCGTCCAAATGACTCGAAGTCGACGGGATCTTCGCCTGCGCTGCCGTGCTCACGCACGCACAGCAGCACCAGCGGCCCTCCTCGGGAGGCAAGTCTTCGGAACTGACCGTAACTCAACGAAACGAGAACAGAGGAGGCTGCATAGGATTCCCGGATGACAAGCGCCAGTTACCTCCTGCAGGGACCGCGAGTAGCCGTACGCCACGTCTGCCTTCAGGACTACGCGGAGCTCACAGCACTGGCTCAGGAAAGCGCCGAGATGCTTCGCCGCTGGCTGGGCGCTCGTGAGAACACGGCGGAAGCGTTCGAGAGCTACCTTGAGCGGTTCGAACAGCCCACCCATGAGGGCTTCGTGATCTGCCTTCGCAGCACCGGCGAGATCGTGGGTGGCGTCAATATCAACAACATCGTCCGGGGCACGCTCCAGAGCGGAACTCTGGGGTACACCGCTTACGCCTCCACAACAGGCTATGGCTACATGACCGAAGGGCTGGGGCTCGTGATCCAGCTCGCCTTCGACCAGCTGGAACTGCACCGGCTGGAGGCGAACATCCAGCCGGACAACACCTCCTCGCTGAACCTCGTCAAACGCCTGGGCTTCCAGCGCGAGGGCTACTCAGCCGCCTTCCAGTTCATCAACGGCGAGTGGAGGGACCACGAGCGCTGGGCCGTTACCGCCGAGAAGGCACGGAGAAACTGAGCGCTCCGCCTGCCCCGCGCCCCAGCCCCTGGTGTCAACCACCGCGAACAGGTATCAGCTATCCAGAAAAGTCGCAGCCACGTGAGCCTGGACACGGTAGTCGGCACCAGTGAGGAATCGTGAGTAGGCGGTTCCCGGACTACGGGACACGCCTGTTGGAAGATCGAGGCTTTCGCCCGCACCTACGGCGCCAAGTGGCCCAAAGCCGTCGCGAAGATCACCGACGATCGGGACGAGCTGCTGGCGTTCTACAACTTCCCCGCCGAGCACTGGATCCACTTGCGGACCACGAACCCCATCGAGTCGACCTTCTCCACGGTCAAACTCCGCACCAAGGTCACCCGCGGCGCCGGCAGCCCGGCCGCGGCCCTCGCGATGGTGTTCAAACTCGTCGAGTCCGCCCAGACCCGCTGGCGCGCGATCACCGGAGCCCACCTCGTCCCTCTCGTCCAAGCCGGGTCACGCTTCGAGAACGGCGTCCTGATGGACGACCAGCGACCACCGCGACATGAAACCAGTGGCGCACCCGCCTCGCTGTCCGAGATCATCCGGACGTGTCCCATGACGAGCCAGGACGTTACCGAGTAGGCCAGACCGCGTTGCTGGCCACCGTGGAAGAGGCCGAGCCGCTGGTCGGGCACTGGCGTCGCCGCTTCGATTCCTCGGCTTCGGCCGGGATTCCCGCCCACGTGACGGTGCTCTTCCCATTCCTCGACATCGATCGCATCAGCACCGCGGTCATCGGCGATCTCAGGACCCTGATCGGCGCACGCAGCCCCTTCACGGTCCGATTCGACGAATGCCGACGCTTCCCCGAGGTGCTCTACCTCGCGCCAGCGCCGGACCAGCCGTTCCGCGCACTGACCGAATCGATAGCGAGGCGGTGGCCAGAGGCGCCGCCCTACGGAGGACAGTTCACCGAGGTCATCCCACACCTGACCGTCGCCCACGGCCAGCAGCCCCGCGCCTTGGAAGAGCTGGAGGCGGCACTGGCCGTCCAGCTACCCACCACGGCAACGATCTCCACGGTGAGCCTATTCGTCAGCGACGGGGAGAGCTGGCGACGCCACATGGAGTTCCCGATGCTCGGGTAATCGCGTCCCGGCGAAGGGCCAGCAACCAGCCGTGAGTTGTCAGCCTTCATGGCACCAGCAAGGTCCTTGAGATGGCTTGACCGGTCTCACTGGCCCTTGAGCGATCTCACTGAGACGTGAGCAGGTTTTCGCCGGCACCGAACCTGAACCCCAGGGCATGGACCAGGTCGAGCACCAAGTCCTCGGCGAGTGGGTCACATTCCGCCTCAAGGGTGGCTCTCACCGCCACTTGGTCAGGCTGAAGGCCTGCTTCCTCCGCCCAGGCCACGGCCTGGCGGGTGACCTCGTCGGGGTTGCCGATCCACTGCTCGGGGACGTCGTAGTCCCGTGCCATGTGCGGGGACAGTGCGCAGTGCCAGATCAGACCGCCTGGGCTGGCGGCTTGCACGCCGACGAAGTCGCTGTCGTGGACATACATGACGAGGGTCGGGGCTCCCGTCTCGGTCATGACCGAGTCATCCGGATCAACGCCTGGAGATAGCTGCAGGATCTGCCAGGCGCCATCCCTGGCCGACCACCACGGTGTAGCGTCGACCGCTTGCATGGCTGACAGCTCGGTCACTGGTTGCTCGACCCGGGCCACGACGAAAGTTCCGGAGAAACCCATGGACCGAGACCGTAGCTCCTGGCCCTGACATCCCCAGCTCCTGACTGGTTCCAGGCCGGCGGCGCCCACATCCCGCAGGGTCGACCGGTCACTCAAGGTTCAGCGACAAGGGCGGCCCGGTTCCAACCTGTGCGGCCAGGTTCCACTCACCATGTCGTGGCTCACTGTGACTCAGCACGGTAGTAGTCGCCAGCAGTGCCACTCGACGTGCGGTTTCCCGATCCGGTCAGCACGACAACTGTCGCTGAACCAGCAAGGAATCTGACGGCTGGTGCTCGTTCAGCGAGCAAGTGGTCGTCAACTCGGTGACGCGTGTTGTGGCCGGCCAGCGAGCACGAAGTCGCGGTACTCGTCCTGAGCCACACCCTGATTGACCCAGCGGCCACGAACGGCTCCAGTCCGGTGCTCCGCAAGAGCGAGCGCGTCCTGTGCTCCCGCTGCCGTGGCGATCTCCAGGCCGAACTCGTCGTCCTCGGTCTCGGGATCCAGCGATGGGAACTCGACGAGGTCGCAGAAGTCCTCGTTTCCGACGTCCGCCGACGTGTGGAGAACGACCTTGAACTCAGAGCCGGTCGGAACTACCTCGACCCAGCGGACCCCAGGAGCATGGGCATCACCGGCGGGGCCGAGGAACTGTTCGACTGATCGACCGCGGGTCAGGGCACCGACCGCGAAGGACTCGACTAGGCCCGTCTTTCGCAGGTGGGGAATCGAGTGTCCAGCCAGCGTGGTCGGGTTGGATCGACGTCGAGTAGTTCCAGTAGTTGGGCCTGGA
>NZ_JBIRJC010000116.1:0-3422 GCF_044329365.1 Kitasatospora sp. NPDC017646 | reverse complement strand
CAGGGATGGCCTGCTATTAGCCGGGCGAACGGCTGCTTCGCCGGCACCGGCCTTGCTCTGGAGGACTGACCGACATCACGCTTTTAAGTTCAGTAGCTACGGTTGCCCAGCCCCTCGAACTCCAGGGTGTCGACAAAAAACATGGCGTGACTCCTCTCCGGGCTGGCGTACCCGGGTAATTCCGTTTCGGGAAGCCGTCGCCGAAGCTCCGGAACCGTTGCGCCACTCCGAACCGCTCGCGATATCCGCGGTTCTCATTTCCTGGGCCATTGCGCAAACGGTCACCGTCTGGAATGGCGGTGGCGAATTTTCCGGAGACGGCGGGCGGACGGCGTATCCGGCCGGCCTCATGCCGGCGGACGTATGCGACGGTTATCTTCCGATTTTGCTTTCGTCAGCCCTCGCGCACCGCATCTGCGACGCGATCGCCGTTGTTCTCGGCGCTTTCGCTCCCGGGAAGGACGACCGGCAGCCCCGCTGCTTCCCACGCCTCAAGGCCGCCCGCCACGCTGTAGACGGAAGACCGGCCCGCGCGGATCGCCTGCATGCCGCCCTGCGCGCTGCGGTTGCCTGTGCGGCAGACGAAGGCCAGTGGGCCGTCAGGCAGATCCGACAGCGACGCTGGCAATGTGCTGAGCGCGGCGTGGACGGCGCCGGCCGGGTGACGCGCTGCCCATTCATCGTCTTCACGGACATCGACCAGTGTGAGTTGCCCATTCTCGGCGCGGCGACGCGCCTCAACAGGAGACAGGTCAGCGGGCATGCGACCGTCGCCGGAACTCAGGCTCTGCGTGGGCAGGACCGTCCGGATCGCCTCGTAGTTCGAGGCATGGACGACGGCTATCTGCTGTCCCATCATCGGGCAGACATTCATTGCCTCTTCCCAGTGACGGGTGGACTCCCATTCCGCCACGTTGACGAGAGGGAATTTACTCCCCGGAACGATCGTGCGGAACATGTACGTCCGAATGAAACCGGGCTGCGCCGCCATCACCTCCGCAGCATCCTGCCATGCGGCGAGATAAGAGGCTTCCTTCTCCTCGCCGATCTCGATCGGAATGATCACGACGTGGCGATTTTCCATCTGCTGCTTCCTCAAACATTTCAACTACCGGCATGCCGCTCGAGCCGGAGGAATTCCCAACGAATGCGGGAACACGACCGAGTTCTGGAGATGCCGGCTTTCAGTTGGGGGCCGGAACCATCTGGACGTAGCTTGCACACACGTATCCGCAGGCGACGAATCCTCTTGCTGGACTGGCAAGATGCTCGGCGTGGTCCGGGGCCGTCGGCCGACCGGCGAGCCATCCCCGGCGGCGAGTGCCAGCGCGTCTTGCCAGGACAGCATGAACCGTTGCGGCATCCGTGGCGCCGCCGCACGCTGACGGCATGAGCGAGTTCGAGTTGATACGAGATGGTGAACAGGCCTGGGACGTCGTGGTGGTCGGGGGTGGGACCGCCGGCCTTTCCGGGGCTTTGAATCTGGCCCGGGTGCGCCGGTCGGTTCTGGTGATCGACAAGGGTGAGCCCCGTAATGCTCCGGCTGCCGGCGCCCATGGTGTGCTCGGCCGCGAGGGCATCTCTCCTCTGGAGCTACTGCGGCTCGGGCGCGAGGAGGTCGCTTCGTACGGCGGTCGTGTCGTTTCGGGGCAGGTCACGCGGATCTCCCGGGACGGCGCGGGCTTCCGGGTTGTCACCGAGGACGGGCAGCACCTACGGACACACAGAGTGCTGGTGACCACTGGTTTGGTCGATGTGCTGCCGGACGTGCCAGGGCTGGCCGAACGGTGGGGGCGGGACGTGCTGCACTGCGTGTACTGCCACGGCTGGGAAGTCCGGGACAAGGTCATCGGGGTGCTCGGCAACTTCCACCAGGCACTGTTGTTCCGTCAGATGTCCAAGGACGTCACGCTGTTCCTGCACACCGCAACGGAACTGACCGACGAACAGTGGGAGCAGCTGGCTGCTCTCGGTGTCGGCGTGGTCGACGGTGAGGCCACCGGGCTCGAGGTCGACAGTCAGGACCAGCTGGCGGGCGTGCGGCTGGCATCGGGAAAGGTGGTGCCGGTCCAGCAACTGGTGGTCGCCCCCCGGTTCGTCGCGCGCACGGGTTTCCTGCGCGAGCTGGGCGTGACGATGCAGGAACACCCCATGGGCCTGGGGGAGCAGCTCCAGGTGGACGCCTCCGGGTTCACCGGAGTGCAGGGCGTGTGGGCCGCGGGGAACGTCAGCGATGTACTGGCCGGGGTTCCCGCCGCGGCAGCAGCCGGCACCACCGCGGCCGCCGCGATCCACATGGACCTGCTGAAGGCCGACGCGGAAGCCGCCGCCCGTGCGGCGAAGGACGGTGAAGTGTTCAGCGGGGCGATGGAGGCCGAGGTGTCGCGGCGGGTGCAGGGCAGCCGTGCGCACGGACTGGGCTCCCTCCCCGGCGGGAACTGAGCCCTTGGCGCGACCGGGTCAGGTGGCGCGGACCCGGAGGTGGGCCCGTTCTCCCTGGCGTCCAAGCAGGATGAGAAGTTCAACGGCCTGGTCGCCGTCGGCGCCAATCCAGTGCGGCACGTGCGTGTCGAACTCCGCGGCCTCGCCCGGCTTGAGGCTCAGGCTCTGCTCGCCCAGCAGCAACCTGAGCCGTCCGGCGAGCACATAGAGCCACTCAAAACCGTCGTGAGTCTGCAGCTCCGGCTCGCTCTGGGACGTGGGTGAAATGAGAAGCTTATAAGCTTGGGCGCCGCCAGGATCGCTCAGCGGCACCAACGTCATGCCTCCCCGGGTCACCGGGCGCAGGTGAATGCGCGGGTCTCCCGTACGGGGCGCGCCCACGAGATGGTCGAGGGGCACCGCGTACACCTCGGCGAGTGGCAGCAGCAGCTCCAAAGTCGGCTTGCGACTGCCGCCCTCCAGACGAGACAGCGTGCTCTCGCTGATTCCGGTCCGCCGGCCAAGCTCAGCCAGGGTGATCCCCCGCCGGCGACGCAGCTCCCGCAGACGGGGCCCGACCGCATCCAGAACGTCCTTCTTCGCGCTGTTCACACCCTGATACTGCCCGAGACGGCAAGGCCCCTTCCAATTCGAGTCCGAGCAGCAACTGAGCAGTCCGCGACGGTGACGTTCGGCGAGCGGCTCGACCCGGAGGTGCTGGCGCAGGCATTGGAGATCGCCAAGGCCTGCGCGGTGTTCCTCGCGGTGGGGACCACCGATTACGGGACAGAGCCGACGACGGCGGGCGGCAAGTCCCTGACCCGGGCCATGGACTCCCTTGGCCGACTCCTCTCCTACACGGACGCCGATGGCGCCACCCCCACGGAGTTCGACCGGTACGGAAAGCCAGTGAGGAGTTTTCATCCTGAGAACCGCAGTTCACGGGGGCTGGCGTGAGTTGGAGGCGGGGTGCTCGGGCTGGTCGGGGGCGTGATCGCGGT
>NZ_JBIRJC010000115.1:0-3590 GCF_044329365.1 Kitasatospora sp. NPDC017646 | reverse complement strand
TGCGACAGGCTCGGCGTCGTCCAGTCCATGGGGCGCGTCGGGTCGGCACTCGACAACGCCGCGGCCGAGAGCTTCCACTCCACGATCAAGGTCGAGTACATCCACCGACATCGCTTCGCCATCCGGACCGAGGCCCGGTTGAAGATCGCGACCTGGATCACGGACTTCTACAACACCCGCCGTCGGCACAGCGCGGCCGGCGGCCTGCCACCCGTGGAGTTCGAACGGATCATCAGCAAGACACGAGCCGAAGCCCGTCAGGAGGCCAAGGCCGCATAGCGGAGGACTCCACGGTTACAGGGGATTGACACCCAGGGCGTGAAAGTGGAGGTGGGCGAGCGCCAAGCCGCCATTGACCTGGATGTCGTGGTCGAGTACGGGCCGTCCATCGCCGACCTGGCCGGGGAGGTACGCGTCAGCGTGATCGACGCGGTGGAGCAGATGACCAGCCTGGAAGTCGTAGAGGTCAACGTGACAGTCGACGACGTGCATCTGCCCGAGGACGACGAGGACTCCCGAAGCGAGAGCCGCGTGCAGTGACATCCCCGCACCTGTCAGGCGCGAGCGAAAGAGAACGGTGAGAAAGCATGAGCGCTGCGAAGGTGGGCCTGCTGGCAGGCATCGCATTGGGATTCGCCGGCTTCTTCGGAGGCTTCTGGGCGTTCCTCCTGACGGCCGTACTAGGTGCCGTCGGCCTGGCCATCGGGCTGATAGCAGACAGCGACACCGCGATCGCAGAGATATTCCGTCCCCGGAACCGAACATGAGCCACCCCCTCCCGCCCCAGCGGCACCCGGCAACACCACCACGGCCAGACGCACCGCACCGCGGCGCCACCGTCATCCCCGACCGGGTGGTGGCCCGGCTCGCCGCGCATGCCGCCCACCAAGCGCTGGCCGGCCTCGCCGAGAAAACCGCCGCCGCCTCGGCTCCCAGCGCGCAGGCCACCGTCCGGGCCGGTACCGCCCGCCTGGAACTGACGGTCGACCTGCCGTACCCGCTCGACATCCTCGCCACCGCCCGCACCGTCCAGCACCACGTCACCGACCAAGTCGGTCGCCTCACCGGCCTCCTCATTGGCGAGGTATCCCTGACCGTCCGCCATCTCCATGTGGCGAACTCACCGAACCGAGTCCGCTGACCTGAGAGCGAAGGAGGACCATCAGATGACACCGGACCCTCCGCCTACCACGCCTGCGCGCCCCGGCGACTCCACGGCCACTTCGCCCGCCGAAGACCTCTCTGCCGGCGCCACCGCCCCGAACCCTTCCGCCCGGGCGGAAGGAAGGCGGCGCCCGCATCGCGAACGGTCCGCGCGGCGCTGGCCAGCCGCCGTCGCGGCCGCCCTCATCGCCGCCGGCACGAGCCTGCTCCTCTACGACCTCTGCACGGTCCGCGCCGGCCACCGTGCTGCCACCTGGCGCATCAGCCTCGCCCACGAACTCGCCACCCGCCCCATCGACGACGTCTGGGTGGTGCTCGGGGCCACCGTCGCCGCACTCCTCGGCCTCCTGCTGCTCCTGCTCGCTCTCACTCCCGGCGCCAGCCGACTGCTGCCAATGCACACTCCCGCCAGCGACGTCCCCGCCCGTGCCGTCCTTCAGCGCAGCAGCGCACAAGCCGCCCTCCGCGACGCCGCCTGCCACGTGCCCGGCGTCACTCGGGCCCGCATCCTGGTCAACTCCCGGCGCATCAACGCCCGCGCGAGCGCCCGCTACCGCGACCCACGCGAAGTCCACGATGACCTGACACACGCCCTGACAGCGGCCTGCGCCGACCTCGGGCTCGCCCGGACCCCACGCGTCACAGTCAGCGTGCACATGTCCCCTAAAATCCCAGCACGAAGGCCGCGGAGATGAAAGCGCTCACCGCGACGAACCGCACTCTCCTGGCGCTCACCGGCCTGATCCTGCTGGCCGGCGGCCTCCTCACCCTCATGGGAGGTCTGGATCTGTACCGGCGCTGGCACCTCACACCACCCGAATACTGGCCCCTCACCGCACCCACCGACGTCCTCCTGCCCACAACCGACCGCACCCGCTACACCACGGACAGCTGGTGGTGGCCGACCCTCATCACCACCCTCACCATCATCGCCCTCCTCGCCCTGCTATGGCTGCTGGCCCAGCTGCGCCGCCACCAGCCCCGCACCCTGACCCTCGACCCCGCCTCCTCCCACCCGCCCATCAGCCTCCACACCCACGCCCTCGCCCAAGCCGTCGCCACCGACACCGCCCGCCTGCCCGGCATCGACCAAGCACACGCCCGCATCACCGGAACCGCCACCCGCCCAGAGCTGTCCCTGCACCTCACACTCGACCCCGCCGCCCCGCCCGCCGCCACCCTGCAGGCCGTACACGACGGCCCCCTGACCCGTCTGCAGACATCCCTGGGCGGCCTACCCGTCCGCACGCACCTGCGGATAGCCCACCACCGCACGCGCCACCTCGACTGAAAGACAGCCGAGACCAAGAATCCGCGAAGAATCGGGTCATAGGTCATAGGTCCCGCCACCGGACCATCTACCCCACGACCCGCTCGGCGACCGCGAGTTCCTCCCCCTCGGCCCTCCGCTGATCCAGCTTCACCAGCCGTTCTTACCGCAGAGGCCGACAACGACCGCCGGAGCCCGGATCGGCGCGGCCGGGACAGCACCAGTGCACTCCCTCCAGGCAGCACCAGCCGAATCCGACCAGTGCCCCAACCTGGCATCAGCGCGCCCCGCTGCGCACCCGGCCCAGGCGCACCCCCGCCAGAACCAGAGCGACGATGAACAACACCACCCCGATCACCAGCAGCCACAGCAGCCCCTTCACCAGTGCCCCGACAAAGCCGAACACCACAGCAACCAGCACGATGAACAGGAACATTGCCATCCCAGACCACCTCTTCCGTTCCCCACACGCCCGACGAGGCGCACCGCCTCCGCCTACCGCATCGAACCGCCGCGCCGACGGGCGCCTGCCGCGTCCCACTTCGAAGGGCCAAACCTTCATCTCTTGCACAGCATTGCTTCCAGAACTTCCTACATGCAGTTCCTTTCACATTCGCGGCACACGGGTTGTCGGATTTACCGGCCGCCCGAAAATGGCCGCTGAGATGCGGAAACGCGCGGACGCGGCCGGGAGCGGCGTGGTACCTACGGTGGTACCCACGATGCCGCCTACGGTGCTGCCGGCGGTGGTATCTACCTCGGTGAACCACAGATTGCCGTCCGAGCCGGCGGTGACTCCCAACGGGAACGCGCCGGAAGTCGGCAGCGCGGGCGCCGTCCGGGCCGGCGGTTGGGAACAACCCGGTCCGGCCGGCGAACGCCTCGGCCTACGGGGTGCGCAGCACGGAGTTCCAGGCATAGCGCCCCGTCAGCGTGGCGTCGGCCCGTACCCGGTTCGGGTGGGCCGTTGCTGTGACCTGTGGTGGGGAGTTTCGGCGGGGCGGAAGTCTCCGGGCAGGCACGCCGTCTTCTGAGTGTGCGACACGCCGCATTCGGAGCAATGGGTTGTTTCCATCCTGAATTCGCAGGTCATGGGCCTGGCGTGAGCTGGTGGTGAGGTACTCACGCTGATGGCTGGCGTGATCGTCTTGCGGAG
>NZ_JBIRJC010000114.1:2237-3634 GCF_044329365.1 Kitasatospora sp. NPDC017646 | reverse complement strand
CCGCCCGCTCCCGGACCTCACTGGGGTATGGCTTCCTCATAACGGACTCGATCCTTCCAAGAGAAGGAGTCTCGGTCAAACCCGCAGCGATTCAGCCCGCGGAAGGCACGGCTCGCGCCCTGATACCGCAACCGCACTTGATCATGATTTGACTTGGCGGTGATCGAGCTTGGGGCGGGGCAGGTCGAGGAGTGGAAGGCGGTGCCCGCGGGGTTGCATAACCGCTTTGCGTCGCGCTTCACCGGATCGGAGCCGCGAGGGCGGGGGCTGGAGTACATGGCCGGGTTGATCGCCGCTCGTCCCCGCCGGCGGCTGCCGGCGTACCGCTCCGGCAGGCGGTCAGTGTGGTGGGAACGGGGCGTGCGGAGTCGTGCAGTGCGCCCCGTGCGGTGCAAGTTCCGTGATCGGAGGGACTGTTGGGTGTGGTGGTGCTCCGAACGTTGGTTCATACGGGTTATTCGATCGGGAGGGTATGGCTTTGGCCGGCTGGTGTGGTTGTAATGGCGGTGACCGACTGTGGGGTGCCCATTCCCCTGTCGGGGCGTCGGGGTGGTGATCGCTTGACGGGTCACCGTCCCCATGCACGGGCACCCCTGACAGGTGGAATTCGTCGGCCGTACCTTCTGGCGCGGCCGTGTTCGGGCAGCCCCACTCCCGACTCACTCAAGGGGCTGCTCACATGGCAGTAACCATCGTTCCCACCCCCGTGGCGGCGTGTTCCGCCTTCACCGCCACGGCCACCGGCGCGCCCGCGGGGGCCGTCACCGCTGTCTTCTTCTATGACGGCGCCGCCCCGCAGTCGCTGCCGGTGGTCGCCGGCGCCGCCGGACCGGCGACGTTCACGGCTGTCGGCTCCGGCGCGCAGCCGGTCCTGGTGACCTACCTGAATGCCGTCGCCGCGGTGGTCGGGGCAGACAGCGGCACGGTCACCGTCAACGCGGCGCCGGCCGGGACCATGTCCACGACGCTGTCGATCGCCGTCGGCGGCCTCGTGACCGCCCAGACCACCCTGACCTGCAGCGCCGGCCTGATTTCCGTCAACGGCACCCTGACCTACACCCTGCCGGGCGGGGGCACGGTCACCGCCCCGGTGGTCAACGGCGTGGTTGGGCAGGTCAGTCTGGGACTGGCGCTGACGGCCGGTCAGGTGGTGGGGGTCAGCTTCACCCCCGCCGCCGGCACCTG
The DNA here is from genome assembly GCF_044329365.1 of Kitasatospora sp. NPDC017646. NCBI lineage: Bacteria > Bacillati > Actinomycetota > Actinomycetes > Kitasatosporales > Streptomycetaceae > Kitasatospora > Kitasatospora sp. NPDC017646. The sequence continues at coordinate 2,449 of NZ_JBIRJC010000114.1, read as the reverse complement.
TGCGGCCTGCACCTTCGCGCCGATCACCGTCACCGTGCCGGCGCCGCCGACCTGTTCGGTGGTCATCATCCAGCCGGTGGTCGGCCCGATAGTCGTCGGCCAGCCCACCGTCGTGTCCGCGGTGGTGCTGTGCAACGGCGTGCCCGTTCCGGGTGCGACGGTCACCTTCAACGGCGACGGGGCCACGCCGGTGACCGCCACCACCAGCGCAC
>NZ_JBIRJC010000114.1:0-2140 GCF_044329365.1 Kitasatospora sp. NPDC017646 | reverse complement strand
CCACCGGGTCGGTGACCTTCCCCACCGCCGGACCGGTGTCGCTGACCGCCACCGTCACCGCGGCCGGCACCACCTGCACCTGCACCAACGTCGTCTCCGTCCCGGTCACCGTCACGGTGACCACGCCGCCGGCCTGCCTGGTGCTCCTGCTGCCCCCGGTGGCTCCGGTGGTCGTCGGCCAGCCCACCACCCTGACCGCGGTGGTGCTGTGCAACGGCGTGCCCGTTCCGGGTGCGACGGTCACCTTCAACGGCGACGGGGCCACGCCGGTGACCGCCACCACCAGCGCACTCGGCGTCGCCACCGGGTCGGTGACCTTCCCCACCGCCGGACCGGTGTCGCTGACCGCCACCGTCACCGCGGCCGGCACCACCTGCACCTGCACCAACGTCGTCTCGCTCCCCGTCCCGATCACCGTCGGCGTAGGCGGCCCCGCCGTGAGCCTGCAGGCGCTGCCGTCCTGCTGGCAGGGCCACTGGGAGCACGCGCTGGCGACCCCCTCGCACGGGCAGCCGTACCCCTTCACCGCCACACTGAAGGCCCAGCTCACTCCCGCGGCCGCCGGCGTGACGGTGAACTTCCTCGTCGCCGGACAGCCGGTGGGCTCGGCGGTGACGGACGCGTCCGGGATCGCGATCCTCACCACCGACCTGAGTCTGCCTCAGGTCCAATCCGGCGCCTTCACCGCGACCGCCAACGTCGGCGGCACGACGCTGCAGTCGACCGGCACCCTGCTGCCCTGCCGGCCGCTGTAGTGACCGGACCGGTCCTACCGCGCCCGGCACGTGGATCGCGGACCGGTACCGGTGGCCGAGCCGGGTGAGGCCTGACCTCATCGTCCGCAGATGAGCGGCCGACCTCGAAGGTCCGTCCCCCCGCCCTCGCACGGCGGGGGGACGGACGCGCTGGGGGCCTAGCGGCGAAGCCACCGAACCCGCCGCGACGCCCGCAACCGTACTTCCGCGTCCCTGGTCAGTGGAGTTGTCCCCATGAGCTTGACCATGTTCCTTCTCGCGCTCGGCGCCACCTGCCGCATCACCCGCTTCCTGACCAAGGACACCCTCGCGGGCGGTCTCAGGATCTGGGTCGCCGATCGCTTCGGCGAGGAGTCCAAGGCCGCCTATCTGATCACCTGCGGCTGGTGTTCGAGCGTCTGGGTGTCCGCCGTCGCGGTCGGCTGTGCCGCGTGCCTGGAGGGCAGCCCGTGGTTCCGGATACCGGCGACCGCGCTCAGCGTCTCGTACCTGGCGGGTGTGGCCTCACGATGGCTGGACTGACCAACGCCCGCTCTCCAGAAGACCCGAACCCAGCACCCGGAAAGGACACTGAACCATGGCCTGCAACTGCGGCGGAGGATCACCGCAAACCGTCGTCTACCAGCTGAGCCTGCCTGACGGCACCGTTCGCGAGTACGTCACCTACCAGGAAGCCCTGGCCGCACAGCGCCGAGAAGGCGGCGCCGGAACGATCACCGTCGTCAGCCGGTGACACGGGCGCCCGGCATCGGGGCGCACCGAAGGCGGTCGGCGCATCGACCGGCCGCTTTCCCCTTTCCGCACGAAGGGACGAGCAGCACCGTTGCCGTCCCGGCGTATCCGCTTCCACGGCCGCCCTCGCCTGCCGGACCGCCAGCCGGGCACACGGGTTGGCAAAGGGGCTCCAGACCCGGCCGTAGCGGCCTGATACCGCTGTCCGTCCCGGAGATCCGCCGCCTCATCGGCCTGCTCCTCCCTCCTCGCCACCTCACCGCGGCCCACCATCTGCGTTGGTCGTACTGGTCACGCCGCAGCCAGGCCCGCGCCTGCCACAGCCAGTACAAAGGCCGAGGCCACCCCCCATGACTGCGGTTGCAGTACCAGGCGGACGGCCACGGCTCACGGAACCTGCGCGGACACGGCGTCCGCAGGTCATGCCTGACGAACAGTGAGCTCCGGCAGCTTCTGCTGCCGGAGCTCACTGTTTCCCCGCCGCATCACATCCCCCTACGGACCGCGGCGGTTCGGCCGCCGTCCTACAGGTAGGTGTAGGAGGCGCCGTTGCTGGTGCCGGCCGGCGTGATCACCGTGACCGGGACGGTGCCGGTTCCGGGCGGGGAGACGGCCAGGATGGCGCCGTCGCCCAGCACGGTGAAGTTCGTGGC
>NZ_JBIRJC010000113.1:0-3933 GCF_044329365.1 Kitasatospora sp. NPDC017646 | reverse complement strand
CCGGCGGGGCGGGCTCTCACTCGTGTGGGGCCCCTTGCGCCCCGGGGGGGGGGTCTGGGGGCCGGGGGGGGGGGGGGGGGCCGGGGGGGGGGGGGGGGGTGGTGGTCCCCCCCCCCCCCCCGGCACCGGGGTGTGCGGCTGTCACCGCGTGCCGTTGGCGGTGCTGTTCGCGCTGGCGCCCATCGTGCCGCCCTGCGCGGCCTGCCCGCCGACCCGTGCGGCGAGCTGCTCGACCTGTGTCTGCGTCAGGGCCGAGCCCTTGGCCGCGTCGCGGACGGCCTGGGCCGCGCTGATCGCGTTGGAGTTGCGGCCGCCGTCCGCGCCGTGGCCGGCCTCGGCCTGGGCGGCCGCGGTGGTGTCCTGCTGGACGTTCGCCGTGACCGATTGCAGGATCTGGTCGACGATGAAGTCCGATGCTTTGGACGCGCCGGCCGCGGTGGCGACGCCGTCCGTGATCCCGCCCAGGGCGGTGCTGAAGCCCTTCTTGGCCCAGGTGGAGCCGCTCTGGACGGCGTCGTTGAACGCCTTGTCCGAGGCGGCGTGCTGTTTGAACACTGCGTCGGCCCGGGCCTCGTTGAGGACGCCGGCCACGGCGCCGCCGGCGTTTGCGGCGTTCTCCACCGGAAGGGCGAGCTTCCCAGTGTCGGTCTCGCCGCCGGCGAAGGCGTTGTGGATCAGGCCGGTGGTGTAGGCCTGCTGGGCGTTGATGACGCTGCCGTAGGCGGCCGGGTCCCGGCCGAGGACGTTGAGCATGGAGCGGACGTCGGAGGTGTCGAACCTGGCCGCTTGGCCGTTGGTCGGCAGCGTGTGGTCCCACAGCGACATGGCCTGCTGGACGTCGCCCATGTAGTCGGCGGTCATCCTTCCCAGGCTCGGGCGCAGGGCCGCCAGCGCGGCGGCATGGCCGGGCTTGTCGGCGATGCGGGTGAGGCTTCCGTTCTCGTCCTGCCCGAACTCCTTCATGACCTTGTTCATGACATTCGCCTGGTCGGCGGTGTGCTTCGTCGGTGTGGAGGGCATGTCGTCGTACGGGTATCCGCTGGTCGCGGCCTCCAGCGCGTGCCCGAACGCGGTCGGGCCGCTGGCCAGGGACTTCGCCTGGACAGCCGGGTCGGAGGAGAGGGTGTCCTGCTTGAACTCCTTGTCGTGCGCCAGGTAGTGCAGGTAGTCGGCGGGCTTGGCCTTGCCCTTCGGGTCGATGGTGCCGTCGGCGTTGTACGCGGTGGGCTGGTCGTGGAAGAACTTGGTGGCGGCGTCCGGGCTGTGGCCCAGCGCTTCCAGGATCCCGGTGAGCGGCTGGTAGCCCGCTGCGCCGTCCTGGCCGGTGATGTTGTAGATCCCCCGCTGGTCGCCGCCGAAGTCGGGCCAGAACGGGCGCGTCCGGTTGGTGTCCTTGGCGTCGAGCTGGAGGACGTGCTCGGCGATCGGGTTGAGGAAGTGCGGGTCGTAGTTCCCGGTCCGCAGGATGCCGGCCAGTACCTGGTACCCGCGGGGGATGTACGGCCGGGTGCCCATCCCGACCGCCGGCTCTTCCGACAGCAGCTCGGCGCCCGCCTTGCGCAGGTCGGCTTCCCACTGGTCGGACAGGTGTGGCTGGTTGGAGGTGCGGGTGGCCGTGGCCAGGGTGGTGCCGAGGTTCTTCTGCAGGTCCCGGTACTGCTGCAGGCGGGTGTCGCTCATGCCCCCGACGCCGGAGTCGGCGCCGACCATGTTGTCCCAGAAGACCAGCAGGCCCTTCGGTCCGATTGTCTCGTAGAACCTGGTGGTGAACACCGGGTCGCCGCCGTGGGCGGCCAGCAGGCTGTTGAGTTCCACGAGTTCGGGATCGGTGAGTTTCTTGCCCTTGGCGGCCAGCTGGGCGGCACGCCTGGCGTCCGCCGCCGGACCGCCGCCGATGGCCTGGGCGTTGAAGGAGCCGTCCTTGTCGGTGGAGGCGTCCGAGCGAAGGGCGAAGCAGGCCCGCTGGTCGGCCTCGGTGGCCTCCCGCAGAACGCTGTCGATCCGGGCCCGCATGTCGCCGGCCTTCGACCGGTACTTGTCGTGGTAGGCGGCGGCCGCCTGCGGGTCGTTCTTGATGGCTTTGTCGGGGTCCGGCCAGCTGACCGTCCCGTCGGAGCTGACGGTGAGGCCGGCCGTGGTGGCCTCCGTCACCAGCGCGCTCAGCTTGTCCTTCGCGGCCTGGATGTCGGTCGCGGCTTCCCGCAGTACGGAGGCGAGCGCGTCGGCCTCGATGGCCGCGGCGCCCAGCTGGTCGTTGCCGCGCTGGAGTGCCGGCTTCGCCGCGTCCGCGTCCTTCCCGGTCCATCCGGAGCTGTTGACCTTGCCGACCACACCGCTGTTCCACTCGCCGTCCATCGTCCTGAGCTTCGCGGCGATCCCATCCCAGGCGCCCGCGGCCGTTCCCAGGGAGTCGACCTTCGCGTGCGTCAGATCGTAGACGTCCACCACGACATCAGCCCCCGTTCTGCTCGAAAGACGTGATGGCCGCGGCCTCGGCGTCGCGGTAGTTTTTGGCTGTCGTCCGAAGGTTCTGCGCGAGCCCGCCGATGACCTTCGACAGCCCCTGGATCTGCTTGTCCCAGGTCGCCGAGGCGTCCTTGCACGCCGCCCCGACCCCGAACCCGGGCAGCCCGCCCGCGACTGCGGCCATCTTTTCGTCCGCGCCCTGGCACTCGCCGCCGAGACGGCCGTTGATCTGCTCGGCATTCGTGGCGGCGCCGTCCAACGCGGTCAGTTCGGCCGCGAGCTTCCCCCCGGAGACATCACCTGCCGAGTTGATCTGTGTCCGGGCAGCCTCCTGACGCCTGGCCGCGGCAGTCAAGTTGCCGTTCGCGTCATACGCCCACGGGTTCATCATGCGGTCGAACTCGATTGCTCGATCAGACATGCCGCTCCACCCCCTACGACTGGCTTTGACACCAGCCCTCCCCTGACCAGTAACCGATCGATCGTACCCATCAGGCCCCTTCGGACACACGTACCAGCGAATCACCCGAGGACGGGACACAGCGCGCCGTCGATCCCGCTGGACATGAACGCTCCCTTGCGGCCTTGAATGGTCCACATCCTGACGGCTCGCCACGGCCTACCGCCTGAGTACCCGTACCCAGAGGGGACCGGCGTCCCCGGCGGGGATCTCGGGTGGTACCGGCTCACGGATTCGTACGGCGGACCGGCCCCGGAGGCCGCCTGCCACGATCAGGGTGTTACGCGGCACCGGAGAGGGTCATCGGCGGGGTGATGGCGCTGTCCGTCGCGGACGCCGGCGGGGATCCGGACGTTGTGTTCGTGCCGCCGGGTCACGACGGTGCTGCTGCTCCGCCCGCTGACGGTCCGCGACCTGCTGCTCAGCGCGCAGCATCGCGTGCCGGCGCATGTGCTCGTCGACTGCCGCACGGCGCCGGTCGCCGGTGGCGCCTTCCGGCAGCTGGGCGACCGCTTCGCGGGCCAAGGCGTCGCGGGTCAAGCGGCGGTCGACCAGCTGCTTCTAGGGCCTGTTCCGAGTTCAGATCAAGATCGGAGGCTGCGGAGCCATATGACGGCGCCGCGTAGGTGCAGTCCGGCGAGGTAGCTGTCAGGGGTCTTGTCATAGCGAGTCGCCAGACCGCGCCACTCCTTGATCTTGTTGATGCAGCGCTCAACGGTGTTGCGGTCCTTGTAGAGGTCGGCGTCGTGGGTGACGGGACGGCCGCCGCGCGATCCCTTCTTCCTGCGATTGGCGGCCTGGTCGGCCTTCTCCGGGATGACGCCCTTGATCCGGCGTCGGCGCAGGTAGGCGCGGTTGGCGCGGGAGGAGTACGCCTTATCACCGGCAACCGCGTCCGGGCGGGTTCGGGGCCGGCCGACCGGGCCGCGGACCTTGATCCGCTCGACGACCGGGATGAAGCGGGGGCTGTCGGCGGCCTGCCCGGGCGTGATCACGAAGGACAACGG
>NZ_JBIRJC010000112.1:0-4223 GCF_044329365.1 Kitasatospora sp. NPDC017646 | reverse complement strand
CTGCAGGGGGGACCCTGTGGGAGAGTAGGACGCCGCCGAACAATCATTCAGAAAAGCCCCCGATCCATCGGATCGGGGGCTTTTCGCATTTCCGTCTCAGTTGTCGCCGCCGCCCGGCGACTGGTTGTGATCCGTATTCGGCTGTCCCTGCGCCTGGGTCGGCGTCGGTCCGGCCGATGCTGACGCGGCCGTTGACGGCGCGGCTGACGGGGCCGTTGACGGGGCCTCGGACTGGGCCGCCTGGGCCGGTACTGCCGCCGTTCCCCAGGCCGGACGGCTGAGCCACTTGTCCGCGCTGTTGGTGAGACGCGCGACGCCCGTACCGTCCGGTCGCATGCTGTAGAGGTCCGAGCCGGAGCCCGCGGGGGCCTGGGTGAAGACGATGGACTTGCCGTCCGGCGCGTAGGCCGCGGTGCCGTAGAAGGTCGTGGACGGGGCGGGGGTGAGGGCGCCGATGGCGGTGCCGTCGGGGTGGACGGTGTAGATGCCGCCGCCGGGGGTGTTGTCGGGGCCGGCCGGGTAGGTGGTGAAGAGGATCTGGGTGCCGTCGGGGGACCAGGCCGCGCGCTCGCCGGCCCGCAGTTCCCAGGGGGTGAGCTGGCGGAGCCCGGTGCCGTCGACGCCGACGACGTAGATGGCGCGGCTGTCGGCGGGCTGTCCGGTGGCGCTGGTGCGGTACTCGAAGGTGAGCTGTTTGCCGTCCGGCGACCAGCTCGGGTTGCCGACGGCACCGGAGTAGGGCTTGTCGTTCGTCAGGAAGGTGAGCCGCTGGACGTTGGTGCCGTCGGGGCTCATCAGGTAGAGGTCCGAGTACTGGACCTGGTTGTTGTGGGCCTGGTCGAGGGCGCCCCAGGAACGGCTGAAGGCGAGCTGCTTGCCGTCGGGGGAGAAGGCGGGGGCGCGCTCGTCCTCGTTGGCGCAGTCGGCGGTGGCGCTGGCGGCGTCGCAGAGCTGGCTGATCTGGTGGGCGTTGTCGCCGGTGGTGGAGACCGTCCAGAGTCGCGCGGTGCCTGACTGGGGGTCGGTGCGGTCGAAGGCGATGGCGCTGCCGTCGGGGGACCAGTCGGGGCGGTCGTCACGGGCGCGCTGGGGCGGCTGGGTGACCTGGTGCTGGCCGGCGCCGTCGGGGCCGAGGGTGACGATGGCACTGGTGGTGCGGCCGGCGTCGGTGTAGGCGCGGCTGACGATCAGTCCGTTGTGCGCGTCCGCGTTCGCGGCGCCGACGACGCCCGGGGCCGTGGACTGGGTGGACGCGGGGGTGGCGGTAGGGGATTCCGGGCGGATCTCGGAGAGCGGGATCTCACCCGGCTCGGCTCCGCAGCCGGTGATCAGGGCACCCACGAGCAGGAGGCCCGCACCGGAGGTTGCGCGGGTGCGGGCCTTGCTCGTGGGGAACTGCCGTGTACCGGTGCTCCGCGTCATCTCCGTCTCCGACCTTTCCGACCGCTTCGACGTCTGCCCCGACTCGAGAGCGGGAGGGACTCAGCACGAATCCAGGGGAAGGCCCCTGGAACGAGCTGTCACTGTGCCAGACGGGGAGCGCCGGAGCCGGGCGACACGCGATGGATCGTGTCTGCTCGGTCACAGGAAGTGGGCGGGGGCGGGGGTGCTCGGGAAGCGCGGGGTGGGTCAGCCCCGGGCGGCGCGGCGCTCGGCCTTGGCGAGGGCCTCCGCCTCGTCCTCGGCCTCGGCGACCTCCAGGGTTGGCGCGGTGCCGCCGAGCTGGGCGGGCAGCCACCAGGTGTCGTCCGGGCCGGAGGGCTTGGCGGGGTACTCGCGCTGGGCCCGGTCGAGCATCTCGGTCATGGCGGCACGCAGCTTCCTGGTGACCATGACGGGCTTGTCGTTCGGGCCCAGGTAAATCGGTTCGCCGATCATGATCGTCACTGGGACGTGGCGCTTGGTGAGGGTCTTCGGGCGGCCCTTGGTCCAGAGCTGCTGGGTGCCCCACAGGACGACGGGCAGCAGCGGGGCGCCGGAGTCGGCGGCCATCCGTGCGGCGCCCGTCTTGAACTTCTTGAGCATGAACGAGCGGCTGATGGTCGCCTCGGGGAAGACCCCGACGACCTCGCCGGCCTTGAGGGCGCGCACGGCGGTCTCGTACGCGGGCTGGCCGTCGGTCCGGTCGACCGGAATGTGCTTCATGCCGCGCATCAGGGGACCGGAGATGCGGTGCCGGAAGACGTCGTCCTTGGCCATGAACCGGGTCTTGCGCTTCCCGCCGCGGTAGGCGCCGAGGCCGGCGAAGAGGAAGTCCAGGTAGCTGATGTGGTTGCTGACCAGTACCGCTCCGCCCTCGGCGGGGATGTGCTCGGCACCGATGATCTCGATCCGCACATCGAGCGCGCGGAAGGCGGTGAGTGCGGCGCCGATCACCGGCGGGTAGACGAACTCTGCCACGGTCAGTCCTGACTTCCACGGGCCGGGGCCCGGTACGGCGGGTACCCGTGCCGTGCACGGGGGCCGACCGGAGCACGGCACGCCGCGGCGGTCACGGGTGATACAGGGAGATGATCCCCCGAACGGGTGCCTGCTGTCACCTGAGGCGTGCGGTCAAGCGAATATTCACGGTGTGATCTCCGTGATGGATTCGGTCGGGAACTTTCCGGTTCCTCCGCGTTCCCCGGCCGGGTGGTGGCGGGCGGCGTCAGGCGCCCGCGCCCAGGCGGCCCTGGGCGCGTCGGACGATCGGGTAGATCTCGCAGCCGAGGCAGTAGCCGAAGGCGGCGTTGAGGAAGGCCGCGGCCAGGGCGAAGGCGGTGGACAGCAGGCCGAGCCAGGTGACCTCGGTGAGGTAGCCGAGGGCGCCGACGGCGGCGAAGACGGCCCCGCCGCCCTGGGCGAAGCGCAGCGGGCGTTCGTCCTGGGTCTCGGTGGGCGGCGCCAGGCGCGGGGCGACGAAGGTGTGGAACAGCCAGCCGTACGGGGACACCCGGGGACCGGCGGTCGCGCCGAGCACGAACACGAGGGTCTGCGCGGCCAGCAGCAACCCGCTGCCGGTGATGAGGACGACGGCCAGCACCACCGCGGTGAGTGCGGCGGCGAAGCGGGGACCGCGAGGGTCGGTCTGCACGGGGGCTCCGGGAGGGTCGCGACGGACGGCTGCGGCGAACGGCTGCGGCGGGGTGCGTCAGCGACAGCTGGCGGAGGTGGCCGGCTCCGGGCCGACGACGCGACGGACGGTCAGCAGCGGCGGGGAAAGGCGGTCCGAATCCACCTGCCGATCGTACGGGCCCGGTGACGGGAGGTCGACCTCTCTTTCGGAGCCCGTACGTGCTGTCGCAGACTGGAGGGGTGACCGGACTGGTGGTGTGCTTCGTCGTCTTGGCGGTGGCGACCGCGTTCGGGCTGCTGAGGGCGAGGCGCGACGGAAGGCTGAGGGTGCGCACCAAGGACGGGACGGTACGGCTGTCGGAGGCGGAGCTGGGCGGGCCGCTCGGTGAGCGGGCGACCCTGGTGCAGTTCTCCACCGCGTTCTGCCAACCCTGCAGGGCCACCCGGCGGGTGCTTGCCGAGGTCGCGGGGATGGTCGACGGGGTCGAGCATGTCGAGCTGGACGCCGAGGCGCAGCTGGAGCTGGTCCGTCGGCTGGAGGTCCTGCGGACACCGACCGTGCTGGTGCTGGACGCGGCGGGCCGGGTGGTGCGCCGAGCGGCGGGGATGCCGCGCAAGGCGGACGTGATCGCGGCGCTGGGCCAGGCGGTCTGATGGGCGGAAACAGGTGACTGGTAACAGATGGCGGATGACAAGTGACAGATGACGGATAACAGATGACAGCGAACAGATGATGAAATCTGTTCGCTGTCATCTGTTATCCGCCCAACGGCGCCGCCGACGCCGCCCGTGCAGCCGCTCCGGAAAGCTCGTACCGGTTCGCACCGCCCCGTGAGGTGGAGTCGACCCCGACTGGGGCAGGATGGGCGCAGGCGGCGGTGCGTGCCGTCCGGCGTAAGCTACTGGCCAGTAGTGACCACCGCGCTACCGCCGAGTATGCTGCCAGGAAGTTCCGGACCGGCACGGGAAACTCGCTGCCCGGAGCGGGTGCGTGCCGTGTTCGCACCCGCTTGCACGCCGCAGCCGCCGGACGAGACCAGTACAGGAGACAAGGCCGTGAGCTTGAGGATCGTTGTCTGTGTGAAGTACGTGCCGGACGCGACGGGTGACCGTCGTTTCGCGGACGACCACACCACCGACCGGGAGGGTGTGGACGGCCTCCTGTCGGA
>NZ_JBIRJC010000111.1:2999-4513 GCF_044329365.1 Kitasatospora sp. NPDC017646 | reverse complement strand
CTGAGGACAAGCCCTCGGCCTATTAGTACCGGTCAACTCCACCCCTCACAGGGCTTCCATATCCGGCCTATCAACCCAGTCGTCTACTGGGAGCCTTACCCTCTCAAGGAGGTGGGAGTGCTCATCTCGAAGCAGGCTTCCCGCTTAGATGCTTTCAGCGGTTATCCCTCCCGAACGTAGCCAACCAGCCATGCCCTTGGCAGAACAACTGGCACACCAGAGGTTCGTCCGTCCCGGTCCTCTCGTACTAGGGACAGCCCTTCTCAACACTCCTACGCGCACAGCGGATAGGGACCGAACTGTCTCACGACGTTCTAAACCCAGCTCGCGTACCGCTTTAATGGGCGAACAGCCCAACCCTTGGGACCTACTCCAGCCCCAGGATGCGACGAGCCGACATCGAGGTGCCAAACCATCCCGTCGATATGGACTCTTGGGGAAGATCAGCCTGTTATCCCCGGGGTACCTTTTATCCGTTGAGCGACGGCGCTTCCACAAGCCACCGCCGGATCACTAGTCCCTACTTTCGTACCTGCTCGACCCGTCAGTCTCACAGTCAAGCTCCCTTGTGCACTTACACTCAACACCTGATTGCCAACCAGGCTGAGGGAACCTTTGGGCGCCTCCGTTACCCTTTAGGAGGCAACCGCCCCAGTTAAACTACCCACCAGACACTGTCCCTGATCCGGATCACGGACCCAGGTTAGACATCCAGCACGACCAGAGTGGTATTTCAACGGCGACTCCACAACAACTGGCGTTGCTGCTTCAAAGTCTCCCACCTATCCTACACAAGCCGAACCGAACACCAATATCAAGCTATAGTAAAGGTCCCGGGGTCTTTCCGTCCTGCTGCGCGAAACGAGCATCTTTACTCGTAATGCAATTTCACCGGGCCTATGGTTGAGACAGTCGAGAAGTCGTTACGCCATTCGTGCAGGTCGGAACTTACCCGACAAGGAATTTCGCTACCTTAGGATGGTTATAGTTACCACCGCCGTTTACTGGCGCTTAAGTTCTCAGCTTCGCCTGGTCGAAACCAAGCTAACCGGTCCCCTTAACGTTCCAGCACCGGGCAGGCGTCAGTCCGTATACATCGCCTTACGGCTTCGCACGGACCTGTGTTTTTAGTAAACAGTCGCTTCTCGCTGGTCTCTGCGGCCACCCCCAGCTCAAGGCGCAAGGCCCGTCACCAGGAATGGCCCCCCTTCTCCCGAAGTTACGGGGGCATTTTGCCGAGTTCCTTAACCATAGTTCACCCGAACGCCTCGGTATTCTCTACCTGACCACCTGAGTCGGTTTGGGGTACGGGCCGCCATGAAACTCGCTAGAGGCTTTTCTCGACAGCATAGGATCATCCACTTCACCACAATCGGCTCGGCATCAGGTCTCAGACTATATGTGAGGCGGATTTGCCTACCCCACGTCCTACACCCTTACCCCGGGACAACCACCGCCCGGGCTGGACTACCTTCCTGCGTCACCCCATCGCTCACCTACTACCCCGTTGGGTC
>NZ_JBIRJC010000111.1:1626-2902 GCF_044329365.1 Kitasatospora sp. NPDC017646 | reverse complement strand
CCACCGGCTCCACCACTTCCCTTTGCCCGAAGGCTCCGGGACGGCTTCACGGGCTTAGCATCAGAAGGTTCAGCGTTGGCGCTTCAAAGCGGGTACGGGAATATCAACCCGTTGTCCATCGACTACGCCTGTCGGCCTCGCCTTAGGTCCCGACTTACCCTGGGCAGATCAGCTTGACCCAGGAACCCTTGGTCAATCGGCGCAAGAGTTTCCCACTCTTGTATCGCTACTCATGCCTGCATTCTCACTCGTATACCGTCCACGACTCGATTCCTCGGCCGCTTCACCCGGCACACGACGCTCCCCTACCCATCACAGCAGGCGTTAGCCCTCATGCTGCAATGACACGACTTCGGTGGTGTGCTTGAGCCCCGCTACATTGTCGGCGCGGAATCACTTGACCAGTGAGCTATTACGCACTCTTTCAAGGGTGGCTGCTTCTAAGCCAACCTCCTGGTTGTCTCTGCGACTCCACATCCTTTCCCACTTAGCACACGCTTAGGGACCTTAGTCGGTGTTCTGGGCTGTTTCCCTCTCGACCATGGAGCTTATCCCCCACAGTCTCACTGCCACGCTCTCACTTACCGGCATTCGGAGTTTGGCTAAGGTCAGTAACCCGGTAAGGCCCATCGCCTATCCAGTGCTCTACCTCCGGCAAGAAACACGTGACGCTGCACCTAAATGCATTTCGGGGAGAACCAGCTATCACGGAGTTTGATTGGCCTTTCACCCCTAACCACAGGTCATCCCCCAGGTTTTCAACCCTGGTGGGTTCGGTCCTCCACACGGTCTTACCCGCGCTTCAACCTGCCCATGGCTAGATCACTCCGCTTCGGGTCTTGGGCATGCAACTCAAACGCCCTATTCGGACTCGCTTTCGCTACGGCTACCCCACACGGGTTAACCTCGCTACACACCGCAAACTCGCAGGCTCATTCTTCAAAAGGCACGCAGTCACGGCCAGCCGGTAAACCGACTGACGACGCTCCCACGGCTTGTAGGCACACGGTTTCAGGTACTATTTCACTCCGCTCCCGCGGTACTTTTCACCATTCCCTCACGGTACTATCCGCTATCGGTCACCAGGGAATATTTAGGCTTAGCGGGTGGTCCCGCCAGATTCACACGGGATTTCTCGGGCCCCGTGCTACTTGGGAGATGAGCAAGCAAGCCGTACAGATTTCGTCTACGGGGGTCTTACCCTCTACGCCGGACCTTTCGCATGTCCTTCGACTACCCATACGGTTTCTGACTCGCCCAGCCGCCGGCAGACGAC
>NZ_JBIRJC010000110.1:0-4595 GCF_044329365.1 Kitasatospora sp. NPDC017646 | reverse complement strand
GGAAATATACACGAACCGGCAGGAGTGGAGGAGAAAGGTTTTTGCAAGGCGTTGTCGATTGCTGTGCAATTTGAGCGAGCGAATCGGACGGCTGCCAATTGGCGTAGGCCCCGTGAATGCCGCGTCAAGTCATGGGCGCAGATCAGCCAAACAGTGGCCGGATCCCTGCCGTTGAGCGCTTAACAATCCTCTCAAAGCTTGCTACGCAGGGCGACTGGCATAGACCTTTGGGGGAGCGAGAGTACTCACGGTTCTCCCGGAATTCCAGGGCAACCATGCGCCTGGCTGCCCGTCGCACAAATGTGCTCAGCGTGCCGGGGTTCACATGGGCGCCGATCCCCGGACGGTCGCCCTGCCGGGGCCACCGCTCAATGGATGTCGCTGGCATATGCCGATGTACGTGCTCATCCGCGCGCCCCCCGTCTGCTCCCATGCTCGGTACCGATCAGGCCCGGCGTCAGGGACGGTTGACGTTTCGCAGGGTTCCGCGCCGCACACCGGAAGCTCACGCGGCCGCCAGGGGCCGACCCGTGGACGGCCCCACCGGCGTCGCCAGGAGGAGCGCGCGGTCCTGCGCGTCGGCCACGCGTCGGCCACGCGTCGGCCACGCGTCGGCCACGCGTCGGCCACGCGTCGGCAGCGTACGGCTCGACCACACTCCCGTGCAGCCGTAGCCGGGCGAGGTCGGCAATCGGCGGGCACGGCCGACGGCCTCGGCGGGGAAGCCCTGCTCCCCGGCAGCACGTGCCGCCAATCGGGTGATCCGGCGTCAAGCCCCTTGCGCGCTTGTCATCTCAATGGATTACTGGGAGCGTCCAATCCGGTGGGTCGCCCATCCTCTCCGGGGGAGTGGGGCGTCGGCCTGCCGTATGGCTGGTCACTACCGGTGGCGCCGTGGACTCTCCTGGCAGAGGCGTGAACGATCCGCCCCCCACCGCGACCGGCGACAGTCATCCAGGGCCATCTCGCCCTCACGCCCGGAAAGCAGCCCGGCCACACCCGTGGACCGCCACACCCGTGGACCGGCCCCGCGGCGCCCGGTTCACCGCCTCGGCCGTCCGTTTCGCCCTCGCCGGGGCCTGGTCCGAACCGGGCGTGGCCTGTGACTCTTCCCGGACACGCCCGGTGCGCGGTTCACCTCACCCGTTCAAGGAGGCAGTCGTGCCCATCTCCCCCGACCAGGGATCGACCAGCGGCGGACAGACCGTCATCATCACCGGCACCAACCTCGGTGGGGCCACGGCCGTGCACTTCGGCTCCAAGCTGGCCACCATCACCGCCAACACGGCCACCTCGGTCACCGTCACCACCCCCTCCGGCAGCGGGGCGGTCCAGGTGACCGTGACCACCCCGGGCGGCACCAGCAACCCTCTGAACTTCTACTACGTCGGTGCGCCGTTCAAGGCCGCGCTCAGCGCCACCTCCGGTCCCCTGGCGGGCGGCAACGTCATCACCATCACGGGTACGGGGCTGTCGACGGCCACCGCGGTGCACTTCGGGGCCAACACCGCCACGCCGACCGTCGTCAGCGACAGCGCCGTCACCGTCGCGGTGCCCGCGGGCGCGGCGGTCGGATCCGTCGGGGTGAGCGTGACCACCGAGGGCGGAACCAACAACGGCTTCACCTACACCTACGTGGACGTGCCCACCGTGACCGCTTTCGCTCCCACCTCGGGGCCGGCCTCCGGCGGCACCGCGGTGACCATCACCGGCACCTCCCTGAGCAGCACCGAGTCGGTCACCTTCGGTGGCCAGTCGGCCCCGTTCGTCGTCATCAGCGACACCACCATCGCCGCCGTCGCACCGCCCACCGCCGACGGGGCCCCCGGACCCGCCGACATCACGGTCACGAACGCGGCCGGAAGCGCGACCGCCGCGACCCCGTACCAGTACCTCGCGAGCCCGGGGATCTGAGTCGGAAGTCAGGCACTGACCCCCGAACCCGTGGCCGACGAGGCCGTCTGCCCGGGCGGGACCGTCCTCGGTCCCGCCCGGGCAGAGCCCGTCGCACCGCACCCGGTACCGGTTCCTCGGCCGGCCCCGGAAGAACGGGGTGGTCGCCTGACCGCACGACGGGACCGGCGCGATCGTTTGCAGGGCGTGACCTTCGTCGCGTCCCGGAAGCGATCGAGCCGTGCCGTGCCGGTGAAGGAGGCCGGGGACGGGAGACAGACATTCGGCTGTTGTCCGATGGACTGCCGGATGACGCTCCCGGCACGCCGGGCCATGACGAAGCCCGGTCATACGCGCCGCGATCGACCGAAGGCCGCGCACGGCGCTCACGGCTGCGGCGCGCCGGACGACGCCATCCGCGTCGGGATTCGGCCGTGGGCCAGGGTTTTGAACATTCGCCGGCGACCAGTCCTCATGAGCGGCTGTCGCTGACCGCGCCGGCGTGCGGGGAACTCCCTTGAAGCGCCGTCAGGAAGTGCTTCACGCATCCAGCTCTGTTCCAAACCTCTCCACTCCTCTTCCGGTCTGCCCGCAGGAGATCCCTCGATAGGGAGAGAAGAGGAGGGGGGAAAGAAGCAGACCGACGAGGGTGAGGAGAGCCGGGCGGCCGCCTCGCCTCGGCCCGCAGAGCGCTGGGCGGTACGGCCGATCCGAGCCCCGCTCCCGGACGGTTCGGGGAAAGCGGCGAACCCGTCGTCGAGCACGCCCAGGTGCAGCGGGTCGCCGTGATCCGGATCCACGCACTCACGGCCGGCGGCTTCGGTCCACACCGGCGAGCAACGGCACTGCGGGACTTCACTGCGGCAGCGACACCGTCGGCATGGCCGGGTCGGCCGGTGAACCAGCCTGCGGTGGTCGCTACTTGGAGGGGGACCGAGCAGCCGTCCCGGGTCGGCGTCCGCCGCGGGGGCGCGACTCCAGAGATTCACTTCCACGAGAGCGGGGACGGCGCCCCCTCGGGCGTCGATCGTGCCCGGCCGCCGAGCCCGGCCGGATGCTTCGCGCGGTGCGTCCGGGCTGGGATTGAGCAATTCCGAACGGCGGAAGGTGGGGAATTCCATCCATCCTCGGCTGAGCCGTCTCCTGGGCTGCGGGCAGGGAAGTCGCGATCTTGCCGGGTGAGGAATAAGCACGCAAATCCCTCATAGACAGGCCCGTTTTCGCTGATCAACCTCAGTCGTGACGCTAGGGCACAGGCCATTTTTCCGGATTGCGGGAGATGGCGGGACGCTGCGCCAAGCGGGTGAATGAGGGCCGGAAGGCTTGTCATCGATTTCACCGCTCTGGATTACTTTTCTGTATCCAACCGGCGGGCCGCCCATCCCTCCCGGGGGAACGTGCAGCCGGCGCCGACCGTGCTTCAAGGCGGCGGGTGACGTGCGGCTCGCGATGGGCACTCCCGTGGAGGATCTGGATCCATCTGCCGGCGCCGTCCCAGCGGTGCCGGCAGGTGCGGCGGCTTACATGCGCCAGGAGGCGTCGTGCAAGCAATCCAAGGGTTCCGAAGCGTGCTGGCCCGTGCGGCGACCGGATGGTCTGCCGACTCCTCTTCCTCGTACCGTCGAACGACGACCACGTCAGCGCTGTGGAGCTGGGGGCTTCTGTTGGGATGGTACGCACCCACGGTGTTGGCAGGAAGTCAGTCCGCGCGCGAGCCGTCGACGACGGAACGCGTGACGCCAGCCACCCACGGCCAGGTTTTCGAGCGGGACTCCAGCAGGATGCGCTCAGTCGACTCCGTCCGTGGAAAGCACCGGCCGCGCCGAGGGCGGATCGGCCGAGAACGGCGTTACGGCCGCACGGACGAGCGTCCCGACGACGGCGACCCGGGCAAGCGGCGGTGAACTCCTTTCCGGGGGCGAACAGGCCGTTCGTGACGGCCCATGTGGGTCAACGGCACTACCGGGCCACGTGGCATGGCGTCAGACCAGGTCGTACCTCGACTGCCCACGAGTCGGACACCGCGCTCGCCGCTCGGCCAAGCATCGTCGTGCCGATCACTCGGGACCCGACCTCGGGGCCCGGGACATTCACCACCGAGGGGACCCGGGCGAGCGCGCTCACCCGCGTCACCCGGCCCGGACTCTCATGACCGGCGGCCCGCGCCCGTGCTCGACGCGGCGGTCGCCAGTCGGCACAAGCCCCGGCTCACTACCCCCGACGAGCCCCGGTCGATGTTCCCTCCATCGACCGGGGCTCCCCGCCTCGGCGCCCGTCGCGTCCCTGGGCGGATAGCCGACGCTTCGGGCGCCTTGCGCACGCCCGACACTCGTCAACTCGGAGACTGTCAACCCATGGTGGTAAATCATGCTTGATCACAATATTCCGGTGATCGATTCGATCAGTCCGGCGACGGGGGCGGCGGGGTCGGTGGTGACGCTGACCGGCTCCGGGTTCTCGGGGGTGACGGCGGTGCGGTTCGGTGCCGTCGCCTCCTCGTCGTTCACGGTGGTGTCGGACACGCAGATCACCGCGACCGTGCCGGCAGGCTCGGGCACCGTACAGGTGACCGTGGTGGCCTGGAGGTGGGGGGCGACCAGCAACGGTGTCGCGTTCACCTACGCGGTTGCCGCTCCGGTGATCGCTTCGGTCAGTCCGGCGACGGGGGCGACGGGGGCGACGGTGACGCTGACCGGCTCCGG
>NZ_JBIRJC010000109.1:0-5033 GCF_044329365.1 Kitasatospora sp. NPDC017646 | reverse complement strand
CCCAGGCGAGTTGGTGCACGTGGACATCAAGAAGCTCGGCAACATCCCCGACGGCGGCGGCCACCACGTCCTCGGCCGAGCGGCCGGCCGCAAGACACCCGCCCCTACCGGCCCCAGACCAATGGCAAGGTCGAGCGCTTCAACCGGACCCTGCTCGACGAATGGGCCTACGCCCGCCCCTACCGCACCGAACAGGAACGACGCGACGCCTACCCTGACTGACTCCACGCCTACAATCACCACCGCGGACACACCGCACTCGCAGGCAAGCCACCCGCCAGCCGCGTCCCCAACCTCACGGGTCAGAACAGCTAGGACACGGCGGGCGGCCTGGAGGTCGCCGATCACCTCGACCCTCTGCACCCGGTCGCCCGGGTTGGCGCCGACGGTGTTCACGTGCCAGGTCGCCGGTCCGACACCGGCCTGGTAGATGGCCTGCTGGAGGTCGGCTAGCTCCTGCCCGCTGGGTCCGGCGCCCTGGGCGACGGCCGCGCCGCACGCGATGGCCAGAACTGAGAGGGTGGCCACGAGCCGGCCGGTGAGCGCGATGTCCACGAGGCGCCCCTTCCTTTCGTGCTGTCGGTCAGGCGATGGACAGGCCGAATTTGTCGATGACCGGCGAGATCGGGGTGTACAGGACGGTGTCGTAGCAGGTGGTCCTGGCCGCTGTCGGGCTGCAGACGGCCTTCTGGCCGCTGCCGGCGACGATGATGCCGCGGGCTTGCATGTCCTCACCGCCGTTGATGCTGGCGAAGACCGGGCCACCGCTGTCGCCCTGGGCCACCGCAACGGTGCCGGAGTCGGTGCGTTCGGCGACATCCATGTCCTTGTGCCAGGTTCCCTCGACACCGGCCGCGTACTCGGTCTGGGTGACCTTCAGCCCGCAGTGCACGCCCGACATCGCCCCGCTCCCGCATACGAGGCCTCCGACAGAATTGTGTCCAGCGCCGAAGACGCGCTTGGAGTACCCGGAGGCGTTGTCCCACGCGCCGTCGTAGAAGCGGCCGCTCGGGGTGCCGTTGGTGTTGATGACGGTGATGTCGAGCCCGGTGTCGGAATCGGACGCAGTGCCGATCACCGTGCCGGTGCCGGTCTTGTACGTGCCGGAGGTCCCGCAGTGCGCGGCGGTGAGCAGGACCGGTGTCTTGTCGCGCCAGGCGCCGAACCCGGAGGTGCAGAAGGCGTTGCCGGGCGCGGTGAGTTCGGCGCCGGCGCTCCAGGGGCTGGCGTCGCTGTGCCGGGTCGCGGTGGCCGCCGGGGCTGGGGCGGGTGCGGCGGTGACCGGGACACCGGCGATGTCGGCGGCGCGCGCGGCCGGCCCGTCGAAGAACGGCACCATGTCGACCACCAGCGCGGTGCGGGCCGGGTCGAGTCGGGTGTAGGCGTGCCGACGTCCCCGGCGCTGCTCCTGGCGGGCGTACTCGCGCTCCGGGATCATCCAATCGTGTACCCGGGCCGGCACCTGCGCCGTGGCCGGTTGGGCGCTCACGCGCGCCCCGCTGCGCCCACGGCCTGGGCAGCCATCAGGACCGACACCACAGCCCCAGAGAGCAAAAGCCGGCCGTCCATCGCGGCGGCCACCGCCTCCTTGAGCGGCCACCGCTCCACGGTCATGCCCGTCTCAGTTCCAGTCAGCTCCTGCTCACCGACCGTCAGGTCCTGGGCGAGGAAGATGTGAAGGTGAGCGGTGGACTTGGTCATCAGCGCGATCCGGCCGAGCGGGCTCCACGTGGCGGCCGTGATGCCGGACTCCTCCTTGAGCTCGCGCCGGGCTCCCTCCAGCGGGTCCTCGCCCGGGTCCAGCTTCCCGCCAGGCGGAGTGAGGACCTCACCGTGGACGTAGGAGCGGTAGCGGACCATGGCGATCCGGCCCTGGTCGTCCATCGCGACCGTCAGCGCGGCGTCGATCTGGGCCTGGTGGAACTCGAAGGCCCCTTGGGTGCCGTCGGGCTGGGTCACCGTGTCGCGCTGGATCAGGTAGGAGCGGGTGTTCAGCAGGGTCTCGCGGTCGTGGTGCTGCCAGGGCTGCGGCACGACCGGCTCGCGGCTGACGGTCGGTGCGGCGTTCACGGGCGGACTCCTTCGAGCTGGCTGCTGGTGAGCAGCGGGAGGTAGTGCTGCAGGTAGGGCGGGACGTGGAGGTCGAGCACGTCGGCCAGGGGGACCATGCGCAGGGCCTGGCCCTCGTCGCCGAGCTGGAGATCGCTGTCGGAGCCGTTCCAGGCGGCGTGCAGGACGCGGGTGAGCGGGAGGCCGAGGTCGGGGTGGGGGTCGGGGAGGGTTCGCAGCACGGTGATCTCGATGCCGGCCTCCTCGCGGACCTCGCGCACCGCGCTCTCCTGGGCGCTCTCGTCGTCCTCGCGCCAGCCTCCGGGCGGGGTCCAGTAGCCGGGCCAGGGGCCGGGGCCGGTGTCGCGCAGGTGCATCAGCAGGCGGCCCGCCGGGTCGGTGACGAGGACCAGGACGCCTTCGAAGTCGTCGTCCGGACTGGCGGGGCGTTCCAGGTAGAGCGGGCGTCCGCTCCGGTGGGCGCGCACGACCTGCCGCAGCCGCTGGTAGTGGGCCAGGTCCATGTGGTGGCGCCAGTCGTGGGCTGTCTCGAAGCGGTGCTCGGTGTGCTCGGTGGGATCGAGGCGGATGCGGGCCTGCTGCTCGGCGGTCAGGGTGCCGCCGTCGAAGATGTGGCCCAGCACCGGCACCGGGTAGTCGGCGTCGGCCTGGGTGTGGATCACGGCGATCAGGCGACGGCGGAGAATCTGCGGGTTCTCCGCGGCCAGGTCCAGGCCGAGTTCCTCGCGGGCCTCGCGAACCGCGGCGTCGAACGGGGACTCGCCGTTCTCGACCATCCCGCCGGGGAAACCCCAGACGGCCGGGTCGATGGCCGAGTGCATCCCGAGGATCCGGCCGGCGGGGTCGGTGACGAGGAAGCTCCCGTAGGTGGCCGGGCGGGCGATGGTGGTGAGGTGGCCGCCGACGGGCCGCCAGCCGGGGGTGGCGAGGCGGCCGACCAGCCACGTGATGACCTCGCGCTGCCCGTCGCCGGTGTGCGGCAGAGCCTCGGGCAACGCCCACTGCTGGCCGTCGTGGTCGTCGGACAGGACCGCGGTCGTGCCGTCCGGGACGACGGTGGTGAAGACGAACTGCCGCACCCGGCAGCCGTTGTGATTGGTGAAGTCCAAGGTGCGCGCGAACTCCAGGCGCAGGTTCGTGAGGCCGGTCTCCTCGGCGAGCTCGCGGGCGACGCCAGCGTCCACTGCCTCACCGTCCTCGCAGCCGCCACCCGGGTACTCCCACAGGCCGGGCAGGACGCCATGGGCGGCCCGCCGGATCAGCAGGACCCTGCCCGAGCGGTCGCGGACCACGACGCCGACCCCGAAGCGTTCGATTCCCTCGCGGCGGGCGGAAGCCGTCAGCACCTCGAAGTCGATCATTCGTAGAGCCCCTCTTCCTGGAAGGTGAGCACAGCGCGATCCAGCGCCATCACGTCGCACGACAGCACCAATAACTTTGCACTGCAGAGAAGTTGATGGACAGTCGAGAACAGCATCCGGGTTGGAGATCCTGCCGCTGTTCGAGTTGTCCGATCAAGCCCGGCGATTCCCGACGCCCCTGGTCGAAGGCGGACTTTTCGATTTTCCGCGCCTACTGATCTCCTGCGCCGCGGACACCGCGGAGGGGCGGTGCAGCGGGCGGGCCGTCACGGTTCACCGGCCTGGGGCCGGTCGGGCGGCGGGTACGGGAAAAGGCCGGCGGAGTCGAGGCGGACCAGGCAGCTGTGCAGCCGCCCGTCCGGGTGGAAGACGCGCCGGGAGAGGAAGACGCGGTCGCCTCCGTCCGGGACGCTGACGCCTTCCTCGACGACCGGGCGGCCGGTCGTCAGCGCCTTCAGGCGCTGGTCGATGTCACCGTCGCTGGCCTGCCAAATCTCGGTCGGACGGCTGTGTCGGCCCGCCATGCTCATCGCCCGCGCTCCAGCGCCTGGAGGCCTGCGGCCACGCGGTCGGCGAGCACCGTCGGCAGCACCTCCTGGGCGTCCTTCGGTGGCAGCCACAGGGCTGCGCGGATCTCCCCGTCGGTGAAGCGCAGCGCCTTGGCCTGGGCGGGGTCCAGTGGTTCGGCGTCGTAGACGTGGCAGGTCAGGGCTCGGCCGTGCCGGGACAGGGTGGCCGGGTTGCAGTCGGAGACCAGCAGCCGGCCGACCGGCACGCGCAGGCCTGGAGGACTGGAAATGGGGAGCCACGCCCTCCGGAGCACCGCAAGGCGGAGTGGCTTCCCCGATCCTGTCCGACATCTACCTGCACCGGTTGGACGAGTTCGTTGAGAAAGTTCTGATCCCGGAGTACACCCGTGGAGAGCGCCGGGTCAGAAACCCCGCGTATTTGGAGTTGCAGAATCTGCTGGCGAAAGCCCGCCGGCACGGTGACCGGGCCCAGGCCAGGACACTGCGTCAGCGGATGGTGAGCCTGCCGAGCGCCGATCCCAACGATCCGTCATATCGCAGGCTTCGCTATGTCCGCTACGCAGACGACCATCTCCTCGGATTCACCGGACCGAAAGCCGAGGCCGAGCAGATCAAGTACCGCCTGGCTGAGTTCCTGCGTGACGAACTCATGCTGGAACTCTCCCGGGAGAAGACGCTGATCACCCACGCCCGCACCCGGGCGGCACGGTTCCTCGGCTACGAGATCACGACCCAGCACAACGACACGAAGAAGACCGGCCGCTACCGCAGGGTCAACGGCCAGATCGCCCTTCGTGTCCCAAGGGACGTGATCAAGGCCAAGTGCGAGCCCTATCTCGCCCGCGGCAAGCCCGCGAAGCGAACGGAACTGACCAACGGCAGCGATCACGCGATCGTCGCCACGTTCGGGGCCGTTTACCGGGGCATCGTCCAGTACTACCTGCTCGCCGGAGACGTCTTCCGGCTGCACCGGCTGCAATGAGGAAGTTCCATCGTGATTGGTGCAGGTCACCGGCCCTGGTGTGACGAGTCGTTGGGATGCTCGCGCAGTTCATCACGGTGATCGTCGCGG
>NZ_JBIRJC010000108.1:0-5228 GCF_044329365.1 Kitasatospora sp. NPDC017646 | reverse complement strand
GCTTCGGTGCGCAGGGGGTTGATCTCGGAGACGGCGCCGACGAGCGTGGTCTTGCCGACGCCGAAGCCGCCCGCGATGACGATCTTCGCGGAGGTGGTGGCGCGGGTGGGGGCGGCCGCGTTAGAGCTTGCGAAGTCCACTGAGGACCCTTTCGAGCAGCGTGACGTCGGGCTGGTTTCCGGATTCGCCGCCGGAAGCGGGCTGGTGGATGGCGACCAGGCCGGCTTCGGCCAGGTCGGCCACGAGGATGCGGGCCACTCCCAGGGGAAGGGAGAGCAGCGCCGACACCTCGGCGACGGATTTCACCTCTCTGCACAGGGTGCAGATCCGCTGGTGCTCCGGGAGGAGGGTGGCCAGGCGCTGCGGGTCGACGTCGGCGGAGACCAGGGCCTCCAGCGCGAGCTCGTAGCGGGGCCGGGTGCGACCGCCGGTCATGGCGAACGGTCGGATCAGCGGGCCGGAGTCCGGCTCGTCCTCGAACTCCTCGACGTGCCCGGGCTCCTGGGCCGGCTGGTAGCCGGGGGCCGGGGCGGGCGTCTCGCCGGGCGGCGGCGTCGGGTAGCCGGGCGGCGGGGTGTCGAAGGCGGGCTGGGGCCCGGAGTACGGGTCGGCCTGGCCGTACTGGCCGTACTGCTGATCGGGTCGGGCGTACGGGTGCTGCTGGGGCTGTCCGTACTGCTGCCGACCGTACGGCTGACCGTGGCCGGCGCCGGGTGCTCCGAAGGCGTCATGGCCTGTGCCAGGGTACGGAACGCCGTACTGGCCGCTGCGGTCGTCGGGCGGTGTCACGGTTCCTCTCCTCACAAGGTGCGGCGGTGCGGTGCGAGCTTCGGTACGAGTCCGGAGCCGGTGGTGCGAAGGCCGTACGACGTCCGAACCCGAGCCCGCCGAAGCGGGCCCGGGAAGGACGCGGAGGTACTTCGAATACCTGGACGGTATCCGACGAACCGTCAGTGCAGGAGACTGCCCTGGAGTTCCGCGCGGAGTGCGGGGGTGAGGACGGCGCCTGCCCGGTCGACGAGCAGGGCCATCTCGTAGCCGACCAGGCCGATGTCGGAGTCGGGTGCGGCGAGGACGGCGAGGGCGGAGCCGTCGCTGATGGCCATCAGGAACAGGAAGCCGCGCTCCATCTCGACGACGGTCTGGTTGACCTCGCCGCCTTCGAAGATCCGGCTGGCGCCGGAGGTGAGGGAGGTGAGGCCGGAGGCGACGGCGGCGAGCTGGTCGGCGCGGTCGCGCGGGAAGCCTTCCGACATGCACAGCAGGAGGCCGTCCGCGGAGACCACCACGGTGTGGGACACCCCGGGGGTGTTGTCCACGAAATTGGTGATCAGCCAGTTCAGGTTCTGTGCGGCCTGGCTCATCTGAGTCAACTCAACGCTCCTGGTGGTTCGAGCCGCCGAAGAGATCGGTGCTCCGGTTCTGTCCGTTGCCGGACTGGTCTACCTGATCGGGGTCGATCCGGAAGCTTCCGGTGTTGCCGGCGCTGCGGCCCTGCTCCACACCGCGGCGCAGGTTGGTGAGGCGGCCACGGACCTCCTCGGGGCTGCGGGAGACCTGCGGCCCCTCCTGCGGGGTGGGCTTGGCGTTGCCGGGCACCAGGTTCTGCTTGGGAACGCGCCGGGGCAGTCCGGCCCCGGTGGTGCCGCTGGACGAGGGCTCGCGCAGCTGCTCGGCGCGCTGCCAGTCGCCGTCGTTCGGCGACTGCCAGGGGGAGCTGGCGGTCGGGCCGGTCGGGCCGTATCCGCCGAGTGCGGACACGTCGTGGCCGCGGGTCTCGGTGGGCGAGGAGGTGTCCTTGGCGCCGGCGAACCAGTTCGGGGTGTCCCCGGACGGGCTGCCGACGGCCGGGGCGCTGCCCAGGCTGCCGCCCGCCAGCTGCTGGCCGGGGCGGCGCTGGGGCAGCCCGGACGGCAGGGTGGTGGAGGGCTCGGCGGCGGGCAGGGCGGGCGGCTCCGGGGCGTACGGGTGGCCGGCGGGGGCCTCCTCGGCCTGGTGGCCGTAGCCGCCCCGGGCGTACTCGTCCTGCTGGTAGCCGTACTGGTCGTCGGCGTACTGGCCCTCGGAGTAGGCGCCCTGCTCGTAGTTCTGCTGCGGGTACTGGCCGTAGCCGTCCTGGGCGTAATCGTCCTGCTGATAGCCGCCCTGGTCGTAGCCGTACTGGTCGTCGGCGTACTGGCCCTCGGAGTAGCCCTGGTCGTAGCCCTGCTGCGGGGCGTACTGGTCGTAGCCCTGCTGGTAGTCCTCCTCGACCTCGGCGTCCACCACCGGCGGCTGCGGCGCGCCCTCCAGGGCCGCGCGGCGGACCTGGTCGAGGCGCTGCGAGCGCTGGACGGCCTCCAGGGCCGGGCTGAAGCCGGAGGAGCCGGCGTTGCCGATGCCGGTCAGGTGGTCGTCGAAGCCCAGCTCCGCGGCGCTGCGGTTGTGGTTGTCGGGGGCCCACTCGGAGGTCGGCTCCTGGTCGGCGAAGATCCGGGAGACGGTGAACTGCTCCTCCGGCTCCGGCGCCACCGAGGACTGGGTGACGAACGGCGGGAGCATGACCAGCGAGGTGGTGCCGGCCGACTCGCCGGACGGGCGCAGCTGGACGCGGATGTCGTGCCGCTGGGAGAGCCGGCCGACCACGAAGAGGCCCATGCGGCGGGAGATGGTGGCGTCGACCGTGGGCGGCTCGGCCAGCTTCTCGTTGATCTCCGCGAAGTCGTCCGCGGTGAGGCCGATGCCCTTGTCGTGGATCTCGACCAGCACCCGGCCGTCGGGCAGGCGGGTCGCGTTGACCAGCACCCGGGTCTGCGGGCTGGAGAACGAGGTGGCGTTCTCCAGCAGCTCGGCGAGCAGGTGGACGAGGTCGGTCACGGCGGCGCCGACGACCTCGACCTCCGGGATGCCGGACAGCTCGACGCGCTCGTACTGCTCCACCTCGGAGGCGGCGGCGCGCAGCACGTCGACCAGCGGGACCGGGGTGTTCCAGCGGCGGCCGGCCTCCTCGCCCGCGAGGACGAGCAGGTTCTCACCGTTGCGGCGCATGCGGGTGGCGAGGTGGTCCAGCTTGAACAGGTTCTCCAGCTGGTCCGGGTCGGCCTCGTTGTTCTCCAGGTCGGTGATCAGCGCCAGCTGGCGCTGGATCAGGCCCTGGCTGCGGCGCGACAGGTTGGTGAAGATCGCGTTGACGTTCCCTCGCAGCAGCGCCTGCTCGGCGGCGAGCGCCACCGCCTGCTGGTGGACCTGGTCGAAGGCCCGGGCGACTTCGCCGATCTCGTCCTTGCCGTGCAGCGGGATCGCGGTCACCGAGGTGTCGACCCGGTCGGGGTCGGTCTTGGAGAGCTTCTCGACCAGGTCCGGCAGGCGGTGGTCGGCGATCTCCAGGGCGGCGCTGCGCAGGGTGCGCATGCCGAGGATCATCGAGCGGGCGACGTAGCCGGTGAGCAGGCCGGCCAGGATCAGTGCGGCGACGACGATGACCGTGTTCAGGATGGCGTCGTAGAGCGCGTTGTCCTTGAGGTTGCGGGAGTCGGTGAGGACGTCGTCCAGCAGCGCGACTTCGGTGTTCCGCAGGGCCTGGATGTGGGTCCCGGCGGCCTGGTTCCAGTTGTCCGGGGTCAGACCGGCGTTCTTGGCCTCGGCGTACGCGGCGTCGGCGGCGGCCTTGCCCTTCTGCTGCCCGATGGCGGCGGCCTCGGCGTAGTTGGAGGCGAGCGCCAGCAGGCCCTGCATGGTGGGCGCGGTGCCGTTGGGCATCTTGTAGGCCGAGCGGTCCTGCGCGGTGGCCAGGGCGACCTGCGCGTCCGCGTACTTCTTGGCGTCCGCGGGGTCGCTACCGGTGGTGAACTCGCTGATCGAGACCTGTTCCAGCTTCTCGGAGACCAGGATCTGCTGGGTCATGTCCTGGTTCTCGTACCGCGTGGTCGCGCCCGTCGAGGCGCCGACCAGCAGGCTGAGCATCAGCGAGCGCTGGGTCGAGGCGGAGGCCTTGGCCAGCGACATCGCGTAGATCGCGCGGCCCTTGCTGGTGGCGTTGGCGGAGCCGTTGCCGACCGAGTTGTCGTAGGCCAGCAGCGGCGCGAACATCGTCGAGTAGGCGCTCGCGGTGGCGCTGGCGAACAGCTCCTTGCCGTACGCGACCTGGCGCAGGTGCGGCAGGTCGACCACCAGGGTCTCGAAGGCCTCGTGGCGGCGCGGCAGCTCGCCGGACTTGTCGGAGGCGGCGTACGCGGCCTCGTAGGCCTTCAGCGCGGCGTCGGTGTCGGCGCGGCGCTTGGTGACCTCGTTGTTCGGGTCCTGCCCCGTCATCAGGGGTATCAGGGTCTTGTCGCGCTCGTTCTCGAGCGCCTCGGCGAGTTCGGTCGCCGCCTTGGCCAGCTCTGCGGTCTTCTCGGCGCGGGAGGCCTTGATGTAGCCGTCGACCGAGGTGTTCACTCGAAGACCGCCGAAGACCAGACTGATGATCACGGGGATCAGCAGGATCGCGATCAGACGGGTCGGCACGCGCCAGTTGCGCGGACGGAGGAAGTCGTAGCGGCTGGAGCCGCCGTCACCGGCCGGATCGGCGCCCGGGCGGGGCTCCTTGGCCGCGCCCGTGGGCTTGGGGGTCGGGGTGGCGGGGGCGCGCTCCTCGGTGGGAGTGAACGCGGAGAATCCGGCCTTTTCCGCGGCGTTGCCGTTCGGCTCGCTCTGGCGGGGCTCGGAGCGCCGCTGCGGGGCGGGTTGCTGCTTACGCCTCACTCGACTACTACCTCTCGGCCGACTAGCCGGCCATGGATCAATCCAGCGCTACCCCCGGGGCCCTGGGCCGCCGCCGGACGGCCGACGCGGGATATTCAGGGGTAGCTGGAATTTCAGCACGTGCAGGGATGGGGGACAAACAGACGCCGTAGGGCACCCGCGCCGTCACAATCCGGACAATCAGCGACATGACGGAGCAAATCCGTGGTCATCTGGCGCTGAGTGACGCTGATTCGCCACTCTGCGTCATTGTTGATCACAAAATGCCTACCGAACTGTTATCCGCTGCTTATACACGGGTCTTGCGCGCGGTCCCGGGAGGGCACCGGCCGGCAAGCGCCGCCGCCCCGGCGACCCGTCAGTGTGACGGCTCACCGGGGCTTGACGGTTCCGCTGTTCGCGCCCTCGCCCGGCCCACAGGCGCGGTGGTCACCGGAGTCGGGCGAGCAGGGCGTGTTCGACCAGGGTGATGAGGGCGCTCTTGGCGCTGTCGCGGCGGCGGGCGT
>NZ_JBIRJC010000107.1:0-5486 GCF_044329365.1 Kitasatospora sp. NPDC017646 | reverse complement strand
TGGAGTCCACGATCGGCCTGTTCAAGACCGAGCTGATCAAGCCCCGGCGGCCCTGGCGCACCCTCTCGCAGGTCGAACTCGCCACCGCCGAGTGGATCGACTGGTACAACCACCGCCGGCTCCACGGTGAGATAGGCCACGTTCCGCCAGCCGAGTACGAGACCGACTATTACCTCACCACCACAAAGCCGCAGGTCACAACCACAACCTGAGATCTCTATCGAACCCGGGGCGGTTCACTACGCTCTGTCTCTCGTCCGTGTCGCCGAACTGACCGTCGACCGGTTTCAGCGCGACAAGGGAAGCGCCTACCTCACCATCGACCGCAATCCTGTCCTGCTGCCGCCCAAGCTGGGCTGGCTGATCGAGCAGAAGATCGCGCAACGGGGGTCTCACTTCATGCTCCGGCCGCAGCAGGAACACGGCCCCGCCTTCCTGCTACCCGGACGGTTCCCGAACCGGCCCCTCAGCGCAGGACGGCTCCACACACTCATGAAGCAGCACGATCTTTCGGTCATCAGCGCACGCAACACCGCAATGCTCGAAGCCGTCGCTGACCTCCCGCCCATCGTGATCAGCGACCTGTTCGGAATCCATCCGAACACCGCCTACACCTGGGCTCAGTACGCCAACGACAGCTGGACCGACTATCTCGCCGCCTGCCAGGAGACCTGCGACTGAGCGTTCAGCTGCCCTGTCTGGCCGGGGCGGGAGTTCAGTGAGGGATCGGATCAGTCCGGCGGTGAAGCCGACGAACGTGGTGTCCCCGACCGACGCGCAAACGCATGAAATTGGGGACTTCGGGGCTGCCGGGAACGGTGCCGTACGCGGCTCCGCTGGGCCCGTGGCAGCGATCCGGGGCCAGTTCGCGACCCCGGGGTCAACCACCTCCGGACAAGCTCCCACAAGCCCGTCCACGCACTTGGCAAACGTGGCCTGACCTGGTGTTTTCCAAGGATTCGCCTAGGCTTAGGAGTTCTGCTGGACAGCATCGGAGGGGACATTGTGAGTGAGGAAGCCAGCAAGTACGACGCCAGCCAGATCCAGGTGCTGGAGGGGTGGGAGGCAATCCGGAAGAGGCCCGGGATGTACATCGGCTCGACCGGTGAACGCGGCATGCGCCACCTGGTGTTCGAGGTCGCCGACCGAGCCGTCAACGAGGTCCTGGCCGGTCACGCCAGCCGCGTCGACATCACTCTCACCCCCGACGGCGGCGTGTGTGTCACCGACGACGGGCGGGGCGTTCGCATCGACGAAGCGGGCGGCACCGGCCTCCCCGGCATCGAAGCCCTGCTGACCCGCATGCAGACCGGGGCGGGGCCCGGCGGCCGCCACGACGTGACGCTCGGCTTCTGCGGGGTGGGGCCCTTCGTCGTCAATGCCCTGTCGCGCCGGATGACGGCCGAAGTGCGACGCGGGGGAACCCGCTGGGTCCAGGAGTACGCCCGCGGCGTGGCCGTCACCCCGCTGACCGAGGCGGGCACGTCGACCGGAAGCGGAACCACCATCGTCTTCTGGCCCGATACCGACATCTTCGGAACTACGGAGTTCTCGTTCGATGGACTGGCGGAGCGATTCAGGGAACTGGCCTTGCTAAACCGGGACTTGGAGATCTCTCTGACCGACCAGCGCCGCCCGGCCGCGTCTCGGTCTGTGCGGTTCCGGTACCCCGGCGGGGCGCGGGACTTCGTCGCCCTCCTCGACGAGCAGGAGGAGGCACCTGCTCACTCGGACGTCGTCGGCTTCGAGCGGGAGGACCCGCGCATGGCCGGGACGGTGGAGGTGGCCCTCCGTTGGCATGGCTCCCGCGAGGAGCGGATCCGGAGCTTCGCCAACAGCCGGCCCACCGGCGGCGGCACGCACGAGTGCGGCTTCCGCGACGGGGTGGCGGCCGCGGTCACCGCGTACGCGCGGGAGCGGCGGCTGCTGACGGCGACGGACCCCGATCTCAGCACCGACCGTATCGGCGAGGGCCTGACGGCGGTCGTGTCGGTGAAACTGGACCACCCCGAGTTCCACGGCGCCATCCGCGACGTGCTGGGCAACGCCACCGTGCGCGCCTGCGTCGGACAGGCCGTCCAGGAACACCTTGGCGGGTGGCTGGAGGAGCACCCGGAGTGGGCCGTAGCCGTCGTCGACCGAATCGTCCGGGGCGCCCGCCGGGACTGACCAGTAACAGGCCGCCCTGCCGGTTCCTGGGAACCGGGCCGGCAGGGCGGCCGACAGCACGCGGTGCTCGACCAGGGCCTCGAAACCGTGCAGTGGGTCCATTCATCGACACCCCGCACGCCATCCGTCACGCTCAACCAGCCGAATAGCGCAGGGTTGGAACACCGCCTCTTCACCAGTCGAGGACGTCACCCTGGTCGACGCCGACCACGACTGCGACGAAGGCGACGAGATCGGCTGGGACGGCCGCGCCGAATGCGGCGCCTGTGGCTGGGCCCTGGAGGCCGACCACGACTGCACCACCGACCAGTAACACCACCGCCCCGGGGGCGGCCCGCGCACCGGGCCGCCCCTCACGCATCGAGGAGCGCGCCTTGCCCAGCACGGAGAGGAGAACCCGGTGAACGCACGAGAGCGGCTTCAGGCGATGATCCGCACCGATCGCGGCAGCACGACGGTCTGGTCCGAGGACGAGGTGCGCGACGCGCTGGACGCTCACGCTGCCGAGGTCCTGGCCACCGCCGCCGAGACCCCGCCTCCGGCCGGTATGGACCGGCCGGAGGCCTGGGACACCACCCGGCGGGCGCGGCTTGCCGTCGGCCGGCTGGCCCGTGCCCTGGCCGAGGAGCCGGACCCGCTGCCCGGCGTCGACCTGGCCGCCCTGGTGGAGGAGTTCGACCGGATGAGGGCGGCCCTTGCCTCGTCCTGGCGGCAGGCCGCGAACCAGCTGGCCGCCGTCCCGCACCACCCCACCGCGCTGACCGGCCCGTACTGGTACGGCCAGGGCTGGGACGACGCCGTCCACCACCTGCACGACATGGCCGACGGCATGCAGCCCGCGCCCCGCCGCCCCGCCCTCACCTCCGACGACACGAAAGGCCGGCCATGACCACCTACACCACCCGCCTGCCCGGCCAACTCCCACCCGGCGCTCCGGGTACGCAGCCCGCCGCCACCCGCCTTGATTCCCCGCGCGTCGAATCAAGCGGCGCCGGCCCGGCTGCTGCCCGCTCCATCGTTTCCCCGCGCGTCGAAACGGACCAGGCTGCGCCGGCCGCGTCCGTCGCGCAGCCGTCCTGTCTCGATGAACACGGCGGAGTCTCGGTGAGCCTGGCTAGCGGCGGACCACCCGTCTCGGTGAAGGTGGCGACGTTGACGGACCGGGACTTCTGCGTCTGATCATCGGGTGGTGTGACGGTTGCTCGGAGTGTTGCCGGTGGGGGCGCCGGCGTTGGTGCGGGGGTTCGAGGTCGCGTATGTCGACCGGGACGGCGGCGAACATCGTGTGGCGTGGGCTGACGCTGCCGGGATGCGGTGGGCCTCCTCCAAGATCCCGGCTGCTTCAGAGTCAGGCACCTACCAGGGTGCGGAGCAGGCTCCGTTCCCGATGGGATCGCCGACGTACTGGCTCACGCATACCTTCGACTCGGCTCCGGGGCCGTCCCAGTGGTAGCCGGTGCGAGTCCAGGTGCCGTCGGGTACGAAGTTCTGATAGCTGACCTCGGTCCAGGTGCTGGAGCCGTCCTTCTTGCGGTAGAGCGCTCCGGTGCAGCCGTGGGAAGAGCTGGTGTAAAATGCGGCGCGAGCCACCCAGTAGCCCTGGGTGTCGTCGTGCATGCCGTCGATCGTTCCAAAGCAGCCCTGGTGGCTGATGGAAACGACCATGCTCTGGTACTGACTGTAGCTGTCGGCGAACGCCGGGGCGGTGCTGAGCCCGACCGAGGCGACGGCGACAGCGCACATCGCCAGAACCTTGAACCTCTTGCGCATGATGTTCCTCCCGTCCGTTGGCCGCCGAGGGTCTCGCGGCCTCACAGTCGCGTGCTGCGGACAGTTGAGAGCATGCATTGCGATGACCTGAGTGGACGTTAAGTCCCCTTTCTCTCGGTTCGTGATCGCTCGTTCGTGTGAACGTCGGCCGTACTGGCGTGCCAGCCGGGGTGTGGGTGATGTTCTGCGGCGCATGGACAGAAGGGCGTATCCGAGCGACTTATCGGATGAGCAGTGGGCGTTGATCGAGCCGATGATCACGGCCTGGAAGCAGGACCGGGTGGCTCGGTCGGCTACCGGGGATCCGGGGGCCTGTGATCTGCGGGAGGTCGTGAACGCGATCTTCTACCAGAACCGGACGGGCTGTCAGTGGCGCTACCTGCCCCATGACCTGCCGTCCTGGTCGGCGGTGTTCTACTACTTCGGCCTGTGGCGCCAGGACGGGCTCGACCAGCGGATCCAGGAACTCCTGCGCTGCCAGGTACGGGAGAGGGCTCGCCGATTAGAGGACCCGTCCCTCGTGATCATCGACACCCAGTCCGTCCGCGCGGCCGCCGGTGTCCCGAAGACCACAACGGGACTGGACGCGAACAAGAAGGTGTCGGGGCGCAAGCGGGGACTGGTCGTCGACGTGCTGGGACTGATCATCGGCGTCGTCGTCCTGGCCGCCTCCGCACATGACAACGCCGCCGGCACCGCCCTGCTCGACCAAGCCGCCGAGCGGTGCGGCAACCGCCTGGAGAAAGCCCTGGTGGACCAGGGCTTCAAGGACGAAGTCATCATCCACGGCGCCCTGCTGGACATCGACGTCGAGGTCATCCGCCGCAACCCGGCCGACCAGGGCAAAGGCTTCGTCCCGCAGCCGAAGCGATGGGTGGTGGAGCAGACGAACGGCACGCTGATGCTGCACCGGCGCCTGGCCCGTGAGTACGACCACCGGCCCGACACCTCCGCCTCACGCGTCTACTGGGCCTCCACCGCGAACATGACCCGCCGCCTCACCACACCGAGTCCAGCCTGGCGCGACACCCTCGGACTGGCCGCGTGAACGTCTCCGAGCTCCTGGCCGGCCTCCAGGCCCAGCACGACGAGGCCACCACCCGGGCCGGGGAACTACGCGGTCAGATCGAACACCTCACCGCCGCCCTGGCCGAGACCAACGCACGCCTCGCGGACCTGGGCACCACCCGAAAGATCATCGCAGACATCGCACCGGCAGCAGGATCCGAACCCGATCCACCCGAGACGAACACGGCCTACCAGGCCATCGTGAACGCCTTCAACCAGCACCCCAATCAGGCGTTCCGGGCCCGCGAGCTGCACGAACTTCTCGGCATGCCCACCGACGAGGCGTCCGTAAACATCACCCGCAGCCGCCTCGGACGCCTCACTCGCCAAGGCTTCCTCACCCAACCTGAACGAGGTCGTTACCAGAAACGGACTTAACGTCCTCTGACAGCCCTTCGGCTTTCATGAGGCGGGAGACCGTGCACTGGGCGACGGTGTGGCCGCGTCGCTGGAGTTCGGCCCAGACTTTGCGGTAGCCG
>NZ_JBIRJC010000106.1:0-5495 GCF_044329365.1 Kitasatospora sp. NPDC017646 | reverse complement strand
GTGACGCCTGGCGGCGTCACCGTGCGTGGTGTCCCGAGGCTGCGCCTCGGGGGCCCGGCTGCGCCGGGCGGGGTGGCCGGGCCCATTCGCCTGCGGCGAATTCGGAGGGCATCTGATGGCCCCTGACGGGGCATCAACTGAGGGGGCCTGCGGCCCCGGCCCTCAGATGCGTTGACGATGTGACACGAATTTTGGGTAGACGCCCCCTCCCCCGGGGGCCGTCGCCAGCGTTGACGATGTGACGCAAAATTCCGGTAGTACCCCCACCCCCTCCCTGCGGTCGGGCACCGTTGACGATGTGACGCGAATTTTGGGTAGAGGGCCCTCCCCTGACAGGGAGGGGGTATCCGGTGGAGCGCCCGTTGACGATATGGCGTAAATCCCCGGAAGTAGCGTCTCCCCCGGGTCGGGGGCCCCTGCCGGGGCCTCCACCACCCACCCGTTCGGCGGCCCCGCGAGGGGCTCCCAGAGCAGTCCTCCCTAGGGCCCTGCCGCCCCGTGCCGGGGCGAGGTGTCAAAGATGCAAGAGCTGTAACCGACCCGGCCCCCGCACCACCCCCGGAATCAGGCCAGGGAGCTGCCCGGGAAACAGCCCACCAACCGTCACAACCCACCCGGCCAAAAAGCCCGTGCAGCGCCGGGCCAGGGCGCAGCGCGGGGCGCCCTTGAAACGCACGTGAATGTCACCGGTGCCCGACCTTCAAATGTCACCGGACAGGCGCACGGGAAACGGGCTGGAAGACTACCCGGTATCCCGCTGAGAACCCGCCAGACAGACGCCTGAAATCCCGATCCTAATGTCACAACAAGCACTAACCCGCCTGCCCGCTCCTACCGGCCGATAACGACCGGCCCGCACCCTGCCGAACACCCCGAAGGCTCCACACCGAAATCACGACGGAAGGGAAGGGCCTTCGGCGTGGGCCGGGGCCTGACGGCCCCTCGAAAAGGGCTGCTGGTGACGCCTGCGGCGCCACCGGAAAAGGGGCGGCACAGACGGGCCAGAAGGGGCCGGGAAAGGGGGGCCTGACGGCCCTCGGCCGAGAACGGACAGCGGGCGCCTGCGGCGCCACCCGAGCAGGTGCCGGCGAAGCCTGCGGCGGCACGGTGGGCGGTGCGGGTGCGCCGAGGCGGCGCAGCACCGGCCGGGCGGGGGCAAGACCGCAGGGCGGGGCGCAGCCCCACCCCAAAGGCCTCTCCCGAGGCGGCACAGCGCCTCCTGGACGGCGGCCTGACGGCCGCCCACACCCGCACTCCCGACCCCGATGCCAGGACGGCGCCGAGGGCGGCGGCGAGGCGGGCGGCGAGGCGGCCGGGCGGGCAGCCGCGGGGAACCGCCGCCCACCAGCTCCATGCCACGCGCGAGGCATCCACGACAACATCCACCAGGACGGCGCCAAGGCAGCCCGGGCCACAGGCCGGACGGGTGCGCCGGGGGCGCAGCACGACGGCGGCCAGGACCGCGCCGAGGACAGCGGCCAGGACGGCAGCCACGCCACCGGGCGTCCCTTGATGACTCGCGCGAGCCATCCCCACCAAGCTGACGTACAGCAGCGCCACCGAACAGCACGACACCGAGCAGGACGACGATCAGGCCGCCAGGCACCGCTTGATGACTCGTGCGAGGCACCCTGGCCCGTCTCAACGAAGTTTTTCCGGCCCTCAGCGAAGTGACAGTCAGCAGTGCGGACCCGCTTACGTCTCCTGCAAGAAGGACGAGTCGCCCTCGTTCACAATGGGAGCGAGGAGCCGGCGAAGGTCGGAGATGTCGTGGTAGAGCACAGCGGTCATGCCAGCCCGGCGGGCAGCGTCGACGTTGGTCTGGCTGTCGTCGACGAAGGCGCAGCGGTGAGCGGGGACGCCCGCTCGCTCGGCGGCGATCTTGTAGATCTCGGCGTCGGGTTTGGCGCTGTGGACCCGGGAGCTGTTGACCACGTGGTCGGCAAGATCGGTGAGGCCGAGCTGGGCCAGGTCGTCATCGAGCCAGACGGTGGCGTTGGTGACCAGCACGACCGGGATGCTGCGGCGGACCTGCCGGATCAGCTCGACCACGTGCTGGTCCACCCAGGCGGGGGCATGGGCGAAGGCGGTGGCGAGATCGGCTGCCCGCTGGGCGGGGATCTGAGCGGTCAGGGCCTCACTGATGGACGCGGCCCACTGAGCCCGGGTGATCTGGCCCAGCAAGAGCGGCAGGTCCCGCCCGGGGGCGAATGCGATCTCCATGGTGGTGCCGGGAGCGATCCCGGCGGCTTCCTCCTGGCGGGCCACCTCGTCCAGGTCGTAGAAGCGGATGACGTTGTCCAGGTCGCACAGAAGGGCATCGAACGCGAGGTCGCTCATAGCCGGTGATCATGCCAGAGCGTCCGACGACACCCCTCAGCAGGCCGCGCAGCACGACGCCCCGGACAGCGGCGGCAGGACCCGGACAGCCGCGAGCCGGACGCCGAGCAGGACGCGGGACGGCTGGCTCCTGGCCGACGACAACGACCAGGAACAGCGACCCAAGCGACTCGCAAAGCCGCCAGGACGAGCGGCGGCCCGGACGTCAACACGATGACTCACGCGAGCCATCCCCCGGGCGACGCCGGCGCAGCCGCGAGCAGCAGGCGGCGAAAGGCCGGCGGGCGTTCCAGCTTTCTGGAACGGACCACCCCACGCGGCCAGGCCGGACGGCGGCGAACAGCACGGCACCGAGCAGCCCCGGGGCGTCGACGGCGGCCCGGACGGCGGCCGGGGCCTCGCCCAGACCGCAGAATTTCCGGCCTACAGGGCGGAGCTCACGCCCTGACACGGGAAGGTCTCCCGTCCGACGGACAGGCGGCGAGGACGTCAACCAGACTCCAACGGGGCGGCGCCGAGGCGGACGTCCACGGGCGGCCCGGACGGCGGCGAGCAGGACGCCGACCAGCCGCCCCGGACAAGGCCGCCGACATCGGCCCTGACAAGATCACCACCCGGTGCGCGTCACACCCCATTGCCCGTGACGCGCACCACCCAAACGCGGAACAGTGGGGCCGAAAACCCCCACCAAAAACACCCTGAAAACACGGCTGAAGCCCGTTCCGGAACCCGCCGAAACAACCCGTCAAAACCCCACCCCCAACACCCCACCCCCAACCGCATGGCATGCCCACGACGGACACACGCAGCAACCAAACCCAGCCCCACCCACACACCAGCGAAACAGGCGAAAGCCGACACCCGACCCCACCCGGGTTGGTCCAACCAGAACCGGGCAAAACCCCCAAAACACACCAAACACACCAAGCGGGCCTCACGAAGGTCACACCCGAAAGAGACGGGCGTACCGTGAAGGTATGGCCGGACGAGTGCGCCGGTGCGCGTACTGCTGGGGGCCGCTGCGAGCGGCTGCGCGGAGCGATGCTCGGTTCTGTACGGCGAAGTGCAAGGCGGCGGCCCGCCGTCGGCGGCATCACATCCTTGAGGCCGTCGCCATCGGCCTGTGGTTCACCCAGGGCGTCGAGACCGAGCACGTGGTGCGCTGCCCGGCCTGTGGCCACCGCTTCGCCCGGGGGCACGGCCACCGCCGGGACGCCGTGTACTGCAGCTCTGTCCAGTGACAGCGAACCTTGACTGGTTGCCGTCGAAGGTTGACGGACGGCGGTTTGTGTCACTGAAGATTGACCGCGCGGGTCAGCGTGACGACATGGGTGGCCGATTCGTGCAAGACCATCCGCGTGACCCCGCGTACCGTCGATGCATGGCATGGGTGAACGACGTCATGATCGAGCGAGCCGGCCGCTTCCTGTGGACCTCGGGCCGAGTGCTGGAACAGCGCCGCTTCGCGTTCCTGTTCGGCAGCGAAGCCGACCCGGCGGGCGTGCTGGCCGCTCTGGACGCCTACCGCGGCGCGGACGGGGGTTACGCCTTCGGGCTCGAACCCGACGTGAGAGGGCCGGCGGCACAGCCCATCTCGCTGCCTGCCGCCCTGCGGGTGCTGGAGGAGACCAGGGCCCTGGACGTCACCCGGGGCCGGCACTTGTGCGACTGGCTGGCCAAGGTCACCGCCCCGGACGGAGCCGTGCCGGCCGTGCTGGCGACCCTGCGCCCCTATCCGCGCCCGCCCTGGCTGCCGATCGCCGACGAGCCGGCTGGTGAACTGCTGGCCACGGGACAGATCGCAGGGCCGCTGCTCCGCCACGGGATCGACCACCCCTGGTTGAAGACGGCGTCGGACTTCTGCCGCCATACCATCGAAGGCCTTCAGCGGACCCACCCCTACGAGGCCGAGGCGGCCATCGCCTTCCTCGACGCGGCCCCCGATAGGCCCTGGGCGCGGCAGCAGGCTGAACGCCTGGGCGAACTGGTACGCGAGCAGCGCATCGTGCTCCTCGATCCCGACCACCCCGAGCAAGCGCACCTCGCGCCCGGTTACGCGCCCGGCGAGTATCACCTGCCGCACGACTTCGCCTCGAGCCCGGACAGTCTGGCGCGCGCGTGGTTCACCGACGCCGAGATCGACCGCGGCCTGAGCCACCTGGCCGCCCAGCAGCAGAAGGACGGGGGCTGGCCGGTCCGCTGGGCGCGCTGGTCCCCCACCATCGAACTCGAGGCCCGCCCCGGCGTCACGCTCGCCGCCCTGCTCACGCTGCGCGCCTACGATCCGGCATCCTGAGACGTCCGGCCCCGCCCCAGAAAGCGCGTCGGCGTCAGGCCCGCGAGGCGGCGGACCTCGCGGGTGAGGTGGGCCTGGTCTGCGTATCCCGCGCGCAGCGCCACCTCGGCCAGCCCGAGGTCGTCCAACCGGGCCCAGATCAGGGCCCGCTGGAAGCGCAGCACCCCATTCAGGGTCTTCGGCCCGTAGCCCACCGCGTCGGTGACCCGCCGCCGCAGCTGCCGCTCCGACAGCCCGAGCTCGTCGGCCAGGCTCGGCAAGAGCACCGGCCTGGGACGGCCGAGCGCCGCCACGGCATGCTCCACCGCGGGATCCGGCGCGTAGCCGCGCAGCAGCGAGGCTGCGAAGCCGTCCAGCACCGCCGCGGCGGCGCGCGGGCTCTCTGTCCGGGCGAGGCAGGCCTCCAGTCGCCGTGCCCGGCCCGGGAAGAAATCCCGCAGCGGCACCTGCCGGTCGCAGACCTCCCGCGCGGGAACACGCCCCAGCAGTAGCCTT
The DNA here is from genome assembly GCF_044329365.1 of Kitasatospora sp. NPDC017646. NCBI lineage: Bacteria > Bacillati > Actinomycetota > Actinomycetes > Kitasatosporales > Streptomycetaceae > Kitasatospora > Kitasatospora sp. NPDC017646. The sequence continues at coordinate 364 of NZ_JBIRJC010000106.1, read as the reverse complement.
GCGGCTCCGGGCCGGAACCGCACCCCCGCGATGCTCACACCGCCGCGTACCGGTACTGCCCGCGGACCGCGATCCGGTCCGACGATCTCGGCCCCGCCGTCATGCCAGATGAGATCAACGCAGCCGTCCGGGACGATGACCTGGCTGCGCGCAGGACCGTCGGCGTTTTCTCGCGTCCATACACATGCCACGAAACGTCTCGATGCCGCCGATGGCTGCCACTGCGCGTACCGGGAGACCATGCGCACACCTTGCAGGCAACAGGGCTGCCCTCTCTGTCAGCCTTGGGTGAGACATCCCGCTTTGTCGGGTTAGCCTGAGAGGGCCCGAGTAGGAGTTCCACCCCTGATGACCAGCACCAATC
>NZ_JBIRJC010000105.1:5310-5563 GCF_044329365.1 Kitasatospora sp. NPDC017646 | reverse complement strand
GCGGGCCTGACCCCGGCGCACGCCGCGGGCAACGTCCCCGTGGTGGTGACCACCCCCGGTGGATCGGCGAGTGTTCCAGGCGGCTTCACCTACCTTGGGGCCGCGCCGCCGGTCGTCACCACGCCCATAACTCCGGTGGTCAGCATCCCGGCGGGTGGTGGCGTCTTCACCATCACGGGCACCGGCCTCACGGGTGCGACCGTGACCTTCGGAGCCACCCCGGCAACGATCACCACCAACACCGGAACCCTCA
>NZ_JBIRJC010000105.1:4721-5211 GCF_044329365.1 Kitasatospora sp. NPDC017646 | reverse complement strand
ATCACCGGCACCATCCCCGCCGGCACCGCAGGAACCACCGTGCCCGTCACCGTCACCACCCCCGGCGGCACCGTGTCCGCCGGAACCATGACCTACCTCGCCGCACCCATCGTCACCGCCACCGTCACCCCCTCGACCAGCATCGCGGCCGGCGGCGGCGTCTTCACCATCACGGGCACCGGCCTCACGGGTGCGACCGTGACCTTCGGAGCCACCCCGGCAACGATCACCACCAACACCGGAACCCTCATCACCGGCACCATCCCCGCCGGCACCGCAGGAACCACCGTGCCCGTCACCGTCACCACCCCCGGCGGCACCGTGTCCGCCGGAACCATGACCTACGTGGCCGTGCCGGTCGTGACGACGGAAATCAGCCCCGCAGCCAGCGTCCCGGCGGGTGGTGGCGTGTTCACCATCGCGGGCACCGGCCTGGCGGGTGCGACGGTGACCTTCGGCGCGACCCCGGCGACGATCATCTCCAACACCG
>NZ_JBIRJC010000105.1:0-4623 GCF_044329365.1 Kitasatospora sp. NPDC017646 | reverse complement strand
CGCCGGGACGGTGGGCACCGTCGTCAACGTCACCGTCACCACCCCCGGCGGCACGGTGTCGGGCGGAACCATGACCTACGTGGCCGTGCCGGTCGTGACGACGGAAATCAGCCCCGCGACCAGCATCGCGGCGGGTGGTGGCGTGTTCACCATCGCGGGCACCGGCCTGGCGGGTGCGACGGTGACCTTCGGCGCGACCCCGGCGACGATCATCTCCAACACCGACACCCTGATCACCGGCACCATCCCCGCCGGGACGGTGGGCACCGTCGTCAACGTCACCGTCACCACCCCCGGCGGCACGGTGTCGGGCGGAACCATGACCTACGTGGCCGTGCCGGTCGTCACCGCCACTGTCACTCCGTCAAGCAGCATCCCGGCGGGTGGCGGCGTGTTCACCATCGCAGGCACCGACCTCGCAAGTGCGACCGTGACCTTCGGAGCCACCACGGCGACGATCACCAGTAACACCGGAACCGTCATCACCGGCACCATCCCCGCCGGCACCGCGGGCACGACCGTCAACGTCACCGTCACCACCCCCGGGGGCACCGTGTCCGCCGGAACCATGACCTACCTGGCCGCACCGGTCGTGACCGTGCCCATCGTCCCGTCGGTCAGCATCCCGGCCGGCGGCGGCGTCTTCACCATCGTCGGCACTGATCTCACGGGTGCGACCGTGACCTTCGGAGCCACCACGGCAACGATCACCACCAACACCGGCACCCTCATCACCGGCACCATCCCCGCCGGGACCCCGAGTACCACCGTCAACGTCACCGTGACCACCCCGGGTGGCACGGCGTCCGCCGGAACCATGACCTACACCGCCTGATCAACCCGGCGGTGCTGCCGGCCTTCGGACGACACTCCGAAGGCCGGCTACCCGTCTTAACGCGCTGATCCTTTTCGGGATGGGCACTGGTCGGGTCACCGCCTCGGACGCGGTACGGTCCGACGAATACGGGCCAAGCTTTCTGGTGAAGACCGCATCATCGCCCACGGTCGGCTCCACCACATCGACGACTCCGTCGAGGAGCAGCCGGCCGTCCGAGCCCGGCCGACCACGGGTCCGCCCCCGGCGGTGTGTGGGGCGGCGGTAGGCTGCCGCGGCCCCGAGAAGGCACAGGAGGCCGCCACCCGCAGGTGGCGGCCTTCCGGCATCTCAGACAGGGACGGCGACGACACGACAGTCCGGGTGCCGAAGCCAGCGGTGTCACTCGACCGGCTGGCGGGTGAGGCGGGAGCAGGGACGCGAACTGACCGCCGGCTGGCCCCGGCGGGTCATCCGTCCAGTTTCGCGTACAGGCCACGGCCCGGACGCTTCGCCCGGCCGGCCTTGGTCAGGCGCTCCAGCGCGGTGCGGACCGCGTTCACGGTGTCCGCCGACTTTTCGATCCCCAGCCGGGCGGTCACCTCCCGAGCCCGGAGCGGTCCCTTTGCGTCGGCCAGCACACCCAGCACGTCTTCGGAGGTGGCACCGGTCGTTCTCCGGCCGGGCGCGGGCGCAGCCTTTTCGCTCTTTGCGGTGGGCGGCTCGGCGCCGGTGTGCACCGGCCCGGTGTTCCGGGTCGCGGCCGTCTTCTTCGCCGGGGTGCGCGGCCGCGTGGCGTCGGCGGTTTTCTTCGGCGCGGTCTTCTTCGCTGTGGTCTTCTTCGCGGGTTTCGCCTTCTCGGCGGTGGCCTTCTTCGCGGGGGCCACCTTCTTCCCTGCGGCCTTCTTCGCCGTCTTCGTGGCCGTGTCGGTGCCCGAGGTGGTGCCCCCTTCGGCCGGCTCCCCGCCGCGCTCCAGCGCCGCCCCGATTTCGGCCGCGAGCTGCTGGGGCCGGACCCCGACGATGGCGTCCGCCTCCGCCCGCACACCGCCCACCGGCGTCATGTCCTGCGAGGCCCGCGGCCCGGCCAAGGCCCGCAAGCTCTCGATGGCTCCGCGTACGGCGTTCTCACGCGCCACGGCGGCGGTCAGCTCGTCCTCCAGCCGCCGACGCCGGACCTCGATACCGGGAAGCTCCGCCTCCAGCTGAGCGATGGTGTCACTGAAACGGCTCTCTGCCACGGTTCCTCGTCTCCTCCGCCCACGCGATCTGCCGCAGGGACTGTGCGATCTCTACCCCGCTACCGCCGACCGCAACAAGAAACCGCACCGAACCGCCCAATCTGCATCGACGCCTACGCCCGGACGCACTGGCCGATGGGCGGCCCTGGCCAACCCCAGCCGACGAGCAGCCCAGGTCGACGCCGTGGCGGCGTTCGAGGCGCAGACCCGGAAACCGGTTCACTCGCCCCCGCGCGGACCGACACCTTCGCGCCTCCTCTCGACCCGTGCTCCTGACTTCCTCCTGCCCGCCGCCCTCGCGTCCGGGTGCCCGGCACGCCGCGCTGAAGAACCACGACCCGGCGCTGCCGCACGCACGTCGCCGATCGTGCGCATCAACCGGCAGTCGTCGTCAAGACCGGTCTCGTCCACGGCGAACAGGTCACGCCCGCCCTCCGGAATGCGCCGAGCTGTACGCCCACGAGTACTGGGCGGGGGTCGAGAACCGGCACAAGGCTGAGATGAAGCTCAAGCAGGCCGCCCGTCCGGACACCGCGCAGGAACCGGCGGCCCGACCGCCGGTCGGGCCTCTCCCGTATGCGCCTGCCCCGAGCAGGCCGGCCTGGTCGAGCGGGAGCTTCTCGGTCGGGACGTCGTACCGGGGATGTGAACCTACCAGCTGGTCGAGGCGTACGACCGCACGTACTACCGGGTGTTCACCGCTGTCTAGCGCAGCTCGGCCGGGTCCCGGGGAGCAGGGAGGTGTTCCGCGGGGCCCGGCCGGTGGGAGGCCAGCAGTGCCGAGCTGCGGCGCTGCTGCTCTGCTCGGCGGCCCAGGGTGCTGTGGTGGGGCCGCCGTGCCGGAAATGCTGGACCCGCGCCGACGTGGTGAACAGGGCTTCGGCCTGCAGGTTTTCGGGCGCGGCCATGCCAGGTGGGGCTTCCTGCTCGGGGAGGCGGGCAAGGGGCTCGGACCCGAACACGTCGCGCCCGCGGTTGAGCACGATGTCACCCAGCCGCTGTTCGAGCCAGGAGTCACTGGGTCGTAGCCGTTGCATTCGGATCGCCGCAGGGGCTTTTTCATGCCTCCACCGGGGAAAAGCCTGGGTAGAGGCCCCGTGGCGGAACCGTGACGGTAGGCATACGACTCGCGGAAGATCGCCTGGAAGTATTTTCCCTGCGCGACGGACTGGGCCGGGGGAATAGACGGTCAGGGAGGCGCGACACCACACGAACCAGCACCCACCTCGATGTCCTTGGGGGGACGATCATGACCACGCACCGCCTCGCGCCAGCCGCAGCCTCCGTGAAGAAGGCCGCCGCCGTTGCCGCTCTGCTGCTCGCCGCCACCGGTGCGGCCACCAGCACCGCGTGGGCCGACGAGAAGCCCGTGGTTCCCTGCGCCAACGGTGCGGTGAAGCTGCCCGGGGAGACCGCGGTCACCGGGGATGCGGTGCACCACGGGTCACCGACGATCACGGTCGGTGCGCAGCAGAAGGCCGTCGCGAACGGGGACTCGACCACCTACCAGGTGCGCATCACCGAGACCAACCACACCGGGGCCGCCTACCGGCACGTGACCGCCGTGCCGGTGCTGTTCACCCAGCTCGGCGTCATGAACACCGGCAACACCACTGTGTCTTGGGTGCACGACGGCACCACTGTCGCGCTCCCGACCCGGATGGGCTGCGATCCGTCCGTCTGGGTGGCCTCAGGCGCGCTGGACGCGCCGCTGGCGGACGGCCAGACGGTCAACTTCGACCTGAAGATCACCACTCCGACCTCGGTGGCGGAGAAGGTCAAGACGCTCAGCGTGACGGCGTTCGGCGCCGCGGACGGCGACCGCAGCCTGACCGGCAACGACATCAGCCTGCCCGGCGTGGTCCCGGCCGCCCAGCCCACCACCAAGCCGGCTCCGACCAGCCAACCCACCACCAAGCCGGCCCCGACCAACCACCCCACCACCAAGCCCACCACCAGGCCGGCCCCGATCAACCAGCCCGTCCACCAGGCCGCCGCTGTTGCCGTGCCGGCCGCCGCCACGGCGCCGGTGAGCACCGCGCCGATCGCGGGCACCGAGGCCGCCCCGGCCACCGCGCCGACGCCCGCCACCAAGGCGGCCTCGCTGGCCTTCACCGGAGGTGGCGGCAACAGCGGCACGCTGCTCGCCGGTGCGGCCGCCCTGCTCGCCGCCGGTGCCGCAGTGCTCTTCGGTGTCAAGCGCCGGGCCCGCCGCGGCAACTGATCGGCGACCGATTCGGCACCGACAGCAGGTGGCCGGCCCCGGTCGGGTCCGGCCACCGGGCGCTCCCTTGGATCCGCGGGGACGGCCGGCCGTGCTCCTCCGTGTGGTGGAAGTACTCACTCGTTCTGGTCCTTTCGGATTTCGTCCGTAAATTCACGTGCAGAGCCGTGCAAATAGAAAGTCCCGGCCGCTCGAAGGCGGCCGGGACTTTTTCAACGACACGGAGCTACTGAACTTGAATTCGTGATATCGGGCTGAGGGTGGTCAGCCGTCCAAGATCAGGCCGGTGGCGGCGAGGCACCCGTCGACCAGGTGGGGTCGATACTGGATCTTCTTCAAGCTCC
>NZ_JBIRJC010000104.1:0-6218 GCF_044329365.1 Kitasatospora sp. NPDC017646 | reverse complement strand
ATCTCGCAATCCACACCTGGCCAGAAGGCCCTCACTCATTTCAAGATCAGCTGACCGTGACCCCTGTCACCAACCTCCGTGGGCAGTACACCTAGACCAGCGCTTCCCCGGCCAGACCGAGGTCGTGCGCGGCCACATCACCTCCGACCTGGTCTATCGGCGCGGCCACGACTACCAGCTCGAAGGCGAACTCCAGGGCCTCGACCAGCCTGGCTTCAGGTGTTCCAGACCGGCCTCGCGCCGGACGGTCACACCACCACGGTCGGTGTCGTCGGCGACCTCCAGGCCGCGCGCGTCTACATCAATGCGCATTACCCCGGCACGATCGTCCACGGCAATACCCCCTGACCCGCCGTCGGCCCGCTGGAGGCCTTACGCGGCCACCTCAGTTAGCTACCAGCCGGGAACGGCAGCTGGTGCGGCTTCCAAGCCTGCTACGGCGGCCGCGGTAGATCGCCTCGAACAGCGGGGTGCCGGGCGCGGCTTTCGACGTTTTCGTTGATCGTCGTGGGGGTCGCCCGGCAGGGTGATATAGCGTCATCTAGCGGTACATGCCGCAGAGAACAGAGAAGCATCGGCGGTGCTTACGTCTCCTCCGGGGAGGGACCAGCCGATGCTTCCGGATAGCTCTGCCAGCTGAGCCGTCCACGCAAAAGGTGCCCGCGCCACGCCGCTTGGAGCAGTTGCTCCGACAGACCGTGGCCCGACGTCTCACGACTCGGCGGCGGCGACTGGTCCGCGTCGCGGCCGCCTTGACGCTCATGGCCGCGGCCGCCTCCAGCGGCACGCTGCTGGCGATGCTGGAGTCCGCCGGTAGGCAGTGGCGCAGCCGGGAACAGCCTCGCCCGCTACGGTCCGTGCCCTGTCCGCAAGCGACTCCGTCACTGGCGTGTCCGCCTCGGTGAAGGTCTCGCCCGCTGTCTGGGGCAGCACCGTGCAGGTCTCGGCCGAAGGAGTACCTCCTGGGACCACATGCGGGCTGCAAGCGGTCGGGGTCACGGGGCCACGGCGGCCGCCGCGATCTGGCAGGCCGGCACGTATGCGGGTGGCGCCACGTTTCCGGGACGGTTTCCATGGCCTCCGGATTGATCGGTCACGTCGACATGTAGGCGACCGACGGCCAGGAACTCCTCACGATTGCGGTGTAGGACGAGCTGGGCCCCGGCGTGTGGGTGTCCGCTGTTGGCCGTCGGGAGGGGGCCTCACGTTCTGCTCACAGGCCGGGTGCCTGGGAGCCGTTCAGGTACCAGAAGGGGGCGACGTACCAGATCAGGGCGATCGCGGTGACGAGGGTACCGCCGGCCAGGGGGAGTGCCCAGCCGGGCCAGCGGCGGTGCCGGACCACGATGACCTTGGCGACGAAGGCCCCGTAGAGGAAGCAGCCGGTGAGCGCATGGAGCGCCACGCGGGTGTCGGTCAGTTGGACGCCGTAGGCGGTGATGCAGTGCCGGGCGATGGGCAGGGAGAGGAGGAAGGCGGTCAGGCCGATGAGGCGGTGCGTGGTGTGGACCCCGTGCGGTGCGGCTCCCAGTGCGGGCAGGCGCCCGTAGATCCACAGGGCGAGAAACAGCTGAATCAGCGCCAGACCCAGCAGTGCGGACCCCAGTTGGGCCTTCAGCAGCATCGCGTCGTTGCCACGGTTCCCGAAGAGGCTGGTCTCGTAGTTGGGGGGGTGTACCCGGCCGTACCAGAAGAGGCCGACCATCACCGCCACGGGCAGGAGAAGCCACAGGATGTTGTAGAGCCGCAGGCGGCCGGCGGGGTAAGCGAGGCCCTCCACCTGATCACCCGCCCCCGCTCCCGCTGCCGCCCTGGATCTTGACCGCACGAGCCCGGCCTCGGATGCCTGCCAGAGCGCGACGACCAGCAGGGCGAGCACCTCGGCGACGAGGCTGAGCAGGGCCTGCGGGGCCGGTTGCAGGCCGTGTTCGGAGAACCCGAACAATCCGACGGTGCGGGATGCGACGAACCCGGCCAGCGCGCCGAGTGCGATCGCGGCGGCGGCGATCCGCAGAAGCAGGGGCGCCCCCAGCAGCAGGAGCGCGGCCACCGCGAACGCGGTGCTGGCCTGCAGCAGGAACAACGAGCCGATGACGTGGACCAAGCGGTATCCGTCGATGTACAGCTGGGCGTGGATGTATCCGCTCGCCGCGAGCGCGACGGCGAGCACCAGACGCAGCGGGAGGGCGGGCAGCCTCCGGATGGTCATGCGAGTTTCTCGTCCTTGACGGCGGACGTCGTGGAGCTGTCGGTGGCCGGCGGGGTAGGCGAGGCCCTCCGTGTGATCACCCGCCCCCACTCCCGACTCCGCCGCCCTGGATCTCGACCGTACGAGCCCGAGCTCGGATGCCTGCCAGAGCGCGACGACCAGCAGGGCGAGCACCTCGGCGAGGACGCTGAGCAGGGCCTGCGGGGCCGGTTGCAGGCCGTGTTCGGAGAACCCGAACAATCCGGCGGTGCGGGATGCGACGAACCCGGCCAGCGCGCCGAGTGCGATCGCGGCGGCGGCGATCCGCAGAAGCAGGGGCGCCCCCAGCAGCAGGAGCGCGGCCACCGCGAACGCGGTGCTGGCCTGCAGCAGGAACAACGAGCCGATGACGTGGACCAAGCGGTATCCGTCGATGTACAGCTGGGCGTGGATGTATCCGCTCGCCGCGAGCGCGACGGCAAGCACCAGACGCAACGGGAGGCGCAGTGCGGGGGCTGGCAGGCTCCGGGTGGTCATGCGAGTTTCTCGTCCTTGACGGCCAGTGCGTGGTTGCCCTGCCAGAAGTTGACGGTGCGGATGCCAAGTGCGTCCTTGAGGCGTCCGGCGGGCAGTACCTGGGGAAGTGGGGCGGGGCCCTGGCCGGGTTTGGGGAACGGGTAGCAGGTGGGGCGGGCCGAGTGGAAGGTGATGTTGCCCTCGGTCTTGCTGAACAGCTGGTGGACGTGCCCGTTGAGGCACGTGACCGAGGAGAAGCGGCGGAACATCGACAGCAGCTGCACCGCGTCGTCGGTGCCCCAGCCCCACGTCGGATACATCGCGAACAGCGGGATGTGGCTGAAGATAACGATGGGGGTGTCCGAGGACAGGCCGGCGATGTCCTTGCGCACGAAGTCGATCTGGTCGTTGCCCAGGTGGCCGAGTTGCTCCAGGTGCAGCGTGTTGACCAGCGCGATGAAGTGCACACCGTGGGTGTCGAAGCTGTACCAGCCGTCGCCGAGGGTGTTGTGGCCGAAAGCCTGTCGGTAGGCGCGTGGTCCGTTGTCTCCGATCGAGTCGTGCTCGCCCGGCACGGTGAAGACCCGGTCCGTGTCCAGCTGCGACATCATCTGCTTGACCTGGTCGAACTCGTCGGGGGTGGAGAGGTGTGTCAGGTCGCCGCTGTGCATGACGAAGTCGGGTCGGAGCCCGAGGGAGTTGACCTGGTTGATCGCGTCGGCGAACGTCGCGGTGACGTCCATGTTGGCCGGGCCCTGGAAGCCGATGTGGCTGTCGGAGATCTGCACGAACCGCAGGTCGGCGCTGCTCGCCGGGGCCGCGCTCGTCGAACCGGGGATGTGGCTGATCACCTCTCCCGCGACGACGGTCAGGACGACGGCACCACCGAACCAGGCGGAGTGCCGCATGAGCTGGCGGCGGGTCATGCCGTGCTCGCCGCCGCCGTCAGAGTCCTGCGTGTCCTCGGTCACGGGGTCACCTCCACGGTGGCGGTCATGAACGGGTGGATGGTGCAGTAGTAGGGGTAGGTGCCGGGTTGGGTGAACGTGTAGCTGTAGGTGTCGTTGGTGGCCAGGGCCGCCGACTGCAGTGGCCCGCCCGATCCTTGCTTGCTGGTGACGGTGTGGGCGTCGGGGTCGGTGTTGGTCCAGGTCACCTTCGTGCCCGCCTTGACCGTCAGTGTGGCCGGGGAGAACGCGAAGTTCTTGATCGTCACCGCGTTGGCGGTCGCTGGAGCGGACGACTGGCCGCCGGTAGGCGAGGTCGAGGGCGCGCTTGATGGTGGGCTGACCGTGACCGTGCCGCTCGTTCCGGAGGCACCGGGAAATCCCGGCAGGTTCTGGCCGGCTCCAGGACTCAGCGCGCCGGAGGGTTTGGGTGACGATCCGCCGCACGCGCTGACCAGCCCCAGCGCTGTGGCCACGGCGACAGCGACCAGGCACACCGTACGCGACCACCGGACCGGCGCAGAGGAGTTCACATTCATGGCCATCGTTCCTTCTACGCGTCCCCAGCCACACGGGCGGGTGTGATCCAAGACCCAATCCGGGATCGGTCTTCTCAGGCGGATGGACGACCGCGCTACACCCCGCCGGGGAATGCTGGAAGGGGATGCAACCCGGTGGGCTACCTTATGTTCGCCGACAGCACATTCCACGCAGCGAAACGAATTCCACAGCAGAGTCTCGCTGTTTCACCCTGACGGCGGACAGCGGAACGCCTCGAGCAGGGAAATACCGAAGCCCCGGTGAACTTGTAAGCGGGGCGGTCAGAAGACGTTCAGCGAGTCCAGCGGCCGGTTGAAGAGGCCGTAGGAGGCGCGGTGGAGGCCATCGGCGATATTGCGGTGTCCATACTGGATCTCGACTTTCGAAGTTTTCGCTGATCGTCGTTGGGTCGCTCGGTGGGGTGATGTGGCGTCATCTGGCCGCGTGAGGTGGGGACAGCAGAGAAGCATCGGCGGTGCTTGCGTCGCCTGCTGTGAGGGACCCGCCGATGCTTCCGGATCCGACCGTACCCGCTTCGCTGCTCGCCGTGCTGGAGTTGCTGCGTGGTAACTTCACCGCGCCGAGCTTCCGGACCTTCGCAGCCCTGGTCACGGGGCTGATCACGCAGACTGGACGGTGCACGGTGACCGGGATGCTCGGCGGCGCGGGGTTGACGCGCACCTGGTCCCACGACCGCGCCCACGTCTTCTTCTCCCGCGCCGCGTGGAACCCGGACATCCTGGGCATCTCGCTTTCCCATTTGATCGTGCGGCGCCTGCTGCCCGAGGGCGCGGTACTGACCGTGGCGGTGGACGACACGCTGTTCAAGCGGCGCGGGAAGAAGGTGTTCGGCGCGGCCTGGCAGCACGATGGCGCGGCCAAGGGCCCCAAGCCGGTCGGGCGCGGGACCTGCTTCGTCGTGATCGGCGTCATCGTCCAACTGCCGTTTCTTGCTCGGCCGGTGGGCCTGCCCGTAATGGCCCGGCTGTGGCGACCTGGGCAGGAGCAGTCCAAGGTCGGCCTCGCGGCGTCCATGGTCCGCTTCCTGGCGGCTGCCACTACGGGCGGCGCATCCACGTCGTCGCGGACGCGGCCTACCACGGCAAAGCATTGCGTGACCTGCCCGCCACCTGCACGTTCACCACCCGGCTGCCCGCCTCGGCGGTGCTGTACGGCCTCGCCCCGCCGCGGACCGGCAAAGGCGGACGGCCCGCGCTCAAGGGCACCCGCCTGGGCACCGCGAAGGATCTGGCCGCCACGCTCGCGTTCGAGCCTTTCCGGGTGATGCGTTACCAGCGCACCGAGACCGCGCACCTGGCCGAGATTACGAGCCTGTGGTACGGCTCGTTGCACACCCGCACCGTCCGCGTGATCCTCCTGCGCGACCAGGACACCGTCAGCGGCTACGACCTCGCGCTGGTCACCACCGACCTGATCACGCCCGCCCCTGCGCTGATCACCCGGTACACGTGGCGCTGGTCCATCGAGGTCACCTTCGCCGAGAGCCGCGACCTGCTCGGGGCCGGCCAGGCCCGAAACCGCACCCGGGTGGCCGTCGAGCGCACCGTGCCCTTCGGCCTGTACTGCTACACGATCACCGTGGCCTGGTACACGCTGCACGGCCACCACCCCGTCGATGCCGCCGACCGGCGCGAGCGCGCACCCTGGTACACCACCAAGACCGACCCGGCCGTCTCCGACATGCTCGCCAAGCTCCGCCGAGCCATCATCGCCGCCCGATTTCTGCCCACCCGCCCAGGCCAGCCCACCGATCAGGAAATCCGCGCCGTCCAACAGGCACGGGCCGCAGCCAGCCTCGACACAGCCGCCTGATCAGCCAGACCTGCCAGAACGTCGAAAGTCGAGGGCCCCCAGTTTGCGCAGCTTTTCCTGACCTCCGGCGGCAGCGGGTCGCTCGCTGGGCGCCTGAGGCTGTCGGCGGCGGCTGAATTCGGGCCGGTATCGACGGTTGAGTTGTGGGCCAGTCGTGGTCTCGCTGGATGGTGTGTGTCAGTCGTTGTCGTTCG
>NZ_JBIRJC010000103.1:0-6632 GCF_044329365.1 Kitasatospora sp. NPDC017646 | reverse complement strand
CAGCCCCCGGAGCGCCCACCCCCGGAACCGCCCCCGGCGTCACCCACCCTCCCGAGAGCCCACCCCCCAACAACACCCCCCACCACAGCACCCCCCACCACAGCACCCCCCACAGACCCCCACAGCCCCCCTCACGTCACCGGCGGCGAAGCCGCCCCCGCCAGCGCGACCGCCACCAAGGCCCGCATCGCACAGGCCGCCTGACCGAGCGGCAGGGTGGCGTCGTCGGCGAACAGTTCCACCAGCCAGCCGCCCGCCGGGTTCTGGCCGCCCGCCGCGACCATCCCGCGGTAGCCGGAGACGACGAGCATCGCCTCCTCCGCCGGGTCGTTGCCCGCCGCACCCGCGCGCAGCGCGAAGGCGCCACCGCGGACGGCGCGGCGGGTCATCGGGTAGTGGCGCAGGTCGAAGACGGCGTCCGGGGCCTCGATCCTGGCGCGCTGGGTCTCGGCCCGGGTGCTGCTGGGGCCGCTGGTCATCCGGTAGACGGCGTGCTGGGAGGTGCGCATCAGGTGGGAGCCGGGCGGGACGTACGAGACCCACCAGCCGACGGCGTCGAGCAGCCGGGCGGAGGTCTCGGCGACGACGACCAGTTTGCCGAGGGTGTCGGCCGGGTGGACGGCCCGGGCGGCCGAGGCCTGGTCGAGGGCGGCGAGGACGGCGGTGAGCAGTTGCCCCGGGTCGGCGCTGTGGGCGGCGCCGCGGAAGCGCCGCCGGTCGGCCGCGCCGGCCCGGCCGCCGGGGCCGCGCCGACCGTCGGCCCGGTGGTGGGGGTCGGCGGCGTCGGCGAGCAGCACGGTGGGATCGGGCGAGAAGCCGGGGCCGTGACTGCGCCCGGCGACCACGGGGTGGGCGGCGCGGGCGGCCTTGGCGCGGTACTGGGCGGCGTCGGCGAGCCGGAAGAGGCGGTCGGGGGTGGTGACCGGTCCGATGGAGTCGCCGGTGGAGGCGACGCCGCAGGCGACGCCCTCGCCCTCGGAGAGCGCGAGGGCCCGGGCGCACAGCTCCTCGGCGACGGCGACCACCTCGTCGGCCTTCTGCCCTTCCGCGAGCAGGCAGAACTCGTCGCCGCCGAGCCGGGCGGCGAGGCTGCCGGGCAGCTTGGCGGCGGCCAGGGACAGCTGGTGGGCGAAGCGTTCCAGCAGCCGGTCGCCCATCTCGTGGCCGAGCTGGTCGTTGACCCGCTTCAGTCCGTTGACGTCGCAGACGACCAGCGAGACCACGGTGTTGTCCCGGTTGTGCGCCTCCAGCGCGCTCTCCAGCCGGGCGTCGACGGCGCGCCGGTTGGCGAGGCCGGTGAGCGGGTCGGAGAAGGCCAGTCTGCGCAGGTCCGCGAGGCGCTCGGTCTGGGCGAGTCCGGCGGAGACCTGGGCGGCGAGCAGGGTCGCGTAGTCCGCGTCGGCCTCGGTGAACTCGGGCATGCCGGTGGACCGGGCGAGGTACAGCTCACCCCAGGCCTGTCCGTGCAGCACGATCGGCGCGACCACACAGCAGGCCCGTCCGCGCCTGCGCAGCGCGGCGGCGCGTTCCTGGCAGTACGCGCCGGCGGTCGGGTGGTTGTGCCCGGGGTGCGGCTCTCCGTTCTCGGCGCTCTGCAGCCAGGCGCGCGGCAGTCGCCCGGTGGTCCAGCGTTCCTCCAGGTAGGTGACGATCTCCGGGAAGTCCGCGACGGGGTACGACTCGTCCTCCGGCAGCTCCTCCTCGCCGGGCGCGAGTTCGCCGTGGTTGACCAGCACCCGGAGCCGGCCGGACTCGCGGTCCCAGACCGAGACGGCGGCCATGACGGCGCCGAGCGCCTCGGTGGCCCGGACGGCGGCGGCCCGGACGGCCTCCAGCGGCGTGAGGGCCCCGGCCATGTCCTGGGCGAGTTCGACCACCGACTGCAGCCGCAGGTCGGGCAGCGGGTCGGAGCGGTGCGGGCCATCGCAGTCGCAGCCGCGGTCCGTCATGATCGCCTCACTGCTCACCGGCTCGCCTCGCTCCCTGTGCTCGGTCCTGCCGGACCCCCACCGGTCGGCCGCACCCGTCCGGCCGCTTGCACCAAGACTATGGCGATTTCGTTCGGTTATGCCCCGTTTGCCCGGATGAACCCACAACCGACGGTACGGCTTTCAACCGTTCGGCACCCGTCCGAGGGTCGGGGACCGGGCCGACGAAGAGCCCGGCGCGCCCCACCCGCCCAGCGGGAGTCGTCGGACACGCCCTACTCCGCCTTCATCCGCCGCGACAGCAGCCACGGCTCCACCAGCCCCAGCCCCCGCACCGGCCGCCGCCACATCGGCTGGAGGTGGAACCGCGCCCCCGGGTCCGGTCCGGGCACCGGCAGCCCGGAGGCGGGCATCCCGGCCGCCACCGACAGCGCCTCCGCCAGGCCCGGCCCCTCGGATTCGGCCGGGCCGACGCTGCCGTTCAGCTCCAGCGCCGCGGCGAACTCCCCGTCGATCAGCACCGCGTCCTTGGGCGCGATCGAGGTGAGCCGGCTGGCCAGGTTGACCGTGGTGCCGAAGACGTCACCCATCCGCTGGGTGACCGTGCCGAAGGCCATGCCGACCCGCAGCGCGGGGATGGTGTCGTCCTCGGCCAGCGCCTCGATCAGGCAGAGCGCGATCTCGGCGGCGGTGGCCGGGTCCTCGGTGACGTAGAGGATCTCGTCGCCGAGGGTCTTGATGACCCGGCCGCCCTGCCCGACGATCAGGTCGGAGCAGGTGTTCTCGAAGGTCTCGACCAGTTCGCCGAGCTCCTCCTCCTCCAGCCGCCGCGACAGCCGGGTGAAGCCGACCAGGTCGGCGAAGCCGACGGCGAGCCGGCCGCTGGTGATCTCGTTGTCCTCGGCGGCCTGCACCACCCGGCCGGTGACGGCGGCCAGCTGGCGCCGCCAGACGTACACCAGGAACTGCTCCAGTTCCGGCAGCAGCAGCTCGACCAGCGGGTACGCGACGTCGGCGCGGGTCAGCCCGGGTTCGACGGACTGGGTGAGGTTCTCCAGGAAGGTGTCCATCTGCCAGCCGGCCAGCCGGGCGGTGGTCTGGCCGGTGGAGCGTGCCACCTGGATCGCCATCGACTCGCTGAGCAGACCGGACTCGACCAGACCCGCCAGGCGCCGCAGCGCGATCACGTCGCCGTCGGTGAGCGCCCGGGACTGGCCGATGTCGGGGAAGCCCATGGCGCGCCAGAACCGGGTGGCCAGTTCCATCGGGACGTCGGCGGCGCGCGCGGCCTGGTACGGGGTGTAGCGGCGTGGCGCGTCCAGGATCAGGCGTTCCAGTTCGAGCGCGACCGTGGGGTCGTGGATGCCCGCCGTCTCGCCGCCGCCGTCCTCTGCCACCGGTCCGTCCCCGTGCGGTTGCCGCACTTGCCTCGTGTCCTACCTGTCCGGGCGCACCGCCCGCCACCCGGGCGGACAGTGGCGCGCCTCACACCGCTGCCAGGTGGAATGTTCGCACGGAATCACGTGATCCGGAGCATCCGCCCGAGTCAAGGAGAGGTGAAGAGTCCCGTTCAGCGCGGCTGGGGGCGAACGTGGACCACGTCCCCCGCGCCGACCGCCCGGCGTGCGCCGTCGGCGGTGCGCACCACCAACCGGCCGTCCGCGTCGATCGCCACCGCCTCGCCGACCAGCTCGCGATCGCCGGGCAGGTGCACCTTCACCTGGCGGCCGAGCGTGCTGCACCGGTCCACGTACGCGCGCAGCAGGTCGCTCGCGTGCGGGTCCCCGGCCGCTGCCGTCCACTCGCGGTACAGCCCGGCGAACTCGCGCAGCAGGGCGCGCAGCAGGACGGACCGGTCAGTGGTCGAGGCGCCGGCCAGGGCGAGCGAGCCGGCGGTGGGGACGGGCAGCTCGGCGGCGCGCAGCGAGACGTTCAGGCCCAGCCCGACCACCACCGCGCCGGCGCTGAGCTCGGTGAGGATGCCGCCGAGCTTGCGCTCCGCGCCGTCGATCTCCGCCTGGAGGTCGTTGGGCCACTTCAGCCCGACCTCGACCCCGGCCACCCGATCGAGGGTGCTGGCGGCGGCCACCCCGACCAGGATCGGCAGCCAGCCGTACCGCTCGACCGGCACCTCCTCGGGGCGCAGCAGGAAGGACACGAACAGCCCCGAGCGTGCCGGAGCGGTCCACTGCCGGTCGAGCCGGCCGCGCGCGGCGCTCTGCGCCTCGGCGACCAGCACCGTGCCCTGCGGGGCGCCCGCCCGGGCCCGTTCGGCGAGGTCGCCGTTGGTCGAGCCGGTCTCGGCGACGACGTCCAGCGAGGTCCAGAGCCCGCCCGGCACGACCAGGTCGCGGCGCAGCACCTCCTGGTCCAGCGGCGGCCGGTCCAGGTCGGTCCAGGGAGACGGTCCGGTACGGCCGAAGCCGCGCAGTCCGCTGCGGCGGGGAGTGTCGGGTGCGGTCATGGTGGCAACCCTAGAACCAGCGGGAGCACCCGGCAGGGCGGACCCGCAGAGGCGCAGTCCGCCCCATCGTCCCGCACAACGCCCGTTGACACACTGTGTCGATGACCATAACGCCAGGAGATGACGGATCGCCCGGCGCGCTGGCTACGCTACGCAGCGGTAGTTCGCAGCGCCGCCCTGCCCTCTGCGCGGGCCTCCATCCCCGGTCCGCGCGCACTCGAACAGGTCGCGGCCGATGATCAGGGAGAGCCACCGGATGACCGAGGCGCCGTACGACCCCCACACCACCGCCGGCAAGCTCGCCGACCTGCGGCGCAGGCTCGACGAGGCGGTGCACTCCGGCTCCGCCAAGGCCGTGGAGAAGCAGCACGCCAAGGGCAAGCTGACCGCCCGCGAACGGGTCGTCGAACTGCTGGACGAGGACTCCTTCGTCGAGTTCGACGAGTTCGCCCGGCACCGCTCGACCAACTTCGGCCAGGAGAAGAACCGGCCCTACGGCGACGGCGTGGTGACCGGCTACGGCACCGTCGACGGCCGTCAGGTCGCCGTCTTCGCCCAGGACTTCACCGTCTTCGGCGGCTCACTCGGCGAGGTCTTCGGCGAGAAGATCGTCAAGGTGATGGACTTCGCGCTGAAGACCGGCTGCCCGGTCATCGGCATCAACGACTCCGGCGGCGCCCGGATCCAGGAGGGCGTGGTCTCGCTCGGCCTGTACGGCGAGATCTTCCGCCGCAACGTGCACGCCTCGGGCGTCATCCCGCAGATCTCGCTGATCATGGGCCCGTGCGCGGGCGGCGCGGTCTACTCCCCCGCGATCACCGACTTCGTGGTGATGGCCGACCGGACCTCGCACATGTTCATCACCGGCCCGGACGTCATCAAGACCGTGACCGGCGAGGACGTCGGCATGGAGGAGCTGGGCGGCGCCCGCACCCACAACACCAAGTCCGGCAACGCGCACTACCTGGCCACGGACGAGAAGGAGGCCGTCGAGTACGTCAAGAGCCTGCTCTCGTACCTGCCCTCCAACAACCTGAGCGACCCGCCGTCCTACCCCGAGCAGGCGGACCTCTCCGTCACCGACGAGGACCTCGAACTCGACGCCATCGTGCCGGACTCGGCGAACCAGCCGTACGACATGCGCAAGGTGATCGAGCACATCGTCGACGACGGCGAGTTCCTGGAGACCCAGCCGCTGTTCGCGGGCAACATCATCACCGGCTTCGGCCGGGTCGAGGGCCAGTCGGTGGGCATCGTCGGCAACCAGCCGATGGACCTGGCCGGCTGCCTGGACATCAACGCCAGCGAGAAGGCCGCGCGCTTCATCCGCACCTGCGACTCCTTCAACATCCCGGTGCTGACCTTCGTCGACGTGCCCGGCTTCCTGCCCGGCACCGAGCAGGAGTGGGACGGCATCATCCGTCGCGGCGCCAAGCTGATCTACGCCTACGCCGAGGCCACCGTCCCGCTGATCACCGTGATCACCCGCAAGGCCTTCGGCGGCGCGTACGACGTCATGGGCTCCAAGCACCTGGGCGCCGACCTCAACCTGGCCTGGCCGACCGCGCAGATCGCGGTGATGGGCGCGCAGGGCGCGGTCAACATCCTGCACCGCCGGGAGATCGCCGAGGCCGAGGCGGCCGGCACCGCCGAGGAGAAGCGGGCCGAGCTGATCGCCTCGTACGAGGACACCCTGCTCAACCCGTACCTGGCCGCCGAGCGCGGCTACGTCGACGCGGTGATCGCCCCGAGCGAGACCCGTCGGCACATCGTCCGGGGCCTGCGGGCGCTGCGCGGCAAGCGCGAGGTGCTGCCGCCCAAGAAGCACGGCAACATCCCCCTGTAGGCACCACCCCTCTCGGGAGAGAACCCAGCCATGTCCCCGATCCACGTGCTGCACGGGCAGCCGACCCCCGAGGAGCTCGCCACCGTCCTGGCGGTGGTCCAGGCCCGGGCCGCCGCCGCGCAGACCGCCGCAGACGCGGCGCGTCTGGCGGGCGTCGGCCCGGCCTCCCCCTGGAACGACCGCTCCCGCCTGCACCGCCCCGCCGTCCGCCCGGGCGTCAACGCCTGGCGGACGTCGGGCTGGGCGCACTAGGTGTAGAACCGCCGGACGCCGCTGCGGCGCGGAGCGGGGGGGCGGCCCCGCCCCCCTACCCCCCCCCGCCCCCGCCCCCCCCCCGCACCCCCCCCGTCTGCCGCCCGCGTTGGCCCGCACAGAGTGACGCTAAACACGCGTG
>NZ_JBIRJC010000102.1:0-7087 GCF_044329365.1 Kitasatospora sp. NPDC017646 | reverse complement strand
CCGTACACGCTCCCTTACCCCCCCGCGTCGCACCGTGTTAGGCGCCGCTGTTCCGCGGGTGGGGCCCGCGCACCCGGCCATTTAACCCCGGCCCCGCGGGGGGGGTGGGGGCCCCCCCCACCCGCGCCGGTTCCACTGAACCCCTCCAGGCGGAGCGGGAAGCGCGCACCCGCAACCATCCCGGCAACCCCCGCCCGAAAAACCCTGGAATAGGTTTCACTTCCGCAACCGGTACACGACGAGACAGGATTTCCGTCAAGCCCGGCAAAAAAACGGGCGGTCGAACAAGAACGGAGAATCCGCCATGCACCTTCCCGCGCTTTTCCGCGCAGCTGGAACCGCCACCGTCGCCACGGTATTCGGAGCCGCACTCCTGCTCCCACTCATCGCGGTCAACCTCCCCGCGCTCCTAGTGATGTCGTTCAGCGCCACCGGGCACCGCCGCACCATCCAACTCGCACAGCTCATCGCCGACTGGACACAAGCATCCGCACAACCCCGGCAGACCCGCCGCCCGCGTCGATCCCACCCGCAACGGCCGGCCCGACCCCAGCAACTCCCGACACCCTCGACCACCCCGACCGGCCCGGCCCCGCACCGCCCCTCCCGCCGCACCAGGTCCCACGGCTGAACAGAGGAACCAGGGGTACAGACAGACCCCAACCGACGCCGTCCGAACCCGGAAGCGGCTGACCGCCTCGCCCACGCCGAAGGCCAGGAAAGGCGGGGGATCCCGGCCCCCGGAATCGGCGGCCGGTCAGGCCGGGCCGCCCGCAGGGCCCGCCAGCAGGCGCCGCAGGCCACCACGACCCGACGGCGCACCCCCCCAACCACCAGGAGAACAGGGGCGCGCAGAGAGGGATGTCGGATTTTCCGGCCACCTTGGTGGGCCCTGTGAGCTGCACGGATGCCACCCCGCGCCCGGGGCGGGGGCGCCGGCATCAGGAGCTACATCAGGAGTCACAGCAGGAGCCACATCGGGAGCTACATCAGGAGCTGCATCGGGAGGCCCGGGAAGGGCCGTTCCCGGGCCGTGTGGAGGCCGGACCGCACCCCTGGCCGGACGGTGCGTCAGGACCCCACGGTCGCCGCCCAGGGGCCGCCCGTGGGGCATCGGTCGGGCCAGGGGTGCGGTGCCGGATCCGGTCGGCGTCGACAGTCCAGCCGGGCCGGGGGAGGGCCTGGCGGAGGATCGCCGCCGCACCGGCCCGACTGGGCCCCGGGGGGCGTCCGGCGTTCGCCGGGCGCTCACCAACCATCACGGCCCCGCAGGGTCAGACCCCTGCCGACCGGACCGTCACCCACCACCGCCCCTCCACCTACCAGCAAGCCGGGGAAAGGAACGGACAGAAGGGGTCGTCGGATTTACCGGCCGTCCGAAAATGGCCGCTGAGCTGCGGAAACGCGCGGACGCGGCCGGGAGCGGCGGGGTACGTACGGTGGTACCTGCGGTGGTGCCGTCGGTGCCGCCTACGGTGGTACCTGCGGTGGTGTCTACGTGGAATCCGCGCGGTACCGGGGGGACCGCCGTGGGCCGGCCGGTCGGCGCGGACGGCTTCGTTGCACTTCCGGACGTGACTTCACCTCCCCGTCAGCAGGAACTTCTCGCCACGCCAGATCCTCTCGGACTGCGGGTAGACGACGAGGAGCCCGACGATGGGGTCGAGCTCGGTGAGATAGATCGGGGGCCTGTGGTTAGGGCGTGACGTCCAGCTCGGTGTACATGCCGGCCGTGTAGTGGCCGGGGAAGTTGCACACCAACTCGTAGCGGCCGGGCTGCAGCGTCACCGTGGTCCATCCCGTCGCGCCGGAGGTGATGCCGTCCCCGGTACCGGCGCCGCAGCTGCGCGAGGCCTCGCCCAGGCCGTCGGCCTCATCGACCCGCCCATCGGGACCGGCGGGGCGCTCTCCTGCGCTCTGGCCCGCCGGCAAGGGCAGCACGACGACCTCATGTGTGAGGGCTCCCGTGTTGAACACCCGCAGCGACACCGTCCCGGCCGCGACCGTGCCCGGGTGAGCCACCAGACGCATCATGCCCAGGCCCTGCCGGCCGGGGCCGCCGCTCATCGGAGTGCGTCCGCTGGGGCCGCCCATCATGCCCGGCCCCATGTCGACCGTGGTCACATCGACCACCTGGCCCGGCAGGGCCGGCGCACCACACCGCGCACCCGGTACCCGCCATGTCGCTGGTGCTGTGCTGCGGAAAGCGCCGGAGGTGGCGAGCAGCACTGTCGTGGCGATGCCGAGCACGAGTGCGGCCACCGCCCCGGCCCAGGCCACCCGCATCCGGCGCCGCCGGTCCGGACTCACCGGTGCTCCCGGAGCACCGCGAGCCGGCGTTTGTACTCGTCCTCGTCGATCTCCCCGCGGGCGAACCGCTCGGCCAGTACGTCCTCGGCTCGCCGGCTGGCCCGGCCCGGCTCACCGGGAGGTGGAAGCGGACCGGGCTGGCGGTCGCGGTGGGCGCTGGTGAGGTAGTGGACGAGCGCGATGACACCGGCGATCAGCAGCGCCCAGAACAGCACCATGAACACGCCCATGACGAGCCAGCCGCCCCAGCCCCAACCGCCGTACCACATCATGTCGATCACCGTCCTCGGCCGGTGAGCACGTCTCCCGACTCCAGTGTCCGTGCTGCCGCTACCACGCAGAGGGGCCATACGACCCCCTTTCCGGGGCCGAGCGCGTCCGGCGCGGGCAGGGCCGGCGGCTTGCGGGGTTCTGGTGCTGCCGATTGCCATGCCCTCAGGAGCTACATGCATTCGGCGCTGCGCCGGGAGCGACCGGCCAGGGCGGCCCCGGGTCGGCGCGGACGGCTGCGCCGGACGCGCAGAAGAACCACCGGCCCGCCGCGGTGGGACGACACAGATTTGACGCTGCTGGCGACACCGAGATGTCAGTACCAAAACGGCCTGTGCTCGATCAATACCAAAGTCGACGACGGCTGGCTGGCACTTCGCCCGGACCGCGCTCCTACGAGTGGCCGTCGCCCCAGAGTTCGGGCGACGGCAGTGGCGCGCCAGCGAGCCTGGTGCCGTGGCAAGGACCGGAGTGCAGGAGCGTGCGGCAGCCGTAGCCCGGCTCCAAACAGATGCGTCGCCGCTGACGGGGCGCCTGCCCCCAGGGCTGACCTGCGCGGATGCGGGCAGTCGCTGGAAGGGGCCCGCACCGCTCGGTGCACCGCACCGAGCACCCCATCCCGGGGCCCGGGCGAACCCGGCAGGCGGCGTCGCGGCGGCAGCCGAACGAAGGAATCCAGGGCGGACAGACCACAACCGACGACGTCTGCACCCCAGAAGCGGCTGACCGCCTCACCCACGCCGAAGGCCCAGGGTGGGCAATCCCGGCCCGGCATCGGCAGCCGGTCAGGCCGGCCGCCCGCAGGGCCCCGCCATCAGGCGCCGCAGGCCACCCGACCCGACGACGCACCACCGCCACCCCACCCCACCCCACCACCAGGAGGACAGGGGCGCGCAGAGAGGCTTGTCGGCTTTTCCGGCCACCTTGCTTGGCCCCCTGAGCTGCACAGATGCCACCCCGCGCCCGAGGCGGGGGTGCTCGCATCAGGAGCTACATCAGGAGTCACAGCAGGAGCTACGGCGTCGCCTCGTCCGAGCTCCCGCAACCCTGCGCGGCCTCTTCCACGGCTTCGGCGAAGGCGTGGGTCAGAGGTGTCGGCTCGGCGGTGCGCCAGACGAGGTCGGCGATCGACACCGCCATCAACAACGTCGTTGCCACCATCCCGGTCGGTACGAGGCCGTTCGGCGTCGCGGTCACCCCGGACGGCCGACACGCCTACGTCACCAACGAGGGCTCGGACAACCTGTCGGTGATCAATACCGCCACCAACGCGGTCACCACCAACATCCAGGTCGACGTCGCACCGTCCGGAATCGCGATCACCCCTGACGGCACGCGCGCCTACGTCGGCACGGACGGCCCGGTGGACGTGATCGACACCACCACGACCACGGTCTCCGGGACCGTGGCCACCAACGGCGCCACTGTCGGCGTGGCGATCGCCCTCGACGGCACACACGCCTACGTCGCCGCTCCCGGGGGCCCCAGAGCCGTCGATGTGATCGATATGACCACCAACGCGGTCACCACCACTGTCCCCGTGGGCAACAGCCCGCAGCAGGGCGCGATCACCCCTGCCAGCAGACCTTCCCTGACCATCACCAAGACCCACACCGCAACCTTCGTCCCAGGCCGGCAGGGCACCTACACCATCACCGTCGGCAACAACGGGACCGCCCCGACCGACGGCACCATCGTCAGGGTCCAGGACACCCTCCCGGCGGGACTCACTGCCGTCCGCCTCGTCGGCTCCGGATGGAACTGCGTGAGATCCACCCTCACCTGCACCCGCAGCGACGTCCTCAACCTCGGCAGCACCTACCCGCCCATCACCCTGTGGGTCCGCGTCTCGCGCACCGCCACCGGCACTCTCACCAACACCGCCACCGTCAGCGGAGGCGGCAACGGAACCGCCACCTCCACCGACCCCACCACCATCACCCCCCCGGTCACTGGCACCACTGCGACCACGACGGCCGGCCGCACTGCGACCACCACAGCTGAGGACACCCGCACCCGGCCCACCACGACAGCGACGACAGCGCGGGACTCCGACCGAAAGGCCCGCGCTGCCCCTTTGGAGCGGCGGGCCGGCGTCAGCGGCCGGGCGGCAGCCTCGGCCAAAGCTGCCACGCTCACCCACCCTGCGATCCACGTCGAGCAGGGTGCGCAGGATCGCGAAGTCACAGTGGAGCAGGAGCACTGGCACCTTCGCGCCGCATCGCGCAAACCAGGTCCGCGAACAACGAGCGGCGCCCGGGCAGCACGTGCTCGGCCTCCAATCAGGTTGACTTTCCCGCGGTTCGGTCTCAGCTGGTCCGAAGCCGGTGCGTCTCATTGGTTAGCTGGCTGAGAGTCGCCGGTCGGCGGCTTCACGGAACCGAGCGGCACACACGGGGCCCGCGTGGCATGGGGCCCAGGAGAGGTGGCAGCGAGGCAGCGCCTTCGTCTGCCGCTCGCGGTCGCAACGTGCGTGGTCGGATCGGGTCTCTCGGCTGTGAAAAGAGCCGTACTCCTCAGGAGGATCGATGCGTCAGGTGGTGGATGCCGAGCGGAGAGAGCTCGGCCGAATCGGCCGGGCACTGCTCGTACGACCCCGGTGGTCGCGTGCCTTGGCGGTGAGCGCGAGCGTGGCGCTCGCCACGGTGGGGGTCCCCGTTCAGACGGCGTACGCGGCCGGTCCGCCGTGCAACGGCGGAAGCTTCACCACCTCGCCCCCCACTTGTACCTACACGTCGGTGGGCGAGGACAGCTTCACCGTTCCCGCCGGGGTGACCCGCATCCACGTGGTCGTCGACGGCGCCAAGGGCACCGACACCGACAGCGTCGGCGGCGCCGGGGCGAGGGTCACCGCGGACCTCCCTGTCACGCCCGGCAGCACCCTGTTCGTCGAGGTCGGGACGGGCGGCGGCCTCGGCGGCAGCGCCCGCGGTGGCGCGGGCGGCGGCGCCTCGGACATCCGCACCTGCTCGGCGTCCTCCGTCAGCTGCGTGCTGACCGGTGACCCCCTGACGGACCCGCGCCTGGTCGTGGCCGGTGGCGGCGGCGGCGGTGGCGGCGGCACCAACCTGCCGCTCAGGCCCGGCGCCGACGGCGGCACCGGCCCCGCCAACTGCAACCCCGGCGGCGACGCCATCGGCGTCGGTGGTGCCGGTGGCGGCACCGGAGGAACGTGCACCAGCGGCGGAACCGGCGGCGGCAGCAGCGGCGGCGGAACCCCCGGAGGCAACGGAAGTCCGGGCATCGGCGGCAACGGCGGAAACTTCGGCTTCCCGTCCGGCGGCGGCGGTGGCGGCGCCGGCTTCTGGGGCGGCGGCGGTGGCGGCACCGGAAACAACACCGGTGCCGGTGGTGGCGGCGGGTCGAGCTTCATCACCGCGAACGCGACCAACTTCTCCACCGTGGCCAACCCGACCGGCACGCCCGCGGTCACCATCAGCTTCCCCGCCGCCCCGAACGTCACCACCACTCCCTCGCAGACCTCCGTCCCGCTCCGACGGCCGGTCACCGACCACGCCACCATCAGCGGCAACGGCCAGGGCGGCAACCCGGCGGCCGGCGGGGCGACGGTGACGTTCTTCGTCTGCGGACCGGCCGTGACCAGCTGCCCGAGCGGCGGCACCCAGGTCGGCGGCCCGGTCCCGCTGACCGCCACCTCGGCGACCACCGCCACCGCCACCTCCCCGAGGTTCCGGCCGACCGCCGCCGGCACCTACTGCTGGCGCGCCGAGTACTCGGGCAGCCCCAACTACGCCGCGGCCTCGGGCGACGGCAGCAACGAATGCTTCACCGCGCACCGCGGCGGCCCCTGGCACTGGTGAACCCCCGCCCGAGACCTGCAGCACAGATGACCCGCTCGACCACACCAACAGAGTGACCAACCACTGAGATCACAGTCGAGGGGCTGTCCGGCCACGGGGCGGTTTCTAGTGGTCGTCGCAACACGTAGTCGGTTGTCTAGGCCGCGATGAGTTTATGCAGACGCTCGGCTGGGGTTTCCCAGCCGAGCGTTTTGCGTGGGCGGCCGTTGAGTTCGGCGGCGACGGCGGCCAGGTGCTCGGGGCTGTGGATCGAGAGGTCGGTGCCCTTGGGGAAGTACTGCCGCAGCAGGCCGTTGGTGTTCTCGTTGGAGCCGCGCTGCCAGGGACTGGCCGGGTCGCAGAAGTAGACCGGGATGTCGGTGGCCAGGGTGAACAGGCCGTGTTCGGCCATCTCGGAGCCCTGGTCCCAGGTCAACGAGCGCACCAGGTGAGCGGGCAGGGTCCGCACGGTCTCCACCAGGGCGTCGCGCACCTGCTCGGCGGTTCAGCCGCTTGTGGAGCTCCCTCTCGCCTCCCTCCCGGGCGGCAGTGTCGAAGCGTGCCTTCCCACGTTCCGTGCAAGAGCAGCAGACCAGGCTCGCGCCGCCTCCATGCCGGACACCGCCTGGCCAATAGACGGGCACCCGCCAGGCTTATCCCGGACTCCAACCCGTGCGTCCGGTTTCGATGTCACTTAATGCAGTAAC
>NZ_JBIRJC010000101.1:0-7113 GCF_044329365.1 Kitasatospora sp. NPDC017646 | reverse complement strand
TGCCCTGGCCGGGCGCCGGCTCGCTGCCCGCCACGGACACCAACGGATCCCCGGTGAAGATCGGCCCGATGGGAAGCGCCGGCCAGGGCCAGTGAGTCTGAGAAGGCATCCGCAATCCGCTTGCGGCGTATGACTTTTCGCTGTGCCAGCATGGTGTGCGGGGTGGGGCGGCAGGGTTTCGGCGTCGGTTGTCGAGATCGAAACAGGACGCTGTCACGTTGATGCGCGTGTGTCCGGCCGAGGGTGTGCCGGGGTGCGTGGGGCGCCTGGGTCAGGCTGCGGTCGGCAGGCCGATGGTCTCGGTGACGTGGTCCCAGATGGTGAAGCGGAGGGTCATCTCGAGGCGCTGCTGAGCGGCGGTCAGAAGATGGCGTCGGGGGCGGAAGTGGCGTGAGATGCCGCTGAACGCGGACAGGAACCGTTGGGCGGCGCCGGGTGAGCGGAAGTACTTCATCGCGCGTTCGCGCTGCCGGGTGGGCTGATGGGAGTTCTCGGCCCGGTTGTTCAGGCCCTTGTGACAGCGGTGCTCGACCGAGGCCATGAGTTCGCGGTGGGCGACGGCGTAGCTCTTGAGCTCGTCGGTGACCAGCACCTGCGGCACACGGCGCTGCTTCTTCATGAGCCTGGCCAGGAACCGCTTGGCGGCCCTCGCGTCCCGCTTCGACTGAACCAGGATGTCCAGGACGTCGCCGTGCTGGTCTACGGCCCGCCACAGGTACCGCCGCTCACCGTTGATCTTGACGAAGACCTCGTCGAGATGCCACTTGTCACCGGAGCGCGGCCGGCGGCGGCGCAGCCCGTCCGCATAGGCCTTGCCGAACTTCAGGCACCAGCGTCGGATCGTCTCGTGGGAGACGATGACACCGCGTTGGAGCATCAGCTCCTCGACCTCGCGAAAGCTGAGCGGGAAGCGGAAGTACAACCACACCGTGTGCGAGATGATCTCCACTGGGTATCGGTGGCCCCTGTACGACGGCGAAGCGCTCTCCACGACAGGCCCCTCCCAGTCGCGATCAACCCGAAGATCATCTCACCGATCGGTCAACGGGACAGCGCCCATCGGGAGCTTCCATGGGGATGCCGGGTAGCCGCACCCTCGGGTGGGTGCACCGCACCCACGCCCCGACCCATGGAGTGGATCTAGCGTGGCGGGCATGGAAAGCAACAACGAGCTCGGTGCGTACCTGCGTGCTCGCCGCGCGATGATCACGCCGCGGGACGTCGGGCTGCTCGACGGCGGGGACCGGCGGGTGCCGGGACTGCGGCGGGACGAGGTGGCACTGCTGGCCGGGGTGAGCACGGACTACTACATCCGTCTGGAGCAGGGTCGTGAGCGGAACCCGTCCGAGCAGGTGCTCCGGGCGATCGCTGCGGCACTGCGGCTGGACGGTGCCGCGGCGGGTCACCTGTTCCGGCTCGGCCTGCCGGTCTTCGCCACGGCGGCCGCGGCACCTGCTGTAGCCCCGGAGCTGTCGCGGCTGATGGACGGTATGCGCGACGTGCCGGCCTTCGTGGTCGGCGCGGCGCAGGACGTCCTGGCCGCCAACCTGATGGCGCGCGAGCTGTACCGCGGGTTCGCCCGGTACGACAACCTACTGCGGATGATCTTCCTCGACCCGTTCGCACGGGAGTTCTATGTCGACTGGGACAAGGCGGCGCACACCGCGGTCGGCAGCTTGCGGGCGTCCTCCTCGCAGTTCCCCGAGGACGAGCGGATCGAGCGGATCGTCGGCGAGCTCGGCGTGCGC
Source organism: Kitasatospora sp. NPDC017646 (assembly GCF_044329365.1). NCBI lineage: Bacteria > Bacillati > Actinomycetota > Actinomycetes > Kitasatosporales > Streptomycetaceae > Kitasatospora > Kitasatospora sp. NPDC017646. Next base: position 5,365 of record NZ_JBIRJC010000101.1, on the reverse strand, counting down.
AGCCCCGCCTTCGCCGGCCTGTGGGCGCGTTACGAGGTCCGTCCCCGCACACATGAGGACAAGCACTTCCGGCACCCCCGGGTGGGCGAGATCCGGCTGCATTTCGAGGCGCTGGCCGTCACCAGCGCTGCGGGCCAGCACCTGTCCGTCTACAGTGCGGAACCCGGTAGCGCCAGTGCTCAGGCCCTGCTCCAGCTCCGCCGACTGGCCGAGCAGGGCTCGGCTCCCACCGTTCGGGACACCCTCGCAGAGGAAGAAGACATCCGGTCATGACCGCTACCCCGTCCGGCACCGCCGGCACCTTCAAGATCGCCGGCAAGGATGTCAACCGTCTCGGCTTCGGCGCCATGCGCCTGACCGGGCTCGGTGTGTGGGGCGAGCCCGACGACCGCGACGAGTGCGTCCGCGTGGTGCGCCGGGCCGTCGAACTCGGCGTGCAGCTGATCGACACGGCGGACTCCTACGGCCCGCACGTCAGCGAGGAGATCATCCGGGAGGCGATCCACCCCTACCCCGAGGATGTGCTGGTCGCGACGAAAGCCGGGCTGACCCGCAACGGCCCGGACACGATCAGGACCCGCGACGGGCTGGTGCGCCTGGGCCCCCGGGCGTGGCCGCCGGTCGGGCGCCCGCAGTACCTGCGCCAGCAGGCCCTGATGAGCCTTCGCCGACTCGGCCTGGATCACATCGACCTGTTCCAGCTGCACCGCGTCGATCCCGAGGTCCCGCTGGAGGACCAGGTCGGTGAGCTGAAACGGCTCCAGGACGAGGGCAAGATCGTCGCGATCGGCCTGTCCCAGGTCACCGTCGACCAGATCGAGCACGCGCGCACGATCGCGGAAATCGCCACCGTCCAGAACCGCTACAACCTGACCGACCGCACCTCCGCCGACGTCCTGGACTACTGCACCCGCCACGGCATCGGCTTCATCCCCTGGGCGCCGGTGGCCGCGGGCGAGCTCGCCCGCCCCGGCGGGCCGGTCGACCGGATCGCGACCGCCCACGGTGTCCGGCCGTCCCAGGTGGCGCTGGCCTGGCTGCTCGCCCGCTCCGAGGTCGTGCTGCCCATCCCCGGCACCTCCAAGGTCGCGCACCTGGAGGAGAACCTGGCTGCGGCGACACTGCGCCTGACCGACACGGAACTCGGCGAACTCACCCACGCCACTTGATCCGCCCCGCGGGCCTGTCGCTGCCCTCCACAACGGCCGGCCCTTCCCACCCCATGCACCGAAGAAGGACTCAAGCAATGCTGCTTCCCTCCACCGAGGCAGGCCGGGGACGGCCCGTCGTCCTGCTGCACGCCCGGCCCACCGACCGCACCATGTGGGATGCCCACCTCCCGCTGCTCGCAGAGGCGGGCGTGCGGGCCATCGCCCTCGACCTGCCCGGCCACGGCGACGCGACCGTGCCCGACCGCCGCACGGTGGCCCCCTGGTCGGACGTGCTCGACACGCTCGACCACCTGGGGGCCGACCGCTTCGTCCTCGCCGGGAACTCACTGGGCGCCCTGGTGGCACTCCAGGCCGCCGTCACGGCACCCCAGCGGGTGGAAGGCCTGGTACTGGTCGGGTACCGGCCCCACGACCAGACCGCCTCCCCACGTCTGGACGCCGCCTGGGAGGCCGAACGGACGGCGCTGGCCGCCGACGACCTGGACGCCGCGGTGAAGGCCGGCGTCAAGGCGTGGACCTCGGCCGGGGCCTCCGAGGAGGTACTCATCCACGCCGCCCGCATGCTCCACCGCCAGCTGACCGACCAGCTCACCCATGGCGAACCGCCACAGGCGCCGGACCCCCTCGGCACCGGCCCGGCGGCGCTGAGCACACTCAGGGGCGTGCCCGCTCTGATCGGCGTCGGCGAGCACGACATGCCCGACTTTCACCAGGGCGCCGAGAACCTGGCCCACGACCTCGATGCGGGTCGGACCACCGTCATCCCCGGCGCCGGACATCTCGCGCCACTGGAACAGCCCGCCGCGTTCTGCACCCTACTGCTGGAATTCGTCCGCCGTCTCCCGCAGCCCTCGCCGCCCGTGCACCGGTAGGACCCGCCGCCGGCCGAAACCCACCCGCTCCGACCGGATACCCACAGGGCCGAACCTGATCACCGTCTCCCAGGGCCCGTACCGCCCGGGAAGATCGGATACCCACCTCCCCCGCCCCCCACGCCCGGCACGCCGCCGCGCAGCGGGGCCGCCGGGCCACCGGGCAGCGGACACCCACGACGCCGTCAGCACGCAGCATCAGGTTGCCGGGACCTTCGTCATACCGAACCTGCTCAGACCCGAATCCGCAGGTAGTGGTCGATGGTCCGTCAGTTGTTCTTTGGGGTGACTCGTCGGCCGGGGTACGGGGCTTGCGGGTAGGCCGGGGGCCCGGCTGTCGTGCCGGGTGGGCGGCTTTCCAGGGCAGTTGCGGCCGGCTCGGGCCGGGGCGGTCGGTCAGGTGGGCAGGAGGTGGCGGTGCGCCCGGATCCGGGCCAGTGTCTGGGCGATCAGCTCGCCCGCTTGCGCGGTGAAGTGCAGTTCGTGGCGGCGGGCAGTGGCCGTCCAGCGGGCAGCCCGGCGGATGAGCAGGCGACGCACGGTGGCGATGCGGCGCCTCGCGACGCTGAGCGGGGCGAGCATCTGCAGCCACGCGGACAGGTTGTAGGCCAGCAGCGCGCCCCACATCCACATCGCGTTGACCTGGTGGGAGGCGGAGGGCAGATGGTTCAGCCCGGCTCCGTGGGCGGCGTCGTGGAACAGTTCCTCGATCCGGGTGCGGCGGCGGAACTCCCACTCCGCCGCCGCGGTCTCCTCGTCCAGGTCCAGAGCCCGGTTGGTCGCGATGAACGAGTAGGCGTAGGCCTGTTCCTCCAGACCGTCCAGGACCAGGGCGAGCTGGTCCTTGCCAACGGTCCGCGAGCGGCGCGAGCGCGGGTCCGCCGACAGGACGGCGGCGTCGTAGCGCACCCGGTGTGCCATCACGCCCGTGCCCTCGGGCCAGCCCGCGGGCACGTAGTCGAGCATGGCGACCTGCGCGTTCGGGTAGTCCACGGCGTCGATCCAGTCGTCCTCGTGCACGGCGGCGACCGCCCGCCACAACGGCCGACTGCGGGGCACGCCGAGCCGGAACAACGCCTGGCGGGCCGCGATCTTCTCCGCGACCTTGCCCGCGTAGTAGCCGGAATCGCCCTGGAACAGGATCTGCCCGCCGGCTCCGGCGGCGCGCACGGCGTCCACCGCCCGGCTGATCTGCGCCGTGGAAACGGTGCGGCCGTCCGAGCGACCGTCGAGCAGATCCGCGACCAGCACCGTGCCGGCCTGGGCCCAGTGCACGGCGTGCACCCGCCCCGAGACCTCGCCCTTGTAGGAGCGTACGACCTGCTCCTTGCGGGTGGAGAACACCTCGATGTCCTTCGCGTCCAGGTCGATCGTGATCGGTCCGGACAAGATCCTCGCCCGCTCGCCGACCGGTAGCGCGGCCAGCGCGCGGGCGCTGACCTGGGCCGAAGCCCGCTCGATACCCTCGCGCTGGGCCTGTTAGAAGCGGGCCGCGAGCGTGGCGGCCGTCGTCGCGGCAGGGACCGGCGCGGGCAGCAGACCTTCACCGACCCGGTCCGCACGCAGGCGGTCGAAGCCGACCAGGTGGTCCTCGCCGGTCAGTTGCACCACCGCCGTCGCCAGCGCGAACTCCCCGCCCGACAGGCCCCGGTCGCGCTCCTTGACCGGCCCGATCCCCGCGTCCAGCGCGGCGGTGACGCCCAGCGCCCGGTCCAGGTCGGCCACCAGCAGCAGGCCGCCGTTCTCCGTCAGCGCCCCGTCCGGCACACCCACCGCGGCATGCAGTCTGGTCCAGCGCCTGCCGGGGGTGCGGGAGGCGGTACGGCGACGCGATATCGTCTTCACTCGACAGGTGCACTTTCACGTTTGAGCTGGTCAAGGTGTAGGAACCCCGATCTTCTCACTCGCGAAGTGCACCTGTCGTCGTATCAGCTACCCACCGCCGCCACTACCTGCGGATTCGGGTCAGAGCCCGCCTCCGGGCTGATCGCAGCCGGGCAGCTTGAAGTCGTCCAGGGGATCGTCTTCCGGTACTGGCGCGGGAATCTGGCGGCCGGGGAACGTCTGGCCCCGTGGGTACGACCGCCAGTGGCCTGGAGGAGGCGGAGCGACGAGCCGCAAGCCGTACGACGACCAGACGCCTGTTCAGGTGAGCGGATACCCTTCTAACGTGGATCACCCGCCCGGCAGTCCTACAACCCGAACCTCACTGCAGCCGAGGAACGCGCGTTACTTCGCCGCAACTACCTCGTGCTCCAGACCGGGCAGGCCACGCTGGGCGTCATCGGACCAGACACGCTCGGCATCGCCGTCGAGGCCGGGTCGGACGTCATCGTTCTCCACTTCGCCATCGCCACTCGCACCGCCGAGATCCAAGAGGACATCGAGGACGTTGCCTTCGAACTTGAGACGTTCCTCAGCGGTGGGCCCGAACAACACTCACAGATCGTCAGCCAAGTCCACGTCGGCCAACCCGACGACACCTGGCCCGGACGGTCGCACGCCCTGCTCTACCTCGCGAAGTCCCGGGGTGAGTAGATCAATCCACAGGTCTTGACAATTTCTCACAGTGGGGCACGACACGGTCAGCGTGTCGCAGAGCAAACTGCCCCCACACAGAGGGAGGGAGAACTACATACCCATGGGAAAACCCGACTTCACCACCGGCCCGGTCGCCCCGGCAGCGGCATCGATACCCGGCACGCCGCCGAGCACCTCGCCGTACGCCAACCCCGCCAAGAGCGGCGACACAGCGCCCTGGAACGCCGCTCCCCCCGGCATGGCGACCACTCAACTGGACACACCGCACGAACTCGCCGCCTCGGCCGGGATAGCCCGGCAGATCGCCACCGACCTCAACCAGGCCAACGGAAACAGCGGGCCCCTCACGCTGGGCCTCAGTGACCACGTGAGCGCCGCGTCGGCGGGTACCCGCGGTTTCGCCTTCAGCAGCGCGCTCACCAGCTGCACCGAACGGTGGCTGAAGCAGTGCACAGCCCTGCACGACCGGATCGACGGGATCGCCACCAACCTCGACACCACTCAGCAGACGTACACGGCCAACGAGGACAAGAACGCCCAGCTGTTCGGCACGGCAGTTCACTAAGGGGGAACCGGGCACATGGTGTCCTTCAAGCAGTTATACGAAGCCCGTCCGGACGCGGTCACGCAGGCGGCCGAAACCTGGTCCGGCGTCGCCAAGACCCTCACCACCCTGGACGGGCGGGTGAATCGCTGCGGGTTCTGTAGAGACTCTAGGTTGTGGCTGTGACCTGCAGGTTTGGTTGTTGTTGGCTGTAGTACGCGGCTTCGTACTCGACG
>NZ_JBIRJC010000100.1:0-7132 GCF_044329365.1 Kitasatospora sp. NPDC017646 | reverse complement strand
TTCTGCAGCGTGCTCTCGTGCACGCCCAAGTCCCGCGCGACCTCCGCGGCCGACTTCCCGGTCTCCGTCACGATCCGTACCGCCCCCGCGCGGAAGTCCGCGTCGTACGAGCGCCTCTTCCCCGCCATGACCCTCAACTTCCCCTCTGGTCACGACTCCACGCTACGAGGGGAATGTCACGCTGGCGGCCGGTTCGCGTGGTGTCGGCGTAGATCGTGGTGCACTCGGCGACGGCGCACCGACCGAGTCGGTGCATGCCGCGCCCCACCAGGTGGAAGGCGGTGCCGACGGAGATCAGCGAGGACAGCACGGCGGCGAGCGGCTGGTGGTCGTCTCGGTAGTGGAGGTGCCAGCCGCCGTCCGAGTGGTCGGTCAGGCGGGGGTGGGAGGCGCCGGCGGCCAGCATCTGGTTGAGCAGCTCGGCCCGCTCGCGCCCGTCCGCCGCGTCGACCACCCCCTCCCAGGTGTCCAGCAGGGCGAGGGTGCGCGCCAGGTCCGCCTGTGGGACCGGTCCGTCGACCACCAGCCCGGCCGCACGGCAGCGGTCTGACAACTCCTGGACGGTTGCCGGGCGCTGGTTGGACAGATCCACGGCGAGCTTCACGGCGTCCTCGCCGTAAGGGCTGAGGTGCATAAGGCCATTACATCAGGCTGGACGGCATGAGTCATCACACCGTCCTACGGGCGCATGCCCCCACCGCCCTGTCGAGCCGCGCACGGACCGGCGCACCATCGGACCCGCGACTGAACGTGCGACCCGCCACAGTTGATGACATCGCGGAAGTCGTCCGGCTGCGCACGCTGTCGTTCGGAGGCCGCGGCGGACACGGCGGCAACCACCCTTCCGGCGATCAGGCCTGGCGGGACGCCCTGGCCGGGGTGGTGCGGGGGCGGATCGCGGCGGACGACGCACGGGTCCTCGTCGTCGACGGTCGGAACACCCTCGCGGCCTACGGCATAGGCAGCATCGAACAACGGCTCCCCGGCCCGTACTTGCCCACCGGCCGGGTCGGGCTGGTCGTCGGGATCGCCACCGACCCGGAGTACCGCCGGCACGGTCACGGTCTCGGCCTCGTGATCCTGCGGGACCTGCTGGCCTGGTTTCGCGAGCGGGGCACCGACCGGGTCGACCCGCTGGCATCCGCCGAGGGAGAGCCGCTCCGCCGCGAACTCGGCTTCGCGGACCACTACTTCCCGGTCCCGGACCGGTGTCCGTGAACGAGCTCACTCCGACCGATCCCCGCGTGGCCGACCGGGCCACGGACGGTGGCGCCCCGCGCGGCCGCACCTCGACCGAGGTGCGGAACGGCCTTGGGGGCGTGGCCGATCCGCTCCGGTACCGCTGGGTGGTCCTCGGCATCGCCACCTTCACCCAGGCGGCCTCCTGCTTCTTCGTGCAGGGCATCGGGGCGATGGCCGTCCCCCTGCAACGCGCGCCGGACCTCAGCACGGCGCAGCTCGGACTACTCCTGTCGGCCTCCCAACTGGTCCCGCTGGTGGGCTTGTTGGTGGCCGGCGAGCTGCTGGACCGGTACCACGAGCGCTGGGTCGTCGGCATCGGTGCCGCCGTGGTGGCCGCAGGTCTACTCCTGGGGAGCCTGGCGCAGGGGTACGCCCCGCTGCTGCTCGTGCTGCTGGTCGTCGGGGCGGGGTACAGCACCGCGCAGCCCGGCGGCAGCAAGTCGGTGGCGGCCTGGTTCCACCCCGCGCAGCGCGGTCTCGCGATGGGCGTTCGCCAGGCCGGACTGCCGCTGGGCGGGGCGGTCGCCGCCGCCGTCCTGCCGACGGTGGCCACGAGGTACGGGTGGCGGACCGCGCTGGTGGTCGGTGGAGTGGTCGCGCTCCTGGGAGCCGGGCTCTTCACGGCCCTCTACCGGCGGCCACCCATCGCGGTGGCCGCCCTCCTGTTCGCCTGGCTCGGCTTCTTCGGGATCGGCTGGTACGGTCCCTGGGTCGCTCACCCGGCGGAGTCCGCCCCGCCGGGCCGTACCGGCTTCGCCCTCGGGCTGGTCATGGCCGTCAATCAGCTGGCCGTCATCCGCGTCCCGCCCGCCCTCGGGCTGCTCCGCGACACCGCCCACAGCTTCGCCCCGGCATGGGCGGCCCTCGCCGCGGCCACAGCCGTGACGCTCGCGGTCACGGCACGTGGCGACCGCACTCCTCGGATGAAGGGTTCGGCAGTGTGAACCGGCCTCCGAGAGCGGGGCGCGTTTCTCCCTCCCGAGAGGGAGGCGTAATCCCCTCACAGCGGGATCCGCGCAGGTAGCGGGACGGGGTTGACTGGTGATCGACAACGACCGGGGAGGAGGACCCATGTTGCGCAGGCGAATCGGGAGGCTGGTGGCCCAGGCCGCGGCGGTGGCGCTGCTGGCCGGAACGGCGGCGGTGCCCGCCGTGGCAGCCGAGCCCGGACCGGTCGCACCTGCCGATATCCGGGCGGCCATCGAGGCGGTGCCGGGCCTGCGGATCATAGAGGAGAAGCCGGCCGCGCCGGGGTTCCGCTTCTTCGTGCTGACGCTTCACCAGCCCGCCGACCACCGCCACCCCGAGCGGGGTGGCTTCGAGCAGCGGCTCACGCTCCTACACCGGGGCACCGACCGCCCGACCGTGCTCTACACCAGCGGCTACGCCGTCTCCACCGGCCAGTACCGCTCGGAGCCGGCCGAGCTGGTGGACGGCAACCAGGTGAGCACCGAGCAGCGGTTCTTCGGCACCTCCCGGCCCGAGCGCGCCGACTGGAACGATCTCGACATCTGGCAGGCCGCCGCCGACCACCACCACGTGATCGAGGCCCTGCACGCGGTCTACCGGGCGCCGTGGATCTCCACCGGCGGCAGCAAGGGCGGCATGACCACCGTCTACCACCGCCGGTTCTACCCCCAGGACGTGGCCGGCTCCATCGCCTACTCGGCGCCGAACAACGTCGACGACCGCGAGGACTCCGCCTACCTGGATTTCCTGCGCACGGTCGGCACCCCCGAATGCCGAGGCGCCCTGCAGGCCACGCAGCGCGCCCTGCTTGAGCGCCGCGCCACCCTGGTCGCCCGCTACCAGGCGTGGGCCGACTCCCGGGGGGACGGCTTCCGGCTGGTCGGCAGCGCCGACAAGGCCTTCGAGATCGCCGTCCTGCGCGCGCCTTTCATGTTCTGGCAGGGCCGCGGCCAGGCCGCCTGCCCGGCGGTGCCCACTCCGGACGCCTCCGACGACGCCCTGTACGAATGGCTCTCCCAGGTCGCCCAACTGCCGGTCTATGCCGACTCGGTGGCCAACGAGTTCATCCCGTACTTCTACCAACTGGGCACCGAGCTCGGCTACTTCCCGGTCGACACGGATCACCTGAGCGACCTGATCCGCTACCCCGGCGCCACCGAGCCGCGCACCTTCGTCCCCCGCGACATCCCGATGCACTACCGGCCGCAGGCGATGCGCGGCGTCGACCGGTGGGTCCGCACCCGCGGCGAGCACCTGATGTTCGTCAACGGCGCGGCCGACCCGTCCGTCGCCGAACCCTTCCGACTCGGGAACGGCTCCCAGGACTCGTACGTGTTCCAGGTGCCGGGCGGGACGCACTCCACCCGCATCGCCCAGCTCCCCGCCGCCGACGCGGCGACCGCCACCGCCACACTTCGCCGCTGGGCGGGGGTGTGACCGGCGGCCGCCGGGCGGCGTGCGGAGCGCACGGACGAGCTGTCCGACGCGCTGACGGACGTCCTGGCCGCCCTGCCCGGCCCGCTCGCCGGCGAGGTCCTGGCGGCCGGGCACGGCCGCGGCCACGGCCCGGTACGGGAGGCCGACTGCGCGGCGTGGGAGTCCCAGCTGCGGGTCAACCTGCTCGCCCCGATGATCCTCACGCGTCGGCTGCTACCCGAACTGGACGCCACCGACGGGGACCTGGTGCTGGTCGGTTCCCTGTTCGGCACCCGGCCCTCGCCCGGCTACGCGGCCTACGCCGCGACCAAGCACGGACTGGCCGGCTTCGTCCGTTCGCTCGCCGAGGAGGACCGGTCGGCCGACGGCTGCCGGATCTGCCTGATCTCCTCCGGCGCCACCAACACCGAGTTCGCCTCGGTCCTCGCCGGGGCCGCGACCCCGCGCGTCCACCAGGTCACCGACTGGCCCTACCATCCGCTGCTCGGCGAGGACGTGGCGGCCGCCGCCGAGTGGGAGATGAGCCGCCCCGGGCACGCCCGCGTCGCCCAGCTCCCCATCGACCCCACCGACGCCCGTACTGAGCGGAGCCGGCGGCCGGGGGCGGGGCGGCCACCGGAGGAGGCGGCTCGGGGACACGTGCGGAGACCCGCGTGGCGGCGCTGCCGAACGGCTCCGCCTGCTCGGCGGCGGTCAGGCGTACCGTCAACTGCTCCTTCCCTCGCAGGGTTCCCGCGTGGTCGGCCGCAAGCGGCCACCCCGGCTGCTCCCTCGGGCGGCGGCCGGGCCCCGTCGTAGACTGCCCGGATGGACGTCCCCGCCCCCGCGCCTGCGCTCGCCGAGCTGCCGTTGCAGGAGCTGGAGTGCTTCTCGGTGCTGGTCCACCTGCTGCACTTCGGCCGGACGGCGGAGCGGTTGGGCGTCTCGCAGGGCCGGGTCTCCCAGCTGGTCAAGCGGCTGGAGCGGAGGGTGGGGGCCGAGCTGTTCCACCGGACCAGCCGCCGGGTGGAGCTCACCGAGCTGGGGCGGGGGCTGGCCGAGCAGGTGGTTCCCGCCTTCGAGCAGTTGCGGGAGGGTTACCGGACGGCGCGGGCCCGGGCCGCGACGGCGGCGCCGCTGCGGCTGGGCTTCCAGTGCGCGGTGTACGAGCCGGTGGCCCGGACCATCGCGGGCCTGCCGGAGGGGGCGGTGCAGCTGGTCGAACTCCCCTGGGCGGACCCGTTCTCGCACCTGGCCCGGGGTGAGGTGGACCTGGCGATCGTGCTGGCGCCGTGCCGGGAGCCGGAGCTGGAGGTGCTCTTGCGGTTCTCCCGGCAGCAGGTGTACGTCGCTGTCCCCGCCGGCCGGCCGTTGGGCGGGCCGGCCGGGGTGAGCGCCGAGGAGCTGGCCGGACTGCCGCTGGTCGAGCCGCGCGGCCCGGCGCCCGAGTACTGGCGGCGCGCGAACGCGCCCCGGCGGACACCGAGCGGCCGGGAGCTCCACTACCCGGCGGGGGCGGCGACCGTCCAGGAGGGCCTGACGATCGCCGCCGCCACCGGCCGGGGGCTGCTGCTGTGCGAGCGCAGCACCACCTACCTGCACCGGCCGGACCTGCGCTTCCTGCCGGTGCCGGAGCTGGCGGCGAGCACGCTGGAGGTGGTGCAGGACGGCCGCCGTCCGCACCCGTCGACCGCCGGTCTTGTGGAGCTGCTGGACCGGAACGTCGACCGAGTACCCGTCAGCGCCGGGGCCGGGACAGGGCGGTGAGCAGCAGTCCGGCCGTCACCGTTCCCGCCGCCGTCAGCAGCACCGCGTCCGTCCCGGCGCGGTCCACCACCAGCCCACCGACCAGCGAACCGAGCGCGATGCAGGCGTTGAACACGCAGGCCCAGCACGCCGCCGTGGCCTCGGCCTCGGCCGGAGCCGCGATCCGTACCCAGGCCTGGGTGGCGACCGACACCCCGCCGTACGAGAAGCCCCAGAGGACCAGCACCGGGAGCACGGTGACCAGGGCGCCGGTGGCGCGTGGCAGCAGCAGGGCGGCGAGCGCGATCCCGGCGAGGGCGAGCAGCAGGGCGGCCCGGGGGCGGCTGCCGGAGAGTGGACCGACGGTGAAGTTTCCCAGCGTGCCCGCGAGTCCGTACACCAGCAGGCAGCCGGCGACGGCCCCGCCGGTCAGGCCCGCGCCGTGCCCGCCGCCCGCAGCGCCTTCCAGTGCCGGGCGGACATAGGTATAGCCGGTGAAGTGGCCGAGCACCACCAGGGCGGTGACGGCGATCCCGGTGGCCACGCCCCGGTGGCGCAGGGCACCGAACGGGCCGGCCGCGCGGACACGTCCGACCGCCGGCAGTGGGGGCAGGGTCCGGGCCAGCACCGCGGCGCAGACCACGCCGAGCGCGGCCAGCATCCAGAACGCGGCCCGCCAGTCGACCAGCGCGGCCAGGTAGGTGCCCAGCGGGACGCCGATCACCGAGGCGATGGACACCCCGGAGAAGATCAGCGTCATCGCGAGCGCGAGCCGGGGGCCGTCGGCCAACCGCGGACCGAGGCCCGGCACCAGGCCCCAGGCGACGCCCAGCGCACCGCCGAGCAGGACCCGGCCGGCCGCGAACACCGTGAAGTCCGGGGCGGCGGCGCAGAGCGCGTTGGCCAGGGCGAGCAGCAGCAGGAAGCCCACCAGGACCGTCCGGCGGTCGCGCCGGCCGACCAGGGCGGGGGCGAAGAGGGACAGGGCGGCCGCGATCAGGCCGGTGATGGTCAGCGAGAGTCCGGTGCACCCGTCGGTCACCCCGAGGTCGTGCGACATCGGCGGCAGCAGGCCGACCGGCATCATCTCGGAGGACACCAGGGTGAAGGTGACCAGCCCGACGGCGAGCACCGGCGCCCACCGGTGGGGCGGGCGCGGAGCGGTGTCGACCCCGTGGGCACCGCGGACGGAGGTTTCTGTCATGCCGTCAGCTCATCAGCCACCCAGAGGCCGAACAAGATCGACCAGCTCATGGACCGATGAGTCCCGCTCATCGATCGGCCGGCCCTCGGGCGGGCCCGGGCCTCTGGCCCTGTGGCGGGTGCGCGTCGGACAGCACGTAGATGCTCTCGCGGATGCCCATAGAGGTGATCTCCGCGGGCACCACGACCGCGGAGATCACCTCCCCCGGCCTCGCAGCATGCAATTCGAGCGGGCTTGGCCGTTCGGCCGGCCCTCAGCGTGTCCTGGCAGGGCAGGACCGCGCGTTGCCGCTCACCGCGAGGGAAACGCTCGCGCCCAGGCCGTGGGCGCGGTGGTGCTCCTGGCGAAGGTGCCGGCCTCCGGCTGGCGACTCACGGACCGGGAGGCGTCGACGTGCGTACGGAACAAGCGGAACCCGAGGCCCGACCCCACGGGTAGTCGGTAGACCCGCGAGGACCTGAGAGGACGTTAAGTCCCATTATTCATGGTTGGGGATCGCTCGTTCGTGTGATCGTTCGACGAACTGGCGTGCTGGCCGGGGGGTAGGTGATGTTG
>NZ_JBIRJC010000099.1:0-7172 GCF_044329365.1 Kitasatospora sp. NPDC017646 | reverse complement strand
ATTGGTGCTGGTCATCAGGGGTGGAACTCCTACTCGGGCCCTCTCAGGCTAACCCGACAAAGCGGGATGTCTCACCCAAGGCTGACAGAGAGGGGCGCGTCGGTGGAGAGCCAGGGGTCGCCGTCGGTGGCGTCGATGATCAGGCGGCCCTGGATGTAGGTGCCCCAGCCGTCGCCGAGCGCCTCGCCCCAGCCGAGAAGCCGGCGGTTCGGGTCGCGGACGGCTAACAGGTCCGACGTGCTGTCCCAGCCCTCCACCACCAGGTCGCTCCCGTCGATGCTCCAGGTGGAGTTCGGGGCCCCCAGGCCGCGGGCAAGCGGCGAGGACGAGGTGCGCTCAGACGCCAGAGCCAGGAGCAGTTCCTGCGGCAAGGTGTCGACCGGCTGCGGCCGCCGCGCAACGGACGCGGCGAGGTGGCGCCCGTCGGCCGGAGCGGAACTCCGTTCCGCGGCCGGCGCAGCCTGGTCCGTTTCGACGCGCGAGGAAACGGTGGAGCGGGCAGCGGCCGGGCCAGCACCGGCGGCCGGGCCGGCCTGTGACCTCAACGGATAGATTGCGAGTCCGCCGTCTGCGACCTTGGGTTTCGACTTGTAGTTTGCGAGCCATTCCGAGGGTTACTTTGCGAGGTGCCGTCCGGTAGTGGTGACCGCTGGCAAGGGTGTGATCGGGGTGTGACGCATCGCCATAACAAGCGGTCTCCCGCCACCTTGCGGACAGCTAAGCCTTGATTGGTGCGGCCGACCTGGCGACTTGCTCGATCTTCGCGCGGTAGGCTGCGCGGGCTTCCTCGTCGATCTGCTTCTCGTGTTCGGCGCGCAACCCGGTCCGGCCGTCGAGGCCCTCGCGCAGGATGTCGGCGTGCCCGGTATGCCGGATGGACTCGCCGAGGACGTGGACCATGATGGCGAACAGGTTCGTGTTGGCATAGGGCTCCGGCCACCACGGCACGTGGCCGGGGGCGTCGAGGGGAAGCTCGTTGATCGTCGCGTCCGAGTGTTCCCACGTGCGCCGGTAGAACCCGATGATCTGATCGCGAGTCTCGTCCTCGGTCGCCCACAGGTCGCTGCCGTCGGAGTCCTGCCACCGGGGCAGCGGTTCCGGAGAAGGGCGGTCGAAGACCTCGCCGAAGTACCTGGCCTCGACGGTGGCCACGTGTTTGACCAGGCCGAGGAGGTTGGTCCCGGTCGCTGTCAGAGGCCGGCGGGCGTCGTATTCGGACAAGCCGTCGAGTTTCCAGAGCAGCGCCTCGCGGTCCCGCCGCAGTCTCCCGTGCAGGTTGTCCTTCGCGAATTCATCGATCATGCAGCATGAGCCTGCCACGGGCTGCTCGCGGCCTCAAGATCCCGTACGTGGTTGAGCCGGGACACGATAGTTGGAACCGATGTGGCGAGCTGACCTGGTGGTCTTGACCTTCTAGGACACGCTTGTTGGAACCATCTGGTCACGCTTCTTGCGACGTTCGGCGCATTGCCATTCATGCTGGAACCAGTTCCGGATAAAAACAACAGTACTTATATAAGCACTGTTACGATGCGTCTCATGGCCGACCCCCATGCATTCGACCCGACGCGGCAGAGCCTCTGGCGACCCCTGCGCCTGCTCCAGGCGTCAATGGACGCCGACATCGCCCAGGTCTACTCCGAGCAGCAGATCGACGGGCTCAAGCCCAGTTTCGTCATGGAGCTGCTCCGGCTCCACGCCTGCGGCCCCATGACCATTGCGGAACTGGCCGAGTCGGTCCAGCGCACGCATTCAGCGCTCAGTCAGAAGGTTGCCGCGATGCGCAAGGCCGGCTGGGTCCAGACTGTCGTGGGCGACGACGCGCGCACCAAGAAGGTGACACTCACCGACAAGGCTCGTCACGTCGTCGACCGCCTGGCGGCGGAATGGCGGGCCACCGAGGCTGCGCTCGCCGACCTTGAGGCCGAGGTTCCCTACCCGCTCTCCCAGGTCGTCACCGATATCGAGGGGGCTCTTAAGCGAAAGAGCTTCCACGACCGGATCGCCGAGAAGTTGGCTGAGGATCCCGCATGAGGCTGAAACGCACGCTGATCGACATGGCTCCGCTACGGTCCTCACCACCGTTCCGGCGGTTGTGGACCGGCCAGACCCTGTCCGGTTTCGGCAGCCAGATGACACTCGTCGCCGTCATGTTCCAGGTCTGGCAGACGACGAAGAGCACCACGTGGACAGGTGCCGTCGGACTGGCACAGGCGATTCCCCTCGCCGCGCTCGGACTGTTCGCCGGCTCGCTCGTCGACCGAGTGGACCGCCGGAAGTTCTACCTGCTCACGACCAGCGGACAAGCCGTGTGTTCGCTTCTCCTCGCGCTCCAGGGCTTCCTCGGGCACGCTTCTGCCACCGGTGTTCTGGGGCTGGTCGCGCTCCAGTCCTGCTTCGGCGCGGGCAGCGGTCCCGCCTCGCGCTCCCTCATTCCGCACCTCCTGCCCAAGCACCAACTGGCCGCAGGGCTGGCGCTGAGACGGATCGCCTTCCAGGGCGCCATACTGCTTGGCCCCGCACTGAGCGGACTGATCGAGGGCGGCCTGGGAGTCGGCGCCTGCTACCTGATCGACGCTCTGACCTTCATCGCCGCGCTCCACGGTGCGTTCGGCCTGCCGCAGATGGACCCTGGGGACGAGCCCGCGCGGCCCGGCCTGCGCGGAGTGCTGGACGGTCTGGCCTTCCTGGCGCGCACCCCCGTCATTCGCGGGGCCCTGCTCACAGACCTGGCCACCACCGTGCTGTCGATGCCCATCAGCCTGTTCCCCTTGATCAACGCCGAACGATTCGGCGGCAACCCCCGCACTCTCGGACTGTTCCTCACCGCCATCGCCGTCGGTGGCGTTGCAGCGTCGCTGTTTTCCGGAACCTTCACACGGTTCCCCCGCCCCGGCCTGATCATGCTCGGCGGATCCGCCGCCTGGGGCACATCGTTGACGCTGTTCGGACTATCGCCCAACCCCTGGGTGGGTTTGGCCTTCCTCGTCATAGCCGGCGCCGCTGACACCGTCTCCGTCGTCTCCCGGAGCACCGTCGTCCAGATGCACACCCCGCACGAATTGCTCGGCCGCGTGAGCACCGCTGAACAGATCGTCGGGCAGGCGGGACCCGATGTCGGCAACATGCGTGGTGGTCTCTTCGCAGACGCCACCTCGGGAGCAGCAGCCCTCGTCAGCGGTGGCCTGCTATGCCTCGGCGCCGTCGTTGTGGTGGGCGCCACCACGGCAGACCTGCGCAGTTCCTCCGCACCGCCCCATCCACACACAGCCGCAGCCAGCCCATGAGCCCTGCTCCGAGGCGCGCAGTCACTGGTTCCAACTCTCGTGACCAGGTTCCAACTAACGTGTCACGGCTCAGTGGTCCGCAACGAGTCCCCGGACCGCCGACCTGTGCGCATCCTTCGTTTCAGGTCGCCTGCGTGGCCAGCCTGCGCAGGGCCCGCACGGCAGGTGATCCGGGGTCGGCCGTCATCAGGACAACTTCCTGGTCATCCTCGGGCACGAGCAGGACGTCGCAGTTCAACCGCAGCACACCGGCCTCCGGGTGGTCCAGGGTCTTGGTGCGGTGCCCGGGAGCGTGGACTGGACGCGCCTCCCAGATCTGCCGGAACTCCTCACTGCCGACGTGCAGTTCGGCCAGCAGCGTGGCCAGCTGCGGGTCATGCGGGTAGCGGTCCGCGGCCCGGCGCAGCCGCGCCACTACGATGTGCCCGAATTCCTCGGCGCTGGAGCTCCCGTACATCCGCGCCTGGCCCAGGAAGCGGCGTCGAGCCAGGTTCGTCGTCCCGCCTCCAAGGTCGGCGCCGAGCAGTGCCCGGGCCAGGGGGTTCCAGGCGACAACGTCGTACGCCGCGTCAGTGACGATGGCACCGGTCTCCGGCAGCCGCTCCAGCATCCGGGCCACGTGCGGGCGCACCCGCCGCACGGCGCTGATGCCAGGCGGCGCGCTCGAACCCGCCAGGCGGAACAGATGGCTGCGCTCGGCCGGCGTGAGCCGCAGCGCGCGGGCCAGCGCGTCCAGGATCCGGGCCGATGGCCGCGGCCCCCGGGCCTGCTCCAGCCGCGTGTAGTAGTCGACCGACATGTGGGCGAGCTCCGCCACCTCTTCGCGGCGCAGACCCGGTGTGCGGCGGTCGGTGCCCGTCGCCGCCAGGCCGATCTCGTGCGGACGCAGGGCCGCCCGGCGGTCCCGTAGGTAGTGGGCCAGCTCCTGCCGCGCCATGTCGCCTCCTCCCACTGCCTGGTACAGGCTGTCCCTGGCAGGGCACCCACGACCGGGGAAGTGTGGTTGCCATGAACGAACGCACAGCTCTGGTTACCGGTGCCAACAAGGGCATCGGCAAGCATATCGCCCGGCTGCTCGCCGCCGAGGGCCTCACCGTGTACGTGGGCTCCCGTGACCCCGGGCGCGGGCAGCGGGCCGTCGAGGAGATCGGAGCCGGGGCCCGTCTGCTGGTCCTCGACGTGACAGATCCCGACGGCGTCGCACAGGCCGCGGCTCAGATGGACCGCTTGGCCGTGCTGGTCAACAACGCCGGCATCTCGCCGTCACTGGCCCCGCCGACCGACACCGGCGAAGAGGAGTACCGGCGCACATACGAGACCAATGTGTTCGGGGTGGTGGCGGTGACCAATGCCTTCCTGCCCGCCCTGCGCCGGTCCCTGCGCCCGCGCATAGTCAACATCTCCAGTGGCACGGCGTCGCTGACCTGGAACACCACCCCCAACCCCCAGTTCACCCCGGGAAGCGGCGGCGCCGCCGCCTACCGGTCGTCCAAGTCCGCCCTCAACGCCCTCACCGTCCTCTACGCCCAGACGCTGGCCGAGGACGGCTTCAAGGTCAACGCGCTCGCCCCCGGCCTGCGGGCCACCGATCTCAACCCCCGGGCCGCCGCTGCCGGCGGCGACCCGGCCGAGGCCGCGCAGGGTGCCCTCCGCCTGGCCCTGCTGCCGGACGACGGCCCCACCGGTGGCTTCTTCTCCTGGGACGGAACGCCCGTGCCCTGGTGATCAGTCATGGGCTGCGTCGAGGTGCTTCCGACCACAGGGCATCCACCGCGACGACACGGTGATCCGGGTGCCGCACCCGGCGATGTCACTCGACCGGCCGGCGGTGAGGCAGGGGCAGGGTCGGGAGCCGGCCCCCGGGGGGGGTCAGCCGTCCAGTCGCGCGTACAGGCCACGGCCCGGGCGCTGCGCCCGGCCGGCCTTGGCCAGGCGCTCCAGCATGGTGCGGACCGCGTTCACGTTGTCCGCCGACTCCTCGATTCCCAGCCGGGCGGTCACCTCCCGGGCCCGCAGGGGCGCTTGAGTGTCGGCCAGCACGCTCAGGACGCTGTCGGAGGTGGCACCGGTCGTTCGCCGCCCGGGCGCGGGCGCAGCCGTTTCGCTCTTCGGGGCGGCCGGCTCGGCGCCGGTCCGCGCCTGCCCGGTTCCTCTGGTCGCGGCCGTCTTCTTCGCCGCGGTGCGCGGCCGCGCGCCGTCGGTGGTCTTCTTCGCCGCGGTCTTCTTCGCGGGGACCGTCTTCCTCGCCGCGGTCTTCTTCGCGGGGGCCGCCTTCTTGGCGGTGGCTTTATTGGCCGGGGTCTTCTTGGCGGTGGTCCTCTTCGCCGTCTTCGTGACCGTGTCCGTGCCCGAGGTGCCCTTCTCGGCCGGCTCCCGTCCCCGGTCCAGCGCCGCCCCGATTTCGGCCGCGAGCTGCTGCGGCCGGACCCCGACGATGGCGTCCGCCTCCGCCCGCACATCGCCCACCGGCGTGGTGTCCTGCGAGGCCGGCGGCCCGGCCAGGGCCCGCAGGCCCTCGATGGCTCCGCGTACGGCCTTCTCCCGCGCCACGGCGCCGGTCAGCTCGTCCTCCAAGCGCCGCCGCCGCGCCTCGATACCGGGAAGCTCGGCCTCCAGTTGGGCGATGGTCTCACTGAAACGGCTGTCTGCCACGGTTCCTCGTCTCCTCCGCCCACGCGATCTGTCGCAGGGGCTGTGCGATCTTTACCCCGCTACCGCGTCCGCCAACAAGAAACCCCGCGCACGAAGGCCGCGGAAGAGGCTCACCACCGGCCCGCAAGCCGTCGGTCAGGACGGGCTGACAGCAGGGGCCCGGCCGGTCGCAGCCCCGGCCAATGCCCACCCGCTCTGCCAAGCTGCAGCCCGCAGCACCTATCGACGCGTTCACCCGGTGCCTCGAACAGGCTGGAGCAGCGGCCCGGGTGCTGCGCGGGACGGCGTGGGTGCAGGTGGACCGACGTGGCGGTGATGGCGGCTGGGAACGCCTGTTGGTGAGCGGTTGGGGAACGGGGCGGACGGGATCCGGCCGATGTCGAGCATCCCGTGGAGCGGCACGCCGGCCCGGAAGATGCGCCCGGCGTCACGGGCCTGCACGTCCTCGTCGAGGACCCCGAGGAACCGTGTCTTGGTGAGGGTGCGCTGTTGGAAGGCGAGGACGAATTCCGGCGCCATGGGCACCCCCAGATAGGCCCGGGACGCCCCCTCGGACCACGCGGGATCCAGCACAGTGCCATCGCCGGTCGCGCACCACGCGTGGGCCCGCACCGTCCCCTCGGCGGTGAGCGCATATCCCTCCACGTAGGCGCCCGGCAGGAGCCGGGCGAGGCGAAGTGCGTTGCGGTGACAGCGTCCGGGCGCGCCGCGTCGCGGGGCGCCGGAGCGCGGCCAGGGCGCGGGAGTGAACAGGCGTCCCTGGGCGAGCACGACGCGGGCGGCCGGGCAGACCGCCCCGGTGGTCAGGGCCGCGACGGCGTCAACGAGGGCGCACTCGTCTGCGGTCAGCAGGTCGGCAGGCACACGTCGAGTGTCCACCCGGTCTGTGGGCGCGGCCCGTTGGCAGGGCGACAGGGTGATGTCAGCTGAGGACTCGACACCCGTCGGCGTCACAGGGCCAGTACGGCCAAGGCCGTCAAGGAGACCCGGGCGCAGGCACCCCGCGCGGGAAAAGCACGACCCGGCGCTGCCGTACACACGTCGCCGGCCGTGCGTATCAGCCGGCAGCCGTCACCAAGGCCGGCCCCGGCCAGGGCGAACAGGTCACGCCCGCCCTTCGAAATATGCCGGCGGACAACCAGTGAGGAGTTTTCATCCTGAGAACCGCAGTTCACGGGGGCTGGCGTGAGTTGGAGGCGGGGTGCTCGGGCTGGTCGGGGGCGTGATCGCGGT
>NZ_JBIRJC010000098.1:0-7236 GCF_044329365.1 Kitasatospora sp. NPDC017646 | reverse complement strand
CGCGACGATCACCATGATGAACTGCGCGAGCAACCCAACGACTCGTCACACCAGGGCCGGTGACCTGCACCAATCACGATGAAACTTCCTCAATGGAAACCAGGCGCTGATCCTCCCAGCCTGACCGCTGGACGCCGACCGCTTCGGACCCCTCGGTAGAGTCTGGGCAATGACAGGAAACCAGGGCCGCTGGCCAAAGATCGACCAGGATGGTGGCATCGAGGACGTGACGCTGCTCATCCTGGAATGGCTGGGCGAGCAGGGCGTGAATGCCATGATCAGGGTGGACGCGGAGCGGGTGGCTGATAACGCGCCAGCGTGGACGTTCGCCGCCAGCGGAGGTCCCCTGGAGCACGGCATGCGCGCTGATGGGAGAACCGTGCAGCAGTGCATGTCCGCCGCCCTCTCCCAGCTGCGCGAAGCCAGGTTGACTGTTCCGTTTTGATCTTCGTTCGCCACTTGCTTCGATCACGGCGATGCTCTCCTGGCCTCTGTGGTGCCTGCCGGCTGGCGGACGCCCGGCATACCGAGTTCGACAGCGATCGACTGTCTCTTGACGAGTGCGTCGACCTGGGCGAGCTTGTCCTCGGCGCCGGCAAGGCTGACCTTGAGTCCTTCGACCTCGCCGAGCCAGCCTTCGCGTTCGGCTTCGGCGATACGGGCGATGAGGTTGTCGCGGATCTCCTCGATGCGGGAGCGTTGGTCCGGGTCCGGCCTGAGGAGTGCACATCTGACACAAGCGTGCTCATGAACACACGGGGTGGAAAATGCGCGGCCGCAGGTGCCGATGGACACCTTGCGCTTCTCGAAGTGCGCGAGGAAGGCATCCCACTCCTCCTCGGTGGGAGTTCGGTATTCTTCGCTGGGCCGGGTGGACCGGCGGCGGGCGATGAACGCCCTGTGCGCCTCGATCGTCTCGGCCGGGTAGACGGCTTTGTAGCCCATCGTTGTATCGATGTTCTTGTGCCCGCAGATCACTTGGGCGATGTGCGGTGGGAGGCCGTTCATGATGGCGTCAGTGACGAAGATCCTCCTGAAGTCGTGCGGGGAGATCGTGAGCGGTGCGCCGGCGGAGTCGGTGAGCCCGGTGGCCGCGATCGCGCCGATCAGCAGCGTGCGCAGGAACGTGGGGGTGAAGGCTTGGTGCTCGGTTCCGATCTGCCGCTGGAACAGCAGTGGCATCGGCGGGTTCCAGACCTTCTCACGGACGTCGTAGAACGGCGCCAGCGGGATCGCTCCGGCGGGGCCGCGTAGCCGGCGGACGATGGCTGACAGGACGTCCGCCAGTTCCGGGCTGACCAGCAGGAGGCGCTCGGTGTCGGTCTTGGACGGGGCGATCTGGAGCAACGGAACGATCTCGCCGGTGGCCGGGAGCCGGTATTGGGTGATGCTGTGGTGGGTCAGCTCCAAGAGTTCTTCGTTGCGGATGCCCGTCAGGCGAAGCACCTCGACGGCGGCGAACGCCCAGAATGCTTCCTCCTCCTCGAAGGAGAGGTTCCGGCGTCGCCCGGTGGCAGTCTCCTCGGCCCAAGGAAGGTGTCCCGCGGCCTTGGACGTGACGGCTCGGCGAAGCGATCCCTCTGTGCCGGGGATCACCGTCCCTGGCTCGGTGGCCTGCGCAGTCCGGAGCAACTCGGCGGCCGCGAGCCTGCGGCGGTTGGCGGTGCTGACCAGCACGGGGAGCACGGGAAGGCGCTCGCGGGTGCGCTGATCCATCCGTGCCTTGCGGTGCTTGCGCTCCTTGGCCTTGCGGATCTCGTCATCGCTGATCGGGCAGCGGACGACCCACGGTCCCCAGCGAGCCGGTTCCTCCGTGGCCCAGTGGGCGAGGTCGAGATAGAAGGCTCGCACCCGCATCAGCTCGTCCTTGGCGTTGAGCCGGGGGCTGGCGATCTCGACCGTCGTCCCGTCGGGACCGGTGGTGGTGCGTCGCTTGGTGCTCAGGTCTTCCTTCCAGGCGCGGGCCAGCGTCGGCGGCAGCAAGAGCGTGTCGATGCCCGGCGACAGCGCTTCGACCCGCGTCCAGAACAGCCCTGCCAACGTCCGCGAGATCGCGTCCAAGCTGGCGAAGTCCAGCGAGGGCTGCCGCTCGCGGAGGTAGTCGACCAGCAGATCCCGGATCGGGCGGCACCGGATCGGGTAGCGGTCCACGAGCTCCTCGATGGTCAGCTGGCCCAGGGCCTGTCCGAACGCCCGGATCGTGGCCGGGGCGTCTTCGGGGAAGATGCCCAGAGTCCGCAGCCGCAGGTAGAGGTCGACCTTGTGCTGTCCGCCGCGGACGTGGACCCGGCGTTGGGTGTCGAACAGCTCCACGCAGTCCCCAACGGTGATGTCCCGGATGAGCCCGCCTTTGCAGGCCAGGAGGACGGCGATCCGGGTCGCTGCGATCTGGGCGTCTTTGCTGGAGTGCGGTTGCGCGGCGGCCATCTGCACCAACTGCTCGAACCCGTCGGGGTCACGGACCTCGGCCATGATGGTGGCCAGGTATCGGTGGGTGCGGGTGAGCATCCAGGGCAGGCTGGGACGGATCACATCACCGGCGATCAGCATCAGCAACCCGGTGGACAGGTCGGCGCGGACGTACGACGGCGGCGACCCGGCCTGCTGGCTCAGGAAGCGCAGTGGGAGCTCCGTCCAGTCCGCGCCGGGAAGGTGCTCGGCGCCGCTGCTTGTCCACCGTTCTTGCCAGGTGTCTCCAGGAATGCTCGCGAGCCACTCCAACGTCTTCGTCACACCGCGCCGACGGCCAGCTCTGGTGGCCTTAGCCGCTGGCAGGAACGGTGGCGCGGTCAGCCGCTGCAAGACCTCCTCGGCCAGTTGGCCGGTCGTTGGCCAGTGGACTTCGGCGGCTCGGGGCGGGAATCGTTCTCGTAGCACGCTGTTCCGCGCTCGTGCCTGCTCAGCGGTCGCGTTCGTGGCCTGCAGCGGCGGGCGCGTCGAGTGCTTCTTGGTGACGGTCATGATGACCATCCGAACAGGACGTCCAGGGTCTGAGGATCGTAGCCCGGTGCCGGAGGCGGCGGCACGGGCTCGGTGCGCTGGTCGGTCCGGCGAGCGTGGTGGGCCAGTACCTGGGCGACGACTTCGTCCTGGCGCGGGGCTAATGGTGGAGTCGGGTATTGGAACTCTCCGAATGCCTCGGCCTCACATCCCGCGATCGGGTCCGTGCCAGGACTCCGGTCGATCTTCCGGACTCAGGGGCGGACGTTCGAGCTTGACCGGTCCCGGATGGAAGTACGTCCCATTGGGGTGGATGACCTCCTCGCCGGCGAGGTGCCGGTGAAGCCACTCGGCGAAGCCCATGGCGTGTTCCCAGTACCCGCCCTCGTCCCGGTTGTGCACGACGACACTCCAGTCGGGTGTCTGGGGACTGCGGCGGAGGAAGACGTGGAACCCGAAGTCCGTCGACAGGGCAGGAATCAGGACGCCGTCGGCTCCGGTGTCGGGGTGCGGAAGGCCGTCCCAGTCGGCGTCGCGGAAGGCTTGCTCGGTCAGTCGGATCTCGTCAAGGAGGTTCCACCATGTGGTTGCTGGGTGATTGAAGTAGAGGTGGCCGTTGACCTTGATCGGCGCGTACTCATCGACGAACTCCTTGTATTCCGAAGGGAGTTCAGTGCCGATCTCCGATTCCAGACGTGTCCAGCTCTCGGGATCGGCGAAGCGTCGACCCCCTGGCCCGAGCATCGTGAAGACTGCAGGAAGATGGTCGGACATGGTCGCGCCTCTCGTTTGGGTGGGAACGGTCGGTTGGTCGCCGAGGTGGTGAGATCTCTGGGAAGCTTGGCTCAGGTGTAGTCGAAGAATCGGTCCCACCAGGTCTGTGGCCCGAAGCAGGAGTTGAGGCTGCTGACGCCGTCGTAGCGGGCCCAGAGCAGGTGCTCGGAGACGGTGATGTAGCCGAGTGCTTCGAGTTCATCGCCGACGCGGCGACGGTCGGCGGCCTCGAAGAGGATGTGCTCTTCTTCCTCGTCGTAGCTGCCGGGGTTCCCCAGCGTCACAGCGGCCAGGTTGCCGTAGTTGCTGATCGTGATGGTGATGTGGTCGCCGCTGGCCGATGCGAGGGTGGGGATGACGATCGTCCCGTGGTGGTTCGCGTCCTGGACGCCTCGATCGACGACGCAGGTGCAGTGGAATCGCTGGTCGAGATTGGCTGCGAGCCGGTCGAATCGGGTCCGGGTCGCGGCGTGGTCGTAGTTCTGAGGGAACTCCATGTGGTCGGGGTCGTCGAGCTGCTTCAGCAGAGCCAGGACGTGCTGGTCATCGAGGGGCATGCTCATTGTCTCCTCGCTGGTGGGAATGGGTGATGCGGTGGCTGACCTGCGCGGCGTAGGCCCCCCAGTCGCCGGCGGCAGCTCGCTGCCACTTCACGGCGACGGTGATGTCGATGCCGAGGGTTCGGGCGAGGACCGCGGCGGGCAGCTCGGTGGCGAGCTGGAACAGGGCGGTCGAGCGGGTCTCGGCGAGTCGGATGCCGAGTTTGCGGAGGCGTTCGCCCATGGCCCAGACGCTGATCGGGCGGCCGGGCTGGCCGCCGGGGAACAGCCAGGGCGAATCCGTGCGTCCGAGGACGGCGTGACTGCGTCGAACCGAGACCTGCCGAACAGCCAACTCGGCGACGATTTCCGGCAGTTCGACCGGGACATCGCCGAGTCGGATGCGGACCGCTCCATCAGCCTGCTCGATGTCGTCAACGGTCAGACGAGAGATCGCTGCGGGCCACTGGGCATAAAGGAGCAACAGCAGGCCGGCGAGGCGGTCTTCGGTCCGGATGGTGTCGTCGTGCAGGAGACGGCGGGCTGTGGCCCAGCGGGCCTCGTCGTCCATGGGCCGGGAGGGGCCGTTCCATCTCACGGCCGGGAAGCTGAGGTCGCGGGCGATCTTCTGGGAGAGGGCCCAGCGCACGAAGTTGCCTGCTTCCCGGCGGTGGCGCACGTTGTCGCTGGTCATCCAGCGTTCGAGGTCGATCTGGCGGCAGGTGGCAAGGGTCAGGTTCTGGTCGTCGAGCCAGTTGAGGAGGTGGACGGCTGCCCGCAGATGCTGGCGGACGACGGTGAGCTGGGTGTGCGTGATGCCCTTGCCGCGGTTGCGGCGGCGAAGGCGCCGCAGCAGATGCCAGGTCGCGTATCGGTGCAGGATCTTGCGCCCCTCGACGGTTGCGTGGGAGGCGACGAGATCCTTCACGAGTCGTTCGAGGCGAACCATCTGCTCGTCCCGCTGCGGAAGGGCCTCGGTAGCCACGAGCACGCTGCGGATGTGCTCAACGACCTTGCCTTCCGGGAGTTCGTCCAGGGCCTCGTGGCTCATGGGCCGGCGCCCGGAAGCGAGATCCGACAGGACGGTGGAGACGATGCCCTTGGAGAGCCAGCGCATCGCGGTGCCGGCGCGTTCGGCGCCGGTCAGGGCGTCGTGGAGGGCTTGGAGCTTCGGCGGTATGGCGCCCGCGTCATCGGCCAGGAGATCGTGGAGCCGCTGCTTGAGGGTGCAACGAGGGCACGGTCCTGGAGCTCGTAGCCGCTCGGCTTCGCCGCAGGTGGGACAGGGGCGCCAGAGTTCCGCGTCCGGTGTGGTGCACGGGCCGCAGATGGGGGTGTCGGCGGTGCCGGAGTGGATGCCGCGGAGCCGTCCGCAGACGGTGCAGCGGGCTTGGCGCCTGTCGCAGCCGCCGCACCGGGGCAGGCCGGTCAGCTTGGAGAGCGTGCAGGGTGCGGTGCGGCCGCAGAGCGAGCAGGCCAGCACGGGCAGCGGGCAGCAGTTGGGGCAGAGGGGACCGTCGGCCGTGCGGGTCTGCACTCGCCGTCGTTCGCCGCAGCTGATGCAGGCCTCGGTGTTCGCGGGGTCGGTGACCAGGCAGTTCGGACACAGCGGACGCCCGTGCTCGTCACGGGTCGCCGGTTCGCGTCGGGCACCGCAGCGTGCGCATTCCTCGACACGGGACTTGGCGATGCAGTTGCGGCAGACCCGCTGCCCGTCCAGCGGCTTGTCGATGCGGACGACCCGGTAGCAGCGGGGACATGCGGGCCGGACGATCCCGGCGACGCCTGCCTCGTGCAGCAGGTCGATGAACTGCAGGATGGCGCGGTGCGGCGCGAGGTAGCCCTCGCCGGTCAGCAGACGGGGGTTGTCCTCCAGAGCCCATACCAGCCTCCGCCGGTAGGCGGGGCGGGTGGGCACTGACCGGTGGAGGGCTTCGGCGATCACGTCATGGTCGGCGTCCGGGGCGATTGCGACGATCACTTTGTGGACGACGTCGACCGGGTTGCGGTCGTCGGCGTCGGGACACATCGAACAGCGGGGCAGGCCCTTGCGGTCCCGGAAGGCCAGGCGCCGGGTGTTGCCGCAGGCGGCGCATTCCGCGGTCTCCTGGCCGCAGACCGAGCAGTACCAGTCCTGGCCCTGGCGCTGGAGGGTCCGTAGGTTCTTGCCGCACTCGGCGCAGACCGGTGGCGAGATCGCCGATGCGCCGGCATTGCGGAGTTCGATGAGCAGGTCGCCGATGGCCCGCGGTGCCGGGGATCGGCCGTCCGTGAGGACGGCGGGCCGCATCGCCAGGGCCTGCGCGAGGCGACGCGACTTCGCCCGGCCGCCCGCGACCGCGGTGACCACGGCCGCGATGACGGCGGGCCCGAGTCCCTTCTCGACGTCGGTGATCAGATCGGTCATCAGGCCGATCGGGTCGGTGACGGCGCGCCCGTGATGGTCAGCGGTGGTCACGGCCGGTCAACACCCCTGATCCTGGCCCGCTTCGGCCGCAGTCCGCCGAGCCCTTCCGCGGGTTCCCCGCCGCCGCTGGCGGTGGCCTTCTTCGGCTTCTTCACGGCTCCGGCCACGGTGATGGGCTCGATGAGGTCGTCCATCGTGCAGTCCAGGATGTCGAGCAGGGCCATGAGGATCTTCAGGCTCAGTCGCTCCGGTCGCTCGACGACGAGCCGGTAGACCTGGCTCGACGACAGGGTGATCCTGTGACCGAAAGCGATAGTTGGCGGTTGGAGCTGATAGTTGGCGGCACAGGCGTCCCAGCACGAAGCGTGGTGAGTGTGGCCCAGCACGCTAACTGTCGGGTCAGCACGGGATCTGTCATCCACCCACAGCCCCAGCTGAAGCGCAACGTCTCCCCTGACCTCTAGGCTGCCCAGGTGCGCTACCTAGTCCTGTCTTTCGCAGGTGCTTCGTTGAGGTGATTCGGCACGGAGGCGGTGTCCGGAGCGGGTCGTGGAGCGTTGATGGTGACGTGCCTGT
>NZ_JBIRJC010000097.1:0-7313 GCF_044329365.1 Kitasatospora sp. NPDC017646 | reverse complement strand
GCGTTGGGGCTGTCCGCGAACAGCACGGGCGGCAGCGGCCACGGCAGTGTGAGGCTCGGCGCCGACGGCGTCGCGTGCACGATTGCGTTCACGATGTGTCTCCTGTGTGAGAACGGTGATTGCGGCTGGTTGGACCTTCAGCCACGTCGCCCGGCCCCGGTCCTGTCAGCTGTCCGGCCACTGCCTCGACCCGGCGCACCGCGCCCGGCAGCGAGTCCGAGGGACGGGGCGGGAATGAACGGGGCCGCGGGTACCGACACCGTCGCGACTTCGGGATCTGGACCGGTGGCGTCGGCGAGTGCCGGCGAGCTGACAGCGGGCTGGCTCGAACCGCTCAGCCCCGGTGTCCGAGTGGAGGGGCTGGAACAACGGACGGGCCGCCAGCTGAGGTTCCCGGCACGGGATGGGCGGCCCGCCGGTTCAGACATCGTCATTAACCCGAACGAATGGATGTGAAGCAACGGTATTGACGAACAGTCACCCGAAAGGCCCAGCGCTACGAGATGTCCGGCGTACGCCCATCGCGGATGCCGGCCCCTCCGGCGTGGTAGGACGAAGCGTCGAGGCGCCGGCCGCTCGCATCGCGGTCCGACGCGGTGCGCTGGTCTCCTGCGAGACGCACTCACCCGGCTCGCACGGGCCCGGGACGAGCGGCTGAGCCGTCCGGGCTGCCGGCGCCACGGTGCCCGGAGCCACCGCCCCGGAGATCGCTTGGCTTCGGGCTGCGCAAACACGGCACGGCGTCCTCGCGAGGATGACGGGGCTTCAGCAGGTCTGGCGCAGGTAGCCGGGGTCGCCCGGCGCGACGACGTCGAGGTCGCGGCGCACGATGCTGATGCGAGCCCCCGACGTCGTGCACGCCGTCTGGAGGCCCTGCTCGTCGTACTCGACGTCGAATACGCTGTCGCCGAACGCGTCGGTGTAACGGTTGCACTCGCCGTAGGTGCCGCACTGTTCCACCACCGCGAAGTCGAGGCCCAGTTGCCGCCGGTCGGGGGCCAGCTCCGCCGCGTTCTTCTGGGCGATGGCAAGGCCTTGCCCGTGGGCGTGTGTGACGAGTAGGGACTGGTACGCCTCGGCGTCGGCCGCTCCCAGCAGTCCGGCCGACCGTGTGTAGCTGTCGTAGTTGTCCGGCTCGACGGCGTCGAAGCCCTTGGTGGCGCACTCTTCGATCCAGCCGTCCACCTTCAGAGCGATCCGCTGACGCTTGACGTCCGTGCTGATGTCCAGCAGCGCCTCGTTCCAGGTGGTGTCGTGGACGACATTGCCGGCCTGGTCCCGGAGCAGCAGGTCCGGGTCCCATTCCTGCTCTGCGTCCGGCTGGGCCTGGAAGCCGTTGACGTAGCAGATGTTGTAGATCCCCGGAGCCGGGGACGCCTCGTGGTCGCGGCTGACGACGGACACACCGGCGGGCGGCTGGTACGGCCCGCCGATCTGGTAGTCGAACCCGGCGTGCACGGGAGGCAACGTCACGGCCGGTGCGGCCGTCGCCGATGCCGATGTTCCCCCGGAGGCGGGAGGCGAGGTCGTCACCGCCGGTTCCGCAGTTCCGCCGGAGGAACTGCACGAAGAGACCGCGAGAACGGCTGCCGCCGAGAGCGTCAGTGTTGCGGCGATCCTGACCCCCGACCTGCGGGATCGACCATGGTCAGCGGGCATCATCGAACTCCAGGAGGCGGAAGCGGCGGGGTGATCGCGTCGTCGGGGTCGGCGGACAGCAGCATGTGGTTGTCGGCAGCGTCGGAGACCGGGCGTGATCGGTGACGGCGGCCAAGGGCGTGGCCGCCGTCGAGGTGCGCCGGGCCGCGGACGGCGGGCTCGGTGGGTCAGGCCATGCAGCCGGGGACCGCGGTGGGGCTGCCGTAGCAGTTGGTCGGGTTGTTGGCGAGCACGGCGGTGAAGTTGAGCGTGACGCCGCCGCCGTCGTTGTAGACGCCTCCGGGGGCGTTGGTCGCGATGTTGCTGACGACCTTGCTCCGGGTGAGCGTGGTGGTGGCGCCGGCACCGCCGAAGTTGGCGATTCCGCCGCCCGCGCCCGCGGGCCCGGATGCCGAGTTGTCGAAGACGGAGCTTTGCGAGACGTTCAGCGTAGCGTCGTTGGCCACTCCGCCGCCCAGGTCGAGCGCGTTGTTGTTGACGACAACGCTCTTGTCGATGGTCATGTCGCCGTCGTTGCCCAGACCGCCACCCTGGTGGAGCGCGCTGTTGCCACTGATGAGGCTGTCGTCGACGCTCGTGGTGGACCCGGTGTTGCCGCCGATCCCGCCGGCGAAGTCGGCGTGGTTGTCACGGATGAGGCTGCACCTGACAGTGAGGACTCCGTCGTTGCGGATGCCGCCCCCGAAGTCTCCCGTCGCGTCACCATTGGTGATGACGGCCTCGCGAAGGTCCAGGTTTCCCGTCGAGTCGACCGTGAGGATGCGGAAGGCCGGCGCGGCCGGGTCACGGGTGATGGTGGCGCCGTCACCCTCGATGGTGATCGTGTTCTGGATGGACGGCAGAGGGGTGGTCAGGGTGTAGACGCAGCCCGGGGCCAGGGCGAGCGTGCCGCCGGAGGTGTTGGCGTCGGTGATGGCGCTCGCCAGCGCGTCGGTGGTGCACGGGACGAACGTCTGCGCGGCTGCCGGGGTGGCGGCCACGCCGGTGGCCATGAGGGCGGCCGCCCCGAGAGCGCCCAGCGTGCGGATCGCCAGCTTGCTGTGGTTCATTGCTTCTCCCTGGTGTCGAATGGATCGTTCACGGGGCCGCGTGCGGCGTGTCCGGGAACGGGTCGAGGGTGTGCTGGGACCGGGCCCGTGGTGGCTTGAGCCCTCTGGTGTGGTCCGGTCCCACCTGTTCGGGCATCCGGCCTGGGACTGTTGGGGGCACAGGATTGACCGTCCGTGTGGCAGCCGGACGGTGCGGCGGTCACCGGAATCGGTGGGGTACCACGGCCTCGTCGAGGTTCTCGTCGGGCCGGTTCCGACTGCCCGATCCGTCCGGCGGCCACCCGTGGGTGCCCGTCTACGCAGGAGTGCGGTGGGTGTGGGCGCTGGGGACGTGCGTGGTGCCTGTGGTGGTGCTGGTCAGGTCTGCGGGACCCGGGATCAGGGCGGGCGCGGTGAGGGAGACGCCAGTGCGACGACAGGGCCCCCGGCACCGCCCGCGGTGGGTCCTCGGTTCGGGCTGACGGCCTGCGGGTCGGGCTGACGCTCACCGTGTTCGCGCCGTTGTCACGCACGTGGAGGAGAGAGAGCGTTGGGGGTGAATGCCCACCATGCTCGGGGCGGTGTCGATCCCGTTCACGCAGCCGCGGCCGCGTGGTTCGCCCCATGGGCGCGGTTGCCGTTCGGGGTGACCACGATGCGGGTGGGCCCGCCCCGACCGGCACGGTCGCGTCCGTCGCCGCCGACCTTGCTGTCAGGCAGTCAGTCGCCGAGGTCATGACGTCCCCTCCGGTAACGGGGACCGCCGACTCCAAAGGCCGCCGCGTTCACGACAGCTGACATGACGTTGGCTCCTTACCGGGGGCGCCCGACGGCCGTCGGACCGGGGAGCACATGTCTCCGGAGGTCCCACGCGTTCCCCCGGCAAGGGATGGGCGACCCGCCGGGTGTCATCGCCACGAGTAACTCACGGGGCTACAGCATGCAGCCATCAGAAGGTCTGCTTCTCACTCGGACGGCCGAGCGCGTTCCACCCGGAAACGATCCCGCACGTCGTCGAACACGTCGCAGTGGAGCGAGATCTCCGTCCTCTGGTCGGAACAGTGCAGATGGTCACCTGACCGCACTCGATAGGGCA
Source organism: Kitasatospora sp. NPDC017646 (assembly GCF_044329365.1). Taxonomy (NCBI): domain Bacteria; kingdom Bacillati; phylum Actinomycetota; class Actinomycetes; order Kitasatosporales; family Streptomycetaceae; genus Kitasatospora; species Kitasatospora sp. NPDC017646. Next base: position 3,530 of record NZ_JBIRJC010000097.1, on the reverse strand, counting down.
TCGCCGGAAATATTATATCCAAGATGACCTGTTCGGGTGAATTAAGGAATTCACCGGTGACATCCGCGCGCATCATTGACACTATCGAAAATAAGTACCTGCGGGATAGGAGCCCGCGGAAATCACGCCCCAGCGGAGGTTCGTCATGACCAACTGCCCAGCTGTCGACGCCCGGGCCGCTCTCGCCTTTCTTGAGAGGAGCGAACTGATAAACATGAACACCACTCTGGAACAGTTGGTCAGTGCGACCACCACGCTCGGAGAAATCTCCGGCTATGTGCTGGCCTGGGACAAGTACGTGCTCGTCGTCCCGTCCGTGACCGAGGAGGCCGCGCAGGCCTAGCTCCGGATCGCGCCGTACGGGGGCATCTGCGTCAGGCAGAACGCGAGAACGGGTGGCATCGACTCATCAGGGGGCGGCTGTGGCCGACATGTGGCGCATGGTGGAACACGGAGCGGTCTCCTGGCTGGCCGCACACCGCACCCGTTTCGACCCCGACACCGCCGACGAGGGGCGCGTGCTGTTCGTCCGCAAGGCGCTCGTCGAGGTCGCGTTGCTGGTCGGACTGCGCGCCCGGGCGGAATCCGGATCCTTCGACGACGCCGACTATCAGCTGCTGTCCGACCAGGTCACCGCGGTGGCAGCGCGAGCTTCGTACCGTGAGCTCGTCGCACGCGACGAGCGGGCCCTGCTCCTGTACGCGGGCACCTACGCGTCACAGCGGTTGTGCGGGCGACCCGACCGCGAATTCGAGCACCTCATCGGCCAAGTGGTCTCCGGGCGCTACGCCACCTGTTTCGAGCGCGTTCCCTTTCGGCAGCTGGATCTGCTGCACACGCTGGAGTTGGCCGGAATCGATCACGCAGTACCGGCGGCCGACGCTGTCCTGCCTTCCTCCCTGCTCTGCGCGGATCCATCCGTGCTGAAGCTGAGCGATGGCGATGTCTACGCGATCACGCACACCGTGTTCTACGCCACCGATTTCGGTCGGCGTATCCCCCGGTGGCCCACCGGATTCGGTCTGCCGCAGGCCGTGGAGCTGCTGGAGGCACTCAGCCTTCTGTACCGCCGGAGGGAGAACGCCGACCTCGTCGCCGAACTGCTCTGCTGCCTGCTGTGCCTGGGGATCCGGGACTCACGCGAGACGGAACGGGCATGGGCGTTCCTCGCCGATGCACAGGAACCCAGCGGGCGGGTCGTCGGGCCGGACGGCGTCCTCCCGCTGGAACTCGAGAACGGCGATCCGGAGTACCGTGCCTGGGCCACCGGCTACCACACCACGATCGTCGCAGCGCTGGCCGGCCACCTCGCCCGCGACGCAGCCGTGATCCGGCGGCCACGCCCCTCACCTCCCCGGTCCGTCGGCAAGGGACGGCTGGAAGCCGCGATCCGGCGTGCCATCGCCTGGCTGACCGACGACGCCCTCGAAGCGCCCTTCGACGGTGTGGTCGCGGCAGCGGGCGCGGCTTCGCGCGCCGCGCGCTCCGTGGGGGAGCCGCAACTCGCCGCCCGGACGCTCACCCGTCTCGTGCAACATGCCGACGGTGCCCCCGCCCAGCCGGTGGCCTGGGGGCAGCAGGGCGTCGACGCGGTTGCCGAGTGCGCGCGAGGCCTGGCGGCCTGCGGGCTGGCCTGCGACTCCCTCGACCGGTTCCTGACGGACACGGCAGGAACACTCACCCGACTCGCCGCCGTTCCCGCGACCGCCGCTGGCGGAGTCAGGCGACTGCAGGACCTGGGCCGACTCACCGCGCGGCAGGCGGACTCTCTCCTCGCCTCCGCGGACCCCGCCGGCCTGCTGGCCGAGAACCGTGCGCCCGCGATCACTGCCGTGGCCTTGGCACAGTACGCCGACGGCCAACCGCTTCGCCTCGGCGGCGACGCCTTCGCCCGGCGTCCCGTCGCGGAGCGGTTCGTGGCTGCACTGCCGGCCGCTTGCCGGAGTTACCGGCTCGAAGAGGTCGCCGCGCTCCTTCAAGGGCTGGGGGTGCTCGGCTGGGCCGATCACCGGATCACCCGCGACGGGGTCGATTTCCTGCTCCGCCAGCAGCACCCCACCGGCGCCTTCGGTTACCCGGCGCGCGACGACCACCAGGAGCGGGCGACGGCGCAACGCATCTGGACCCGGAGTTGTGTCGTCGCCCTTTCATGTCTGCACGAGCTGTACGACGAGTACGACAAGTGCGACGAGTGAACACCTCACCGCTTGCGGGCGGCTCGGCGGCCGTCAGTCCACTGCCGCCGGTGCGGACGCGGTACCGGAACCGACCCCGCGCACGGTACGCCCATGCGCCGGCGATGCTCTCCACCAGGAGCAGCCCGCGTCCGCCTTCTTGACAGGCGGTTGCCCGGTGCGGCCGGGGAGCGCTCGTGGAGCGGTCCCGAACGCTGATCGCGAGCCACCGCTGATCGAGCGCGATCGTCACCCTGACCGGCTGCTCGCTCTCGGTGTGACTGATCGTGTTCGCTCGCTAGGGGATTGGACAGGCCGTCGCGGGTCATGCCGTGCGACAGCACCTGGCCGTAGGTGTACGTGCCGCGCTGCTCGGCGCGGCTGCGGCTCTCCAGCGCCAGGGTGACCGAGCCTTCTCCGTGGTTCACGCAGTCGGCCCGCCGGTCGTACGGCCTCATGACCCGGTCGAGGGCCGGGAGCAGTTCGGGCATGCCGTCCACGCGGATGGAGTCGTAGGTGCGCTGGGCTCCGTGCAGCAGGCGCCGCGGGGAATCTTCAATCGATACTCAATGCTTCCCGATCACTTCATGGATCTCGGAAATTTCACCCTGGCTGCCCTTGGGAAAGATGGGCGGGCAGTGGGGCGTGGTACTCGCCTCACGCATTCGATACTGCTCAGGAATTCTTCGGTGAGGATCAGGCATCCGGCTGGCGGGGCGCATCATGAATACCCATGGGAAGGCGCGTTGACCCAGGAATCGCCACAGCGCATCAAGTGCGCCAGGGGTCCCTCGCGTCGCAGTCCCCCGATCACGGAATGCCATGGAAGCCATGATTTCACCCCCAACAAGGCCCGGCCGGGTCCCGCTTCCACGAATAAGTACGACGACTTCGCCATGCTCTCACCGTTGCGCCATTACAAGGATATAGTTGCAGGTCAGAGGGCCAAATGAGCCGGTTTCCGCATGCTCCTCCTCCTAGTTTCCGAGCGCTTCACCGTGATTCACGGTTGATCTTCGCGAACTCCTCGACAGCCTTCCGGGAAGGCGCTCGCTCGCGCTCACCTAAAATGCCCAGCGGCAAGTCTTCTGGCGCGACCGGTTCCCTCCTGTGAAGTGTCGAAGAGAGTGTGCGCCCCTGATGGGGAGCTTGCTCCCGCCTTCGGCGAATTCCCTATTGCCACCTGATGGCGGCCGAACCTACCGTGAGGGAATACGCCTCGTCGACTTGGCCACCAATGGCCTTGTCCGGCGTTCGGAAATCGGAAAAGAGGAATCCTATGTCCCCGATTCTCCTCGCACTCGTCCCCTCGCAGGGTCCGACGACCGGGGGTAACCCCGTGCTCCTGGTCGGCAC
>NZ_JBIRJC010000096.1:0-8018 GCF_044329365.1 Kitasatospora sp. NPDC017646 | reverse complement strand
CGTCGAGTACGAAGCCGCGTACTACAGCCAACAACAACCAAACCTGCAGGTCACAGCCACAACCTAGAGTCTCTACAGAACCCGCAGCGATTCAGTGACCCGCCGGGGCATGGGCCCGAGATCTGGAACATCGTTCAACAGGCACCCCCTCGTCCAAGCTCTCCCAGCTGCGCTTGGTCCACGACGCAGACCGCTGGTGGATCGGGATCGACGCCTTCAAGGACAGCGTCCGTCACCCGCCCTGCGGGGTCAGCCGTTCTGCTGCCAGGGGGCACGGCCGTTGGGCTGGGGTTGGGTCCACAGCCGGATGCGGGTGCTCTCCGGGGTTGGGCAGTCGGCGGCGCTCAGGACCCATTCGGTGGCGAAGGCCGTGTAGTACAGGCCGACGTCCCACAGCATCAGACCGAGCTCGCTGGGGGCTGGCCGGGCGGCGATGCGTATGTAGTTGCCCGGTTCGAAGAGCTCGTCCAGCAGATGGGTCGATGCGTGGGTGCCGTTCATCGACAGCCGTCGGTAGTCCAGATAGATCCAGCGCAGGCTTTCCTGCCCGAAACCTTGGGTCGGCGCCCAGCCGGAGAGCTGGTCGATCATGACGGAGACCGGGAGCGCCTGGGCCTGGATCGGTCCGAATCCGGTGATGAGGTCGGACAGGTCTACGCGACTGGGTTCCATCTGCGGGACATGCGGCGTGGGGAGCGGCGCCATCGGCGGCAGATCGGGGCGGCTGGCATTGCGGCGTGCGATGCGGGCGTTGTGCGCCCGGACCTTCTCGAGGCGGCGCAGCGCGTCCTTCTTGCTGGCGGCGAGGTTCTGGTTGATCCTGTCGCGTTCTGCCTGGACGCCTTCGGCGCTGTGCCGGGTCGCCTGGCCTGCCGCGACGACGGCCCCGTGGCCGCCGAAGTGGATGTAGAGCGAGAACACCGTCGCCTCGATCAGGCTCCGCGCCAGCGAGCGGACCGCGTACTCGAGCCCGCCGTCGACGGCGGCCGCCAGCTCCCGCAGGAGTTCCGCGCAGTAGCGCAGGGCCGCGCCGTCGTACATGCGCCATGTCACCTGCGGTGTCCGCGTGTCCAGGAGCGCCCACCGATCGCTGGCGAACGCCGCGTCGATCTCGGCCAGCAGTCGGCTGGTCGCCTCGGACAGTTCCTCTCGAGTGGGCCGTGACTGCTGCCGCGGTGCGTCTCCTGCTCCGGTCATGCCGATCACCGTAGGCGTCTGCGGAGGTGGGGTACACGGGTTTTCCGCTTCCGATGCCGCGCAGTGCCACGGCCAGGGGAGGACGTGCATGTCGCTGGGCCGACGTCGGCCGGACGGCGCTGGAGACCACCGACCGTGAGCAGGCTGCCGCCGCACCGAGACCGCGGCCGCCGAGCAGTGCACACCCGCCTCCCGGCGCCGCCGCTCCTGACCCGCCCTCACCGCGAGGAGCAGCAGGGCGCGGACCTGCGGTGGGGAGGTGAGTTTCGTATCGGACCTCCTGCGCCGCGGTCTGCTCGTCGCCGGCCCCGGGGCGGGTGCCGCTCGATGAACGCCCGCAGACGGTGCCGCTGGGCGCCGGTGCCGACGGTGTGCTGGGTGGGCTTGGTCTTGAGCTCGCCCGAGGGGCCGATGTAGGGCAGCAGGGAGACGTGCACGAAGAACACGTTGTCGCGCGGTGCGCATCGCCGCCGCCTACGCGCGGGCGGCCGGGGGGCAGCGCATGCAGGGCGTGGATGCGCCGTCAGCGCAAGGCCGAGGCCCTCGGCGCCGACCAGACGGCCAAGCTCGATGCGCTGGACGAGTTGTGGCGGCTGGAGCCGGACTGGAACCGCTCCTACCGGCGCCTGCTCGCCTACCTCGCCGCCGGTGGCACCCTGGACGGCCCCGCCATCCGCACCGGCGGCGAGGCGGACCCGGCGTTTAGGCCCGGTAGCTGGCTGCGCAAGCAGGACAAGGCGCGTGGCGACGGGAAGCTGACCGAGCAGCAGACCGCCCTCCTGGACGCCCTACCCGCCGCCTGAACCCCGGCCAGGAGCGGGGACGGCGGATACACGTGGGCACCCCCGCGGGCGGTCCCGCAGGTACCGCGCCGCTGCGCACGCGCAGGGACGGCCCGGTTACCGCCGCGGTGCCGTAGTCCGGTGCCGGCGGCCCCCGGGCGTCGGCTCACCACCAGCCGCCCAGAAGCCGGAAGGCCGCCACCAGGGTGACGGCCTCCCCATGCCTTCTCGGGGCTGCAGCAGCCCAGCGCCGGCACCGGACGCCGGTCTCGGCTGGGACAGCCCTACCAGGCAACCCCGAGGCCCTGCGTTCCTGCCATGACCGTCGCCGGATCCGGAAGCGGCGCGCCGCCACTGGTGATGGGGGGTGGTTGAGGGGCCGGTCGTGGTGGGCGTGCGGTCAGCGGTGCAGGTGGTCGGGCCGTTTGGCGATCCGGGCCGTGATCCGCACCACGGGGAAGGCGATCGTGTACCCGGTGGTGAACAGCACCACCGGCAGCAGGATGAGTGCGCGGTGGTTGAGTCCCATGTCCAGGAGCAGGGGGGAGAGCAGTGGCGGGCCGGCCAGGACGGCTGTGGTCAGGGCGGCGTGCCCGACGGAGCGTGCGGTGCAGGCGACGGCGATGCCGGTGACCACCGGGGCGACGAAGTAGAACCCCATGTCGGTCGCCCATGCCCCGAGATGGCTCCCGGCCAGGGACAGGGCGACCTCCCCGGCCGTGATCGAGAGAGCAACCGTCCACGGGATGACGCGGCTCAGGTTCGAGATGGGGTCCGGTGGGGCGACCAGCAGGACGAAAGCGTTGAACGCGAGCAGTACGACCTGGTAGTCGCACAGGATCGGGCGGAAGACCGCGTGGAGCAGGGGCGTGGCCAGGACGGTCACCAGGGCCATGGTCCTTGCCGCCGTTCGGTGTCCGGCCAGCACCGCCGCCGCCATCAGTACGGCCGGGGCGAGCATCAGCACGGTGACGGTGACGACGCGGGTACCGGAGAACGCGTACGTGTCGAACCCGGAGACGCGGACGATCTGGATGAGGAACCACAGGTGCCAGGCCGCGAACGTGCCGGCGAGCATCGCGGCGAGCGGAGCGGCGGTGGCCAGCGCCCGGCCCGCCGGCCGGTGGGGGACCAGGCCCAGCCGTACCCGGGTGCCGTGCCCGGCCACGTCGCAGGCCTCCCGTAGCCCGGCGAGCCGGCCGGCCCCGGCGATGTGGTGTTCGGCGTGATCGGCGATCTCGGCCCGTGCGCCGGCTCCGTAGGAGGCCGGGTAGAGCGCGAGTGCCCACCGCAGCAGCCGGGCGTTCGTCGAGGGCCGGTTCGTGGTCATGCCGCACCACCCGCGAGCCGGGGCCGGGAGACGGCCAGGCGCCGGTCGGCCTCGCGCAGGGCTGCGCGCATCCGCTCGCTCTCCTCTGTGAGTGCCGTGGTGCCGGCCGGGGTGAGGGCAAATACGCGGCGGGGGCGTCCGTCGACCGTCTCCTCCCGCTCGATGCGGATTAGCCCTTCCGCCAGCAGCCGGTCCAGGGTGCCGTAGAGGGAGCCGGCTCCGAGCCGCACCCGGCCGTCGGAGATCGCGGCCACCTCGTCACCGAGCGCGTAGCCGTGCCGGGGCCGGTCCGCGAGGGCTGTCAGCAGGAGGAAGGTGGGCTCCTGCATGGAGCGTTTCTTCGTCATGCCCGCCACCATAGTACGGTCACTGTAGTGTCTGGCAAATGCAAAATGATCGGCAGTCATCTCGGTTGCCAGAGGCGGGCTGGCGAGTGCGGCGCTGCCAACTGACCAGCGGCGCGGGCAAGGCGGCGCGGCTTCTCGTGGAACCTCGCCGGGCTGCTCTCGACGCCCAAGTCCCGCTGGTCCTGGCGCCCGCCCAGATCACCGCGCTGCCATGCGGTCGGGGTGCGCCGCGAGCCCTGCCGGATGTCGGAACGGCAGCCTGCGGCGGGGGAGCTACTACGGCGGCGGTGTGGTGCGGCGTGGGGGCGGCGAGGGTTGTCGGCGCTCGGCCCGGCCATGCTCTTGCTGGACACCTCGACCGGGACTGGGAACGGCGTGGCAGGGCCAGCCGGGGCGGGCGCAGCGGTCGGCCGCACGCCGCCGGCGGCGCCGCGCTGCCCGGGTGGCCGGATACTCTCCCGATCACGGAAACGGAAAACGACGCGCGAGGAATCAGGGTCGGCGCGGGAATCGACGCGTGACGAATCGAGGTCGAGGCGGGAATCGACGCGCGAGGAAATGAGACGGAGCGGGACGCGCCGCGGTGCCGCGAGTGCGGCACCGCGCTGCGCGCCTCGGGGCCGGGCCGGCGCCCGGTCTACTGCGGCCGGGCCTGTTCCTCGAAGGCGTACCGGCGCCGGCGGGCCGAGCACCAGCAGGACGCCGTCGCCGACGCCCTTGTTACCTCGCGCGTCGAAATCCCGGCCACCGGTGAGCAGCAGCCGGTCCGAGCGGGTGTGCATCACCGCGGCGAAGTACTCATCAAGCTCGTCCGCCAGAAGTGTCCCGCCCCAGCTCTCCTGGCCGCTGTCCTCTGGGCGCTCACCGGTGAGATCGGCATGGACGGGGATCTCGACGCCCTGGGCGTAGACGGTCGCGGGGGCGTCGTAGAAGGCACTGCTCATACGGCTGAGCCTGGTTCGGGCCGAGACCGCGCGCATCCCGAGCGATCGGCTGGGTTGTCCCGTCTCAAATGATCTTGACGGTTTGTCAAACGATCTTGATCGCCGAGTCTCCTTCAGGGCGGACCCCTACAAGGGGGAGTAGGTCTGGTATTCCCCCTGCAGGGATGAGGTGGCTGCGTTGGCCACGTCGGCCCGGGGGCCCGCTGCGCACCCCTGGAGGAACTTACTGACCCGCGGGCCTGTCCATCCCGCGGCTGCGGCCGCGGCCCAGAATCGGAGGCCGTCGTTGGGGTCCAAGGGGCTGAGGAAGTCGAGAACGTGGTCGATCGTGGCGGTGTCCAGGGACAGCCGCTGCATGGCGACGGCGCGCAGAGCGCCGTCGGCAAGCATCGGGGTGCCGGTGTCCAGGCACCATCGCACGGAATCGGCCGTGTCTTCGGGAGCGCTCAGCCGAATGATGGCGTCGCCGAGCGCGACGTACACCATGGTGGCCTCGAAGGGGGCGCGGGCGAGATACCGGAGCACGCCCAGGGCGGGTCGGTGACCGCAGGTCCCGAGAGCCATGACCATCTGGTACTGGGTCTCCCAAGTGCGGGCGTCTCGTACCTCCCGCTGGAGGGCCTCCAGCAGCGAAGGGCCCGCAGCGGGGTCGGCAAGCCGGCGCAGGCGTGATGCGGCGGAACGCCTCTTGGGTGAAAGCCGGTGACCGAGCTGCACCACGGCTTCATCCAATGTCAGTGCCATTGCGGCCCCCGTCTGGTTGGTTTCGTCTTGTCGGCAACGAAGATCTTCACGCTGACGTCGTGCCACGGAGCTTGACCGCACTGGTCAGCCCGATTCCTCGTTGCTCGACCGACCGGCGCCACCCGACCGCCCGGGGGACGCCTGGTCGTTGTGGCCGAACTGTTCAGCGATGTTGTTCCATATGAAGCCGTCCTGCCAGCCCGGTTTCCCGCCGGCCCAGCCGAGCAGCGCCCCGAGGACCTTCTCCTGGGAGACCGTCAGAGTCTGGTAGTGCAGCTCGGGCACCCCGTCGCGGTATTCGAGCTGGAAGGTGTTGTTTTCCCGCAGCAGGACCTGGATGTACCAACTCCCGGGCTGCTCCTCGTCCACCCGCTCCAGGACCATGTAAGCGTTCCCCCGTCGCAGGTTGGCCAGCATCGTCCCGATAGCGGGCTTGGACGGGCGTTTCAGCACGTGGCCGCGCTCGTTGGTCGCAATCAGCATGGCCAGATCCTCCAGCAAGGGGCTGACACCGCTCAGCTGCGGGGGGTGGATCCGCTCACCCGGGCAAGGAAAGCGTTGATGGCGCTGTAGGTGAGTGGCGTGTCGTGGTCGTCCATCATCCGCGCCCAGATGTGCGCGGTCGACCGGCCGGCCCCGGCCAGGGCTCGGATGCGGCGGCGCTGGGTGTCGCTGTCGGGGATGACACGGGCCAGGCGGCGGGGCGGTTGCCGCTGGACGGCTTGGCGGAGTTCCCTGCGGTGGAGCTTGTAGCGTCGGGCGACGATCCGCCGGGGAGTGCCCTTGCGTAGTTCCGCGCACGCGAACAGCAGGTTGAGCCTGCGCTGGAGGTCTTTCTCCGGGAGTTCATGTTGACCTGCCGGCTCGCGCTGCTCGGGCAGGGGCTTGCCAGGCGCGTCGCAGAGCGCGCGTCGCAGGTCAGCTGGTCGTCGGCCGGTGAGCTGGGCGAGGAGGGTGATGTCGGGCTTGCCGATGCTGGACCTCGGGCTGGTGAGGCTGTTGAGGTAGCTGGGCTTGAGGTGGTTGGCCCGTGCGAGACGGCGGAGGTAGTTGTCGGTGCCCTCGCCGAGCCGCGGCGCGACGCGGACGGGCAGGGGCCGAAGCGTCGGCCGGACTCTCGTGTCGGTCACCGGCGGCCGCCGGAGGGGGCGGTGCGGGCGCCGGTCTGGGCCGCGTGGTCGAGCGGGACGGCGTCCAGGCCGTCCTTGGTGATCCTCTCGGTGCCAGTGAGGATCGCATCGATGGCCGCGCCGCGGATCTGGTGGGACAGGGCGCCGATCATGCCCCCGGTGCGGTGGTGGAGGTGGCGGTCGAGGGCGACGAGGGTTCCGGGCCGGTGGTCGTGGAGCAGGAGGTGCTGCTCCAGGGTGGCGACCAGGGCGGTCCATTCCTCGCCATAGGGGAAGGGGCGGGTGGGCAGGAGGGTGAAGCGGCCGGCGATCTGGGCGCCGCGGGTGCCGGACAGCAGGTTGCTGCGTTCGATGTCGATGCCCGCGTAGACGAACGTGGCGGGGATGCGCTCGGAGAAGTACTTGAGGGTGTCGGCGACCTCGGCGCCGGAGCGGCTGGTCAGGGAGATGTTGTGGAGCTCGTCAACTTTACCGACCGCAGGAGCTCGTGAACCGGCTCTGAACTGCGACGATTCATAGACTACATGTCCGCGACGGGGAGTTGGGGCGGTTGCTGTAGCTCGTCCGGGTGGTCTCGCGGCGGCCCGTCCGCTGGGACGGTGGACGGGCCGTGGTGCAGCCAGCGGGACAGGACCAGGTTGTTGATCCTTCAGTAGGGCGGGTTTTGCCGGCGGTGACATGTCGGTCCTGGAAGCGAAGGTTGGCGGCCTGTGGCCTGGGCTGTCTTCGCTGGAGTAGCGACGAAGTAGCCCCCTGAGCTGCGAGGGTGCCGGGCTATTTGATGCGGTTGAGGAAGCTGAGCACCCGATGGGTGGTCTGCGTTGCAGCGTGCTCGTCGTGCGACGGCAGGCTGCTGTCGGTGAACAGGTGCCTGTCGCCGGGATAGAGGCACAACTCGGCGTCCTCCGCCGTCTCGACGAGTGCGCGGGCCGCGTCCACATCGCCCTCCCCGGCGAAGAACGGGTCTGCGTCCATGCCATGGACCTGGACGGGGACGTCCTGGGGCCAGGCACCGCCGAACTCCGAGACCGGGAGGCATGCCTCGAGTAGCAGCGCGCCCTTTGCGCCGGGGCGGGTCTGGGCCAGTTTCTGCGCCGGCAAGACGCCGAGCGAGAACCCGAGGTAGACGAGCTCCGCAGGCAGCTTTTCGGCGGCGGCGGTTCCGCGTGCGATGACCGTGCCGAACCCGATGTTCTCGGCGTAGCCGATGCCCTCCTCGAGGCTGTCGAATACCTGTCCCTCGAATAGGTCCGGGACGTGGACGGTGTGTCCGGCCCGTCGCAGCTGCTCGGCGAACTCGCGGACGCCGGCGGTCAGCCCGTGCCCGTGGTGGAAAACCAGCACCTCAGCCATGTCGCTCCCCTCGTGCTGCGGTGCCCGGGCGGCACCGCAGCACGAGTATGACCCGCGGCACTGACACCCGCGGGTCCCCTGCCGACAGGATCAGATTGAGGAAGTTCCATCGTGATTGGTGCAGGTCACCGGCCCTGGTGTGACGAGTCGTTGGGATGCTCGCGCAGTTCATCACGGTGATCGTCGCGGGG
>NZ_JBIRJC010000095.1:4002-8101 GCF_044329365.1 Kitasatospora sp. NPDC017646 | reverse complement strand
GGGCGTTTGGCGGGGTGGGGGGGGGGGGGGCCGCCCGGGGGGGGGGGGGGTGGGGGGGGGGGGGGGGGGCCGGGGGGGGGGGGGGGGGCCCCCCCCCGGGCCCCCCCCCGCCGGAGCCGGGTTCGGCCATCCTGCGGTGCAACTCGGCCTTGGCGCTGTCGGGCAGGACCTTGTCGGCCGCGGCCTGGGCGCGGGTCCTGAGGGAGCCGGCGGTGATCTTGTCCTTGCCGGCCATCAGCGCCTCGAAGCCCTGCCGGGCGACCCGGGCGGGGTCGTCCTTGTCCTGTCGGCCGAGCCGGGTGTCGGTCATGTCGGCGCGTCGGAAGAAGTCCGTCTCGGTAGGACCGGGCACCAGCGCGGTGACGGTGACGCCGGTGTCCTTCAGCTCGTTCTGCAGAGCCTGGGCGAAGGACTGGAGGAAGGACTTGGAGGCGTTGTAGACGGCCTGGAAGGGCCCGGGCATGGTCGCGGCGATCGAGGAGGTGATCAGCACGCGGCCCTCGTCGCGGGCCGTCATGTCGCGCAGCAGGTGCTTGGCCAGGCGCACGGTCGCGCTGATGTTGACGTCGATGATCTCCAGCTCGTCGTCGAGGTCCGTGTCGACGAAGGCGCCGCCCCGGCCGACGCCGGCGTTCAGCGCCGCGGCGGTGACGGGTCTGCCGGTGGCGGCGATCGCGGCCCAGAGCACCTCCACGCCGTGGCCGGTGCGCAGGTCGGCGTGGACATCGGTGACGGCGGCGCCGGCGGCGCGCAGGCGGTCGGCGGCCTCGGCGAGATGGCCGTCCTCGGCGTTGACCAGCAGGTCGAAGCCGTGTTCGGCGAACTCCCTGGCAAGCTCATAACCGATACCACTGGAGGCACCGGTCACCACGGCGAATGGTTTGGCATAAGTCGTCATGGCGCGCGGCTACCCGACCGACCCAGCACCAACCCCGCCCCCGCCCGCACCGCCCGCCGCGCCACCCCCGACCACCACCGCTGCGCCGCGGCCACCTCGGGCAGGCCCAGATGCTCCAGCGCCTGGTCCGCGTCCAGCAGCCACCGCCCGTGCCACGTACACCCCCGACCACCACCGCTGCGCGTACCGCACCACCCGCACCGGCTCCCCGGCCCGCCGTGCCGCGCACGCCCGGCCCCCGAACGCCACCGCCCCCACCACCGCACCACCCACCCGCCACACCGCCCCAAGGCCGCCCCCGCCCGCCCCAACACCTCCTCCCCGACCCCGCACAACCCGGCCAACACCCGCCGCCCAGCCCCATCCAGCAACACCTCGGCATCCGCCCGCAGCGCACCGCTCCCATGCCGCGGCCGGCGGCCGTGCCACCGCCAGGACGTCAACAGGGCGGCATCGTCCAACCCGTAGCGGGCAGCGACCCGGCCAACGAGCGAGGAAGCCGTCTCCCCAGCGAACGCAGACCCACGGAAGATCCCGGGAACCATGCCCCCAGCCCCGCGGAGAACAACACAACCCGAAGGCAGTTCCCTCCTTCCTACGTCCTGCCTGTCTGCTGCCCCGTCCTGTCGACCAAGAGCACACCCCCGGGCCGCCCGTCCGGCGAACGCCTCACTGCGGGGGATGCGAGGTCGTCCCCGGCCGCAGGCCGCGGTGGGTGGGTCGTGTGACTGCCCCGTACCCTCGCGCGAGCGGCGAGCTGCTCGGCCTGGCATGCTGCCTCGCATGATCGCCACTCCCGATACCGATGCCCCGGGCGGGACGTGGTCGTTCGCGACCGCGCGCGAGCCGGCCGAGTTCCCCGCGGTCGAGGTCGAAGGCGTGCCCGGCGTCGAGCACGCCGGGGGCAGCGGCCGTACCCTGTGCGGGATCCGCGGCCGGTACCTGACGCTCTTCCTGCACCACTTCCAGCCGCGGGCCCTGGCCTCGTGCCGCAAGTGCCGGGCGCTGGCCGAGGCGGCGCCGTCCCGGCCGTGCGGGCAGGAACGCCTGCACGACCTGCTCCTCCAGGAGGCCGACGACGGACCACTGCGCACGGACCTGCTCGCCGCGCTGCGCCGGGGCGCGCGGATCGCGATCTGGATCACCGGCCCGGCGAAGGACCTCACCCGCTTCCACTCGCGGATCGACCGGATGACGGAGGAGACCGGCCCGGCCACCGAGGCGCTCGCGGCGGCCGGCACCTCCATCACCCTGGCCCGCGTCGAGGACACCGCCCGGCAGTACCTCGTCGTCCTACCGCCCGACGGCCGCGCCCGCATCGCGCGCGGGGCGGTAAACGCCCCGCCTCGGACATAGCCCAATCCTCCTCCGACCCCCCCCGAGCCCCTCGAGGCACTACCCTCTCGTCCGCCCGCGCGGCCAACGCCACGCTGCGCCCGTGCTGGGGCTCCATCGGCGGCCAGGAGGGCTCGAAGCGGGAGCCGCGGGAGGAGGCCGGCCCCAACCGGCTGGGCGCCCCGACCAGGCGCGAGCAGGCGGCCGTGCTGGTCTCCGCCCCGGATGACCCGCGGTGTTGAGGACCGAGTACTGCACGCGACGCACTTCCCGTCCCGGGGCCACATCAGCGCTTGATCGGGTAGCAGGTGGCCCGGCCGCTGTATCCAGGGAGGTGCCACGGCGGCCGGGCGACCATGACTCCGTTGAGGAGAAGACTGCCTCTTCAGAGGGCTCCTGTCCCGCTCTCCGAGCGGCTGAGCCCCGTCCCCCGCCTCGGGGGTCTACAGGCTTTGGACCGTCACGTAACCGACCCCGTAGCCCACGCATTTGCTGAACCCGCCTCCGGCAGTTTCAGGCAAACAGGCCGGACAGCACACAAAAGAACAGGTCTGACCAAACGTACATACTGCACCATCCCAAACGTGGGTGGATTCTGCGAGTAAAACGACAAAAAAGTACCGAATGAATCAGGCCATGTCGTTGTCAGGGGTTTGGATTTTCCCGCTGCCGGTACTTAGTGCGGGGATCGAAAACTCAATCGAACCGATACTTTTTTGGAGGGTTCGTGGAAATTTTTTCGCGCCCCAAGAGGCCGCTGCAGAAATCGCGCCGGCGAGGCCTCGGTCCGGTTCGACCCATGACAGTCTGGCTCTGACGGTGGCGTTCTCCGGCCTGGCCTCTGGCCAGGCTTCTGCAGGGGGGTCGAAGAGTACTACTTGATGAAGAGCACAAACTCGGGCAAGTGTCTCGGGATCTCCGGCGGTGGCACTGATTACGGAAAGGCTGCTCTGCAGTGACAATGCAATGGCAATGGTGACCAGGCTTGGGTCATAGAGGATGCCCTTGGTCGTGCGGTAGGAGGGGTCGCCGACTGTGATGCCCTTGGGGCAGGCGGCCTCAAGCCTGGTGTCGCCGTACTTCTTCCGCAGCCCGAGGATCCCTTGCGCGGCGCGGAGCCGGTAGAGCGCGTGGTTCAGGTGCGTGCTGGCTGCGCCGCGGCTGTGTGGGTGTCGGTGGTCTGCCGGGATGGAGCGTGGTCCGGTCGCCGTGTGTCGCGTCGTGTCCGGGTCGGGTGTGACTGGGTGGGTGGTCAGGTGGGCTGGTTGGTGCGGTGGAGCATGGCGGCGAGGAGGCGGACGGCGGTTTCGGCGTCGGTGAGGTGGTCGTTGGTGGGGATGGTGGCGCCGAAGGTGTGGCCTCCGGGGGCGTCGAGGGCGCGCCGGTGGAGGACCGGGTCGAGGTGGCTGGTGCATTGGGCGAGGAACCAGGCGAGGTGGCCGTGGGTGCGGGCGATGGTGATGGCGAGGGCGGCGATGGCCTGGCGCAGTGCGGCGAGTCTCTCGGTCGTCGGCAGTGGCTGGTGAGTGCCGGCGGGGCCGATGGCGTTGCCCGGGGTGGTGGTGGTTTCCCTGGCCAGGGCTGAGTCATGGGCGGTGAGGTTCCAGGTCCCGTCCGTGAGTTGGTGTTCGGCGTCGTGGACGACCTGGGCCGTGGACGTGATCATCTCGGCAGCCTATCGGCGATCTGCCTGGCGGGGTTCTGCGTCGAGCGTGGCCATGCCCGGGGCTTCGCCTGATGCGCCGCGAGGGTGGTGGGGGGGGGGGGGGGCCCCCCCGCCCCCCCCCGGGCCCGGGGCGGGGGGGGGGGGGGGGGGGGGGGGGGGCCCGGGGGGGGGGCGGGGTAGGTGAGGTAGCACGACCCGCG
>NZ_JBIRJC010000095.1:0-3992 GCF_044329365.1 Kitasatospora sp. NPDC017646 | reverse complement strand
GGCGGCCCCCTTTGGGCCGTCGGGGGGGGGGGGGTGCGGGGGCGCGGGGGCCCGGCCGGGGGCTCCCGCTTGCGGGCCGGGGTGGGGGCCCGGGCGCCGGGCCCCCCCCCCCCCACCACCCTTGACCGGCTACTCGGTGATGCCGGGGAGCGGTGATCAGCCGGGGAGCTGGCCGTTACAGTTGCTCATCCAGGCGCTCATGGTGCTCTGTGTGGAGTAGTCGCCGGAGTGGTGGGCGGCCAGGTAGACGTTGTAGATGTCGGCCTTGATGTCGCCACCGGTCTGCGGGCCGACCTGGCCGTCCTGCTGGATGCCCTTCGAGCCCTGGTAGGCGACTACCGCGTTGTAGGTGTTCTGACCGAACTGGCCGTCGACCGAGAGGCCGGCGCTGTCGAGGTAGTTCATGGCCTGCTGGACGCACACCACCGGCTGACCGGTGGAGCCCCACTGGATCGTGGAGGCGGCGTTGGCCGTGCCGACGGCGAGGCCGAGGGCTGCGGTGGCGCCGATGGTGAGGGTGGCCGCACGAAGGGCCCACTTCTTCTGCATGTCGAGTCTCCTCAATCGCTCAAGTCGCTCGGGTCACGGGAGCGTTGTCGGGTCGCTCCCGTCGTCGTCGATCGTGAGCCCTCATGTCGGTGGGGACCAGGCCTTCCGGCGGGGTTGGCCGAAAGGCCGCGAGGCGGCGCGGCCTTCCCTGGCGGCGCCGCGTCAGGCCTGGCCACGAGAGGCCTACCGGCCGATCGGTCGGGGAATGTCGGCATTGGTCGATGTATTGGCCTGGTGCCATCCGAAGTCTTTACCGATCATTCGGCCGGGTCCGAGGTGCGGCGGAATTCCGCCCTCCGCCCGGGCCGTGGCGACGCCTCCGAACCGAAAGGGTGGCTGAAAATGCGCCGCTGCGGGGAAGCTCGGCGCGCCACCGTCGATCCAGTGCGCGTCCTGTGAACGCCGTGCGGCCGGCCGCCCCGGGTGCGGTCCCGCGCACGCTGCGGCCGCCGCCGGCCAGCACTGCCGCCCCTGCCGCACCCGCGACCTCGACACCACCCTGCCACCGCCGACCGGCACCTGATCACGCCGCCCGACTGACCCGCCGCCCCGGCCCGCCAACGCGAAGAGGCCGCCACGCCTGCAGGGATGGCGGCCTCACGTGCGTTCTCAAGGTCGCAGCAGCCTACCGCTGGGCGTGGCAGTCGCCGCTGCCCCGGCCGGGGGTTCGGTTCGTGGTTCGGTACAGGGGGCAGGCTGAGGGCTCGGTTCGTGGTTGGGTTCGGCCACTCGCCGCGCGTTCCGCTTGTTGCCTGTTTGTGCTGCTCATCGGGGGTGACGGGCCGAACTCACCGTCTCGACTTACCGTCCTGGGCCCCTGCGTGGTGGTGGTTGTGGTGGGTGGGGCGGGTCGGTGTGTCCGGTTGCTGCGCTGGGCTTTTCTTCCTGATGTCCGGCTGGTGCCAGCCGCGTTGGTGGGTGGGGTGGGGGCGCTGTCCGGGTTTCGGGGCCTGGTCCTGGTCGCCGTCCGGCTTGTACGGCTGCTGCCCGGCGGCGGCTCGGCCGAGGGCTGATCTCGGCTCAAGGGGCGCGGCCCGCCTGTGGTGGGAGGGCCGCGCCGCCTTGGTCTTGACGGGTGGGCTCGCGTGTTGCGGTGTCGCACCGGCCCCGGCCCGGTCCGTCCGCCGCCCGCCGACCGCGTGCGGGGCCGCTGCCCGGTGGGAGCCGTCCGCGGTGATCAATCTCGTTGGCCAGGCTCCCGCTCCCACTGCCGGCTCTCAAGAGACCTGCCCCATACAACCAACCCGCCGCTCCGGTCGCTTCGCCTCCGTCGTACATCCCCGGTACTACGGCGACCTGTGGTTACACCCCGGGCTGGACGACCGGCCCCGGCCGGCGCGCCTATCGTCGTCGAGCATGAGCAACGACCACGACGGGACCACCCGGTCCGACGACGCGCCGTTCGTCGTCGAGCTGTCCGGGGTGCACAAGGAGTTCGGCGACGCCAAGCCCCTCGACAACGTCGCCCTGGGAGGCGGCGGGCGGAGCCGCGGTTTCTGTTGTCCCAACAGGGCCGCGGCGGTCTCAATCCTCGCTGACCGGCGTCCCATATCGCAGGTAGCCGGCGTGGGACGGAACAGTCCACCGGGTGGGACGGAGACGGGCTGTCCGTCCTCGCGGGCGTGGGACATCGTTGGGGCTGGCGGATCAAATCCACCGGCCGTGCTCGCTGCGAGGGAGGACCCGACTGTGCATCGGCTCCCGGGCGTGCCCGCCCCACCGCGACAGATCAAGCACCATCGTCCAGAGAGCCGATCCGACTCAGCCAGCCCGACCCCGACCGAAACGCGGAGGCTAGAACGTCTGTGTCACGCAACGACCTGCTCCGGAAGGGCCCTGAGGGCGATCCCGCTCTCCTGTACGAGGGGGGCGACATCGATCGACTGCATCATGTCGTCACCGAACGGCTCGCGCCGCACCGCTTGACGGTGTTGAACGGCAGACGGCCGAACGGCCGCTTCAGCTGCCTGCACGACGGGGAGGTGACGCTCTACGAACTCGAATACGGTACGGACGTCACCGTCTGCCCGGGAGAGCTGGGGGATTTCTACAACGTCCAGCTGCCCATGTCGGGCATGGGCGTCGTCACCGTGGACGGCGCGGTCCTGCCGTCCACGCAGAGTATCGTCGGCCCGGGCAGCCGGGTCTCGATGACGTGGAACGGCGAGGCGCAGAATCGCATCCTCATCATTCCGGGTCGGGCCGTCACACAGGCCCTGGAGGTACGGGGAGCCGATTCCTCCACCACCGCAGTGCGCTTCAGCCCGGTGCTCGACGAGCAGGATCCCTTGATCCGTTCGTGGATCGAACTCGTCCGGGGATTCAACGAGTTCGTCGCATCGCCGTTGAGCCACCGCTCTCCACTGGGAGTGCGGCACTTCGAGCAGCTCCTGATCGACGGCCTGCTGGACGCACAACGCCATTGCCAGAGCGACGCCCTGGCGGACAGCGGCTCGGCCGCCCTGCTGCCCGTCGTACGCCGGGCCACGGTGTTCTGCGAGGAACACGTGCACGAGCCGGTCTCGGTGGCGGACATCGCCCTCGCCGCGCGAACCAGCCTACGGAGCCTCAGAGAGGGCTTCCGCGTGCACCTGAACACCACGCCTCTGGCGTATCTTCGCCAGCTACGGCTCGACCACGCCCACCGCGACCTCCTCGCCATCGCCGACGGCCGCGCGGAGGGCACGGTGACCGACGTGGCCTGCCGCTGGGGCTTCACCCACCTGGGCCGCTTCAGCGCGGTGTACCGCAAGTCCTTCGGACAGTCGCCATCCGAGACGCTGTGCCGCAGCTGCTGAGCGAGCGAGCGAGGGACCGGCTGACCGGGAGGGTGGTTGAGTACGCGCTCTCACCGCTCGGCTATCCACAAATGTGCAGTCCCTGGCGATCCGAAAGCGGATAGCCGTGTGATCAAAGTTCGGGGAGGCTCGTCCTGAATGCGGTCGGATGCAGTTCACCGGCCGTCTGCGCCAGCGCTCCTGAGTCTGGGCCGAGCGTTCGGACCATCCCGGAAGGACCTGATTGTTCGAGTTGAGCGTGCCCCAGTCGGCTTTCGGGTCCGTCGCAACTCGCGGGATGTCGCCCGGACACCCGCCAACCGGGCGGCTTACATGCCCCAGCTTGTCGGTGCTGACCGCCGTTCGGACGGTTTGGATCTGTCCGTCGAGCACGCCGAGCGGCCAGGGGGTGAAGCACCCTGTCCTCCCTGGCGAATCATCATGAATCTGGAGAGCCTACTGTGAGTACCCTCCTGTCCACCCGGCGCCGGTTGTCGCTGGGCCTGGCCCTGGCGGCCGCACTGACGGGCGTCGGCGTGTACACCGCCTCGGCCGCGTCCGCCGCGACGGTGCCGGCCCCGATACCCCTGACTTCCTCGGCCTGTCCGGTCGACCTGCAGCAGGGTGAGGCCGACGGCTGTGTCACCCAGCTCCAGCTGGAGCTCA
>NZ_JBIRJC010000094.1:0-8779 GCF_044329365.1 Kitasatospora sp. NPDC017646 | reverse complement strand
TGACGGCGCCAGCCTGTCCGTCATCGGCCACCGGCACGGGATCAGCCTCGACCGCCCGCTCCCGGCACCGAGACCGGCCTGCCACAGCAAGATGTACAGCCCACCCTCGGCCGCAGCACTCGCGGAAGCCGACGCACTCCGACAGGACGACACCCAGGAGGAACGATTAGGGCGGGTGTCGGGTCGCGATCAATCTGTGGGATTCGCCGTCACAACGAGGCCTGACCGGGCAGGTCATGTCGCGTGACGAGGGTGCAACTGGCTGATGCGGAAGGGGAGTTCATCGAGCACGACAGTCACCGGCCCGGTCTCGTCGATGCCGAGTGTGGTGCCGAGGTTCACCGCGGAGGGACCGGCGCTGAGGGATCCCGGCCCGTCGGTCACCGACATCGACACGGTCAGGTCGAGGGCACGCTTGCCGGTGTTGTGGACCTTGGCCACCAAGTTTCGGCGTGCCGTCGGACGCGCGCTCGGGAGTCAGCTCCTCGATCCGGAAGTCGGACGGCGGCTCGCCCCCGGGCCCGACGTCAAGATAGATCCGTGTTCCCACGCGGTTGACCAGGCGATCGTTCGCAGCTGGGCCGGCAACGCCCGCGACCTGCGCCCAGAAGACCGCGTACCGTTCGCCGGCGGACGCGGTCTGTTCGGCGGCCAGGTGGCTGAGGAACCAGGCGGCGAGGGTGACGGTGATGCCCGTGGTGGCCACCCTCCGCCGGCGTTGTGCCGGGGAGTCGGTGGGCCAGAGGCGGGGTGCAGCCACATGTCCGCGATGCCCTGTGCAAGCACTACAGGGAACGGGCTGGTCACATCGTTCGGCAGAGGCGGCATGCAAGGGGTGACGGTGAACGGCGGGCGCTTGCGAGTAGGCGCTGCTTCCGCGTCGCCGGCTCTCGCCGGCACGACAGCTGCGAGGGTCTCCGGCAGAGCATCTGGTGAGTCCGGCCCCGTCACTCAGCCGGGGCCGGCTCGCCGCCGGGTGGGTCGACGACCGCTAGAGCAGCCAGCCGAGGACGGCGATGATATCGGCGAGCAGGTTCAGGATCATTGGTGTCGTTTCCTTTCGAATCGTGGATGATTCCGGAGCCGGTGACAGGCGCCCCGGGCCGACTACGCCCTGCAGTGCGCAGCATGCTTACCGTAGTCATCTGAAAAGGTGAGACCACTCGAACGGGGGAATGTTCACTCGATTGGTGCAACTGCAGCGATGGGCCTGGTCACGGGTGCCGGTGGCCGGGACACCACCGCAGTCGCATCGCGCCCTGGATTCCGGTCCGTCCGTCGCCGGTGAAGAAGACAGGCGCCGGTGGGGCGCCACGGCCATGGCACGCTTCAGGGGCTGACCACTGCTCGCTGAACGGGAGCCGACCGGTCCGAGCGCCCCGCCTGGCTCCGGGTCGACGCCTATCGTCCGGAAGTCGCACGAGTGTCGGGAATGTCATCACGGTTCGCGAGATCCCACTGATCAACGACCGGCGACGAGGACAGCGTGGCGGGGGAGGTGCCGGCCGGTGCGCGGTTGGAGTAAGAATTCCTGGCTGTCTGTGCACCGGCGGTGGCCGGTTCACGTGGATCGCCCTTCTCGGCAGTTCCGAACGGCGGCGGTGCGAGCGACTTGCACCGCTACGGAGCAGGTCGGGCGTTCGCGGCCCTCGTCGCTTGTCGCCGATGGCGCTCTTCCCGGCGAGGAATTCGGGCGGTCTGGAATGGGGGCGATCCGTCGGCGCGAGGGGACCCCGGTGTCTTCCGGAAGACCGGGGCAGTGGAGCCGTCCTGTCGCCGGGATGCGACGATCCGATGGTGCGGTTCCATCCTCGACGGACGACGCGCTGGGATCGGAGACTCGGTTGCCCCCGCTGGCGGTGGTCCCGAGCCGTCCGCGTTCTACCGCGATGCCCGGTGTGAGGGTTTCTGTCGGACATCATCCTCGGACACCTGCCTGGCCACCAGCAGCTGGCGCACCATTTGTTGCAGGGACACCACGGCCGTCACCGGCGGAAGGCCCGCGACCACGGCTTCAGGCATCGTGCTGGGTGTGTCGACGATGCACAGGCCACTGGCGATACCGGCGAACACGAGGATGACCGTCCAGGAGTTCGCGACCTTGCGACCTCCCAGCGCGGCACGCAGGACGGAAAGAGAGGCGGCCATCCACGGCCCGTAGACGACGACCGGCCAGTACTGGGACAGGCCTCTGGGCAGCCGGGAAAGGGCCACGTCCTGCAGAGGGTGGTAGGAGATCGCCCATCCGAGGATGCACACCACGGTGACGATCGCCGCAGTCAGAAATCCGATCACGGATCCCACGATGTCGGCCCCGCGGCGTGCCGGGTATGTTGTCCGTGAGCGGTGCTGGGGGTGGTCGGCGATCACCCGGGGATGGAAGCCCGGGGCCGGCAGACCGACCTCCTGCATGAGGGCTTCCACCCCGACGGCGTGCGACTGCAGGCTTGCGTCGGCCCACCCGTCCACGACCGGATAGGGCGCCTCCGGGGACGACTGGCCGACGGGGGGCCAGAGGGGATGGTTGAGTATGACCCCGTCGTCCGGAGCGAATCCCGAGGCGTAGCGGGGGGCGAAAGTGGTGTCCGTCGACTCGTACAAAGCGGCCCTCCTGTGAGCGTCGTCGTGCATGCGGCCGGCGGCCCTGGTCAGGCTTATGCGCCTGGTCGGTACAGCCGGTTCGCGAATTCGAACTCAAGCTGACGCAGTTCGCGGAAGAGTTCCGTCAGATAGCGTGAGCAATGTCTCAGCACCACGCGTTCGCCGTTCTTCACGAGATATCCATTTTCTACGTCGCCCATGGCATTGCTCCGATCCGGGACGAATAGCCAGTTATCACCGACATTGCAGATGCGGTCTGGCTCCAGTGGCAATGGAAGGGGCGGCTCGACTGTTGGACTCATGCCCCGAGAACGATGGGCCAATCGCCGGGAAAAGTACGGCATCCGGGTGTCCTGAAATATGCTCAAGCCGCTTGTGCTCAGTGTTTTTACCCGGGAAGCAGAACTCCTCGGGCCGAACGTGGGGTGGTCATTCGGCTGGCCTTGGACCGGAGCGGTCGAAGCGGGCGCGACCATCTCCGCTCGCTGGTTTTCCCCTGCGCTCCGGCGGGACGGCTTCGGTTTCCGGCGGACGCTCTGCGATTCTCCCCAGGGGGGCGTGGCCGCCGGGGGCTGCCGTCCATGGGCCGCCCCGGGGTGTGGCGGGGTGCCCGCGTCCTTGTGGGCGTGCGGTCATCCGATCAACGGAAGCTCAGGTTGCATGAGGAGCACCAGTTTCGCGTTTCCGTCCGGGTGGCTGGTGAGGGGAGCGTTCGATGCCGCATCATGACCGTCGGTGTGAGCCTCTGAGGCGGCCGGCGCAGCTGCGCCGCGCATCCGATCCGCCCGGTTTCCTGCGTCGGCCCGTAACTGACCGGTGTGGCATGGCGTCGCAGCTCCGTGGTCCTGGGCCTGCGGGTGCCGGGCGTCCTGGGGAGTCCGCCAAGTCGGGACGTCGAGGCCGCTCGGGACTTTCCGTCCCGTCCGGACTTCCGCAGGACGCCCGGTTGGTGTGGCTGGGCTACCGCCTTCGTGCGGACGCGGGGCTTCGGGACGGCACGGATTGAAAAGGATTCAGAAACGTTCCGTGATGGAAGGAGTACTCTGAGTGCAAACTCGGCTCGGTGATGAAGCAGCCGTCCGGACTCGCCTGAGTCCGGACGGCTACGCGGCGCAGTCGGAGCTGCGTCGCTGCTCCAGATCACTCGGGCCTCCGGATAAGAACCGTCAGGCAAAACGGCCGCTCGTGATCGTTTTCCGGTGTTCGTTCGACGCCCTTTTACCACGCCCCCCCTGGCGGGGAGGTGTGACATGACCTAGCGACAAGGAAAAGGCTCAGTCCGCACCACCGGACTTCACCACTGGGCCAAGCACATGCCTCGGGATCTGAACGCCCTGTCCCGTCGCCGCTGAGTACACATCTGAGCCGACGACGGAATCCATTACTGCCTCGACTCGCCGGCACACTCCGGATCCTGCGAAGAACCTGTGTCCTGTCGAGCTGCGGCCTCCTCACGCGTCGTAAGTAGGCAACGCCATTTTGCATCACCGATTCGAAATCTGCCAGCTCGCCCCTGCCCGTGTTGTGAGCCACCGCCGCGTCCGCCCGGGATCGGGCCCCCGAGTCCTGAATGGACGAAGGCGACAGCCGCCTCTCCGGAGCTGTGAGACACACGTGACCACAGCTGAATCGGGACTGGCGGGGACCACCACCGCTCCGACGCCGAAACGGGCGGCGCCTCGCCGCTCGGCCGATCCGGACACTCACGGTCGGCCGGTCGGACGGGGCCGACGAACGATCGGGCATCAGGCCTCCGGCGGTGCTCCTTGAGCCGGGCGGGCACGGTCACCGTGCTCCCGGAGACGGTCCGGGACCCCGGGTGCGTCCCAGGAGCGCCTGCGACCGGACGGTCCAGCCTGCCCGCCACCCGCTTCCCCGCAGCGTGGCTCAGTGACAGGGACTTGACCGGCGATCTGATCCGGGTCGTGACGCTGGTGCAGGACTACGGCTGGAAGTCGGGGTCATGCTTCGCCGCCGACGGGACCATCGGACGACAACTGGGGCTGTCGCGGGGCGGCGTCAACAGGCTGATCGCCAAGGCAAAGACCAAGAATCTGGTCCGCGCCGCCCGTAATCCTGCCACCCGGACCATGAACCGACGTGTCCGTCCCCTGGCCGACGGTGAGCTGGCCGTGTGCGTCAGCTCGTACGCCCGGACCCATCTGGCCGGTACCCGGTTCAAGGTCTACGCCTTCCTATCCCTGCGGCAGCACTTCCCCGAACCGACTCCCGTCGGGCGAATCGCGCGCGAGTGCCGGATGAAGGAGGGAACGGCCCGCGACGCGGTGGCGGAACTCCTGGCGCAGGGGTGGGTGAGCAGAAGTCCCGGCGAGGGAAGGGCTTTCAGGTACGTCGTCCACCCCGTGCCCGTGCCCGCGCGAGTCCCGGACGGGCGGCCCGAGTCCACGCCGAACGGAGCTGTTCCCGCACTGCGAGCCGTGCCCGGCGCCGCAGGCGACAGCGGCGAGGTCGCCGGTACAGCACTGGCTCGCCATCGCCGCGCCTCGTTCGGCATCTGGCCGGGAGCCGCCGGTTCGGTCACAACGGGTCTCCCCGGTCCGGTGACATCGACCACCCCCGATTCGGTGGCAGAAACACGATCCTCCCAACACGACTTGCTGAACAAGCCGGCCGTCGCTGGCGGTTGGCCGTCCAACGAACCGCCAGCCGCGCGCACGCGAGGCCGCGCGGCGGCAGCCACGGCGGAGATGGCGGGTACGGCGGGGCGCGGCGGATGGCCAGCGGACCGTGAGGCGATCCGGTTGCTGACCGACGAACAGAGACGATGGGGACGACGCGCCGCGTCGTCGGCTCTGCGCCGACTGCCGAGTCAGCTGGCCGAGCGGCTGACCGGGCGACAGCTCGACATGTTCGCCTGGCACATCGTCGCAACGTTCGCGGACTACGGCACCTCACCAGAAGCCCACGGTGAGGTGATCCTCCAAGCCCTTGAGTCCGCATGGGAGTTCGCGCGCCGTAGGGAACCAGTCGGCGCCGAGCCGTGGTCCTCCGTGGTCTCCCCGCTCCCGTGGCTCATCAGGGTCGTCGACCGGGCAAGCGAAACGGTCACGGGGGCCAGGTCAGTCCCAGCCCCGGAGTGCGCACTGTGCCGTGGCCCGCTGGTCGTCCGTGACACCGGGGATTCGAGCACCTGCCGGTCCTGCGGTCCCGCCGCTGCCGCTGCCGCGTGCCGCCGGCTTCAGGAACAGTGGGAGTCGTCCGCCAGCCGGTCGGACGTTCCGCCTGCCGAAGATGCCCGGCCGGCGCAGGTCCCGCCCACCGCGGCTGGGCGCTGCGACTGGTCAGAAGCAGAGGGAGACGTGTCGGAAGGAACGCTCCTACGCCGACGCCTCGCCGCTCGCCGGCTCGAACGGGAGCGGGCCCGTGCCCGGCTCGGCGACGCTTCGCCGGTGGACCGCACCACCCCGACCGGTCCGCACCGGCAGGGCGCAGTCACACCCCTCCCTCGGGAGGCCACCGGTCGAGGGCCCGCAGACCGGGCGGACCGAACCACAACCGAGCTGTGTGAGCGCACGCCGGGGACCATGACCGCCCAGGGGCCCGCTCCGGGCCGGGACGTCCGAGAGCCCGATGCAGACGGCACCACCGTGTTCGGGACGGCACGGCCGGGGCAGGGCAGGTGCCCCCGTGAGACGCGCCTGGTGCCCGGAGCCAGCCGGGATCCGGCGCCCGTGGGCGAGCACGTGTCAGCGGGCCGGAGACAGCAGGGCGCCTGGCAGTACGCCGCGGTCATCGCCGGATGCCCAGCCGGCGCGGGTGCCTTCCGGGGCGTGTCACGGGCGATGATCCCGCTGCACTCTCCCGAGGCCCACGCGACCACCAGACGTCGGAGTCCGTCCGGGACCGCCGAAGACGTGACCGACCCGACGCCAACCCGATGGAATCTCCGCGGCGACGGAGAGCGCCCGAGACCCGGGGCCGGACTCCACCTCCTGGCATTGCGTCACCGTTACGCCGGATCCGTCAAAAGCCGCGCACCGCTTCCGGGGTCGGAAGGCGATCCACGACTCGGCCGGTTCACGTCGGCCCGAAGTTTCGGACCGCGCTGCCGGGCACCGCCCCCGGCCTCCTCCCGTCCAACCGCTCGACTGCGATGACCGCACTCCGGCCGACACGACCACTTCTCCGGCTCCCCCGCCGGGGCCGGGGAGCGGTGCGCTGAGAACACCTGGAGGCACCAGTGAATGCGCGGGCCGATTTTCCGAGCGACGAGCTCCGCACACGCAAAGTGCCTGGTCGCAAGGGTTCCGTTCCGATCCGCAAAATGGTTTGCTTTTCCCGGCCCACTGGGCCGTGCGGGTGAATCGCCCGACCAGGCATTGCGGGACTTTCAGCCCGATGGATAACTGGGTACATCCGACCGGGTGGGTCGCCCTCCTCTCCCGGGCAAGCAGCCGCTCCGCCGGCGGCATTCCCGGATCTGCCGGGACCACCGCAGAGGCGGGTTGCGGCGGTGGGTGCCCCGGCGAGGAATCGGATCCGTCGGCCGGTGCGACTTTGACGCGCACCGGCCGACGGCTACCCCGCTTCGTGGCGACCCCCGAGCTCGCGGTCCCGCACATTCTGCGGGAGTGGCACCCATTCCCACGTGCTCCACGGCCGATCCCCGCCGAACCGGACCGCCCGGCCGACGCGCCTACGGTCCGAGAGCGCCAGCTGCGCCGTGCTCCCGGACGACTCGCGGCCTCCGCCGCCTGGTCCACGCCAGTCGGAGAGGATGCCCGGTCGGGCTTCGCCGCGTAGCCGGGCCGGCCTGCTTCCAGGCGTCACCTGCACGATCGGAACGGCCGGTTTCGGTCAATGCTCGGAGGAATCTAGTGAGCGCTTCACCCGTCTCCGACCGGGAAATTCCCCAATAGGCCCCCAGTCGCGATGCCGCCCCGTCCTCGGTGAATGACAAAAGGCAAAGTCCGGCCCGTCATCGGCCGCTGGTTACGGAACTATTCCTACCGTCACACTAGGTGCAGCATTACATGAACGCGCCCCCCCTTTTTTGGAGCGGATCGCTCCTCCGCGGATAACCTATTCCCGATCGGCTTTGCCGGTCCGGCGCCCGTTCGCCCGACTGCTCGTCATCCCCCTGGTGGGAGCCGGACGGACCATGGCGCTTCCCCGGCCGGAGCGGCGCCACGAGCGGGGGAGAGGACATGCACCACGGGGAGTCTCCTGCTCGTCCGAGGCAACGGCCCCAGGCGCTCCAAATCCACGGACGGCTCGGCATGCGCACCGGGAACGGCCATCGGCTCATCCGCCGGAAAGCGAGACGGTTCGCAGGCCGCCACGGATACGCGGGCGGAAGCCGTGCGGCCTGGCCCCGCGGTCCACAGAGGGGAGTCCACTGGCCACCGCACAGATCACGGGGCGGGCTACGGGAGGTTTCGACCGAGAACGTTCTGATCCGTACCCGGGGTGCCGCGTGCTCGTGATCTCCGAGGCCGTCCGGTTGCGTTCGACCGCTCCGGCGGAGCACGCCGGGTGGTGGAGCCGGACGGCGGACCGGCTCCCGCCGGGGCTGCGGCTCTGATATGACCCGACGAAATCAGTCCGCCAAGACGTCGGTGCCAGCCGCGTCGGTCTCGGTGTCGCCGAGATAGAACTCAGCGATCCGCTGTGCGGCCCCCCGAGACCAGAGGCCCTGCTTCGGAGCCATGAGGTGACAAGGCAGAGGCACGCCGGATACGACGGCACGGCGAGAGCAGCCCATCGAGATCCTCCCCGAAGACGGCCGTTGAGCCAGCAGGTGACCGGCAGAGAACCGACGTGCGGTCCCCCTCGGGGATTCCCGCTGGATTCGCGGTGTGCAGCCCGGAAGCTCGTCGGCGTGACGGTGTTTCACCACTGGGACGGCGGCTCACTGGGAAGCGGCTGAGCCGCCGGGTGGACGAACCGGTGGCTCCGGTCGTTTCCGTCCGATCCGGTCGGAATGCCCGGCCACAGCTCGTCCTGGGCGGGTTTTTCCGGCGACCCGCCGGCCTACTGACCGGACGCTAGTCCGTCCTCCTGGGTGTCGTCCTGTCGGAGTGCGTCGGCTTCCGCGAGTGCTGCGGCCGAGGGTGGGCTGTACATCTTGCTGTGGCAGGCTGGTCTCGGTGCCGGGAGCGGGCGGTCGAGGCTGATCCCGTGCCGGTGGCCGATGACGGACAGGCTGGCGCCGTCG
>NZ_JBIRJC010000093.1:0-9393 GCF_044329365.1 Kitasatospora sp. NPDC017646 | reverse complement strand
GGCAGTGGCGTGAGCGGGGTGAAGCCGGAGTCCTGTCGAAGGGATCACCTGGGCGACCGAGGCTCAGCGAGGAGCAAATCGCCAGACTGGAGCGCCGCGGCGGCTCGGGGTGCCTGGCTGGTCTTCGAGTTGCGCCGTGAGGCGCTGTGATTCGTGTGGAGGTGAGAGACCTTCACCGCTGACCTGTCGTGGCAGGGAGGTGGAGCTGAGGGCAGCCTGATCCGGGTGATGCCGGGGAGGGTGGGAGCGGCCCTGACAAAGCCGGGACGTGCCAGCACTGCCAGATGATGCGGGTCCGGCGAGCGGGATGGAGAGGAGTACGCGAGGAACCGGTGTCTTTACGTCTCTTAACGACTACACCGGCTCGAACCTGGCGGATCTGGGCCGGAGGCGGTGCGCACTCGCTGCCGGATGGCGGCGGGGAACTCCTTGACCGGTATTTCGAAGCCGTTCGGGAGGCCACGAGGAAGGTCTACGGCGTACTCGTGGCGATGCCGCAGGGACACAGTCGGGCTCCTACTCCAACGAGCGAATCGCAGTGAACACGGGAACCACCCGTTCTCAACTCCCATGTCGTGCACGGCCGGTGTCCGGTCGGGGATAGGCGCATCGACCGCCGAACGGTCCGGGTGGGGCGGAGCCGCCGTAGTACGCGTTCGAAGTCGGACCGCGGCATGCCGGTCAGGGCCGGATCGCTGAGCGTCTCGGTCAGGTCGGGGGCCCGCCGCGTGCTGGAGGTACAGCGCGGTCTGATCGCCGGCGAGAGAACCGGCAGCCCTCCAACAGCGTCATACCCAGCATCTGTTCAACAGCCATGAACAGGGTGCCCCTTCGGCCGTATGACGCCATGTCAGACAGGAGAACCGCACATGAACCGTTTCACCCGAAACCGCCCCCGCTACATCATCAGCGCCTTAGCCGCGGCGGTGACGGCCGTTGGTGGCCTGCTCGTCAGCAGCCCCGCAGCCTCGGCCAATGTCTGCGGAACGTCAGGATGCACTCCCTCGTTCGAACTGGCGATCAACGGGGGATTCCAGGAGTACGCCCGCACTATTGAAGGCCCCACTTTCCAGCCGAACTCGGTCACCGTGCAGCGCGGTTCGAATCATTCGCAGCGCATCGACCTGCAGGTCAGGGCCGGATGCAGGTTGAGGGCTAACGTCCTCAACATCGTGACCCTGGATTACCGGGGCGACGTGGTGAAGTCCTACAACTTCTACGCCGCGTGTGTCGTGAAAACCGAGACCGCGCCGGGCGGTGGCGACGAAACGGACACCTTCACGTTCGATCACATGACCATCACCGACCAGCCAGCCACCTCCTAGCGCAGTTGGCTCCCGGCGTCAGGCAGTAACTGCCACATAGGGGCAAGGGGGGCCGGTGTCTGCGGGCCGTACGAACTGCACTGGCCGCTCTGCCCCACACCCTGGCCCCTTCGAGGAGATACGCGCGGTAGCGACCGGGGGATGAGCCCTGGACGCTGGCCGACTTCGCCTTCACGCGGCCGGTCCCACCGCTCCGGGTGCCGGCGTGCCGACCGCCCGAGTCGAGAAGGTGCCCGGGGGTTTGTGGCCCCGGCGTGGCCGAGGACGCGCTGCCGCCGGCCACCCAGCGCCGCACCGGGCGGGACAACCGCCCGAACTACTCGGGCAAGCACCACCGCCACTGCCTGCACTTCCTCGCCCTGACGGACGAGAGAGGCAAGCTGATCTGGATCTCCGCGGCTCGGCCCGGACGCACCCATGACGCCACCGCCGCCCGCCGCGACAAGATCCTCGATCGCCCGCTGGACGCCTGGGGGAAACCGGTCCAGGAACGGTCACCGAGGGTGCACTGCCCGGTCGGCCCGTGGCACCGAAGGCGTGGAACGTCCTCGCGCACATCGTGCGCCGCCGCCCCACGGCGGCCATCCCCACGCGAGCGCGTGACGGCGCAATGCCGAGGGGCCCGCACCGGGCATCATGCACGCGGTGCCGGCCCCTCGCTGCTGGGCGGGTGTCTTGACAGATGAACTACAGCGGACGAATGTTCTCGGCCTGCGGGCCCTTCTGGCCCTGTGTGACGTCGAATTCGACCTTCTGGCCCTCGAGCAGCTCACGGAAGCCGTTGGCGTTGATGTTCGAGTAGTGGGCGAAGACGTCAGCGCCGCCACCGTCCTGCTCGATGAAGCCGAAACCCTTTTCCGAATTGAACCACTTGACAGTGCCATTAGCCATTGAAAATCTCCTTCAAAGGACTGCCCGACGCCCGCACGGCACGGGCTTCGAGTCGCCGCGATGAGCGCCCACCGGGGAAGAGTCGGGGAACAAAAATGCGCCTGCGATACATCAGCAGGCGCACACAAAGTTCATGGGAACCACTACTGCAGCTGACTTCGAACCTAGCAGGCCTGGGCTCGCTGCGGGTGGACATTTCACCCCGGAATTCCGGGGAGTCTCCCCCGGGGCCGTCGGCAGCGAGACCCCGAAGCCGTCAACTTGCCAGGCGGGCAGGCCGGTTGAGAGGGTGACCGCACCCCGTCGGCGGGAGTGGGTCCCAGGAGATGGCGATCGGCCATTGGAGTTGCGTCCGCGCCCCATGGAGATATTCGGTCCTGCCGGACTGGATCCGCCGGGACGAGGCGGACAGGGGTGAGCGAGGTGGCGGGCGGCTGGACGGAGCGCGACACCGACGGACTCGACGGCTGGGTGGCCCTGGTCGACGGCCGGATCGTCCTCGGCGCCCGCCCGGGCCTCACCGCGCCGGAACCCGTCGTGCACGCCGAGGCGTGGGAGGCCGGATCGACCCTGCACGCCGCTCTTGCCCAGCACCCCACCCGCCCCGACCACGCCCAGGACGAGGACGGCGACCAGGAGCACGCGCTGCTCGGCGACATCCCCAGCCGGGTCCGCCGCCGGGCGGTCGGGATGACCCTGGAGGACATCCAGCAAGCCGTGAACAGGCCCGATTCGAGGAACGCTGCGCCGCCCGGCACGCCGACGCCGGAGACGAGACCGCCTACGGCACGGCCGCCGACGCCCTGGCCGAGTGGCAGCGCCTGCACGACGACACCGCCGAGACCCGGGCAGAGCGCTACGACCACGACCACGACACCCTCCAGCGCGCTGCGCGCCGAACGCCACCGGCAGGACGTCGCCGAATGCGCCCGCGAGGCCGCCCACCAGGTCCGCCAGACCACCGACGCCGCCCACCACCGCCTCGCGGGCACCGCCGCCCAGCCCCTCTACACCGCCCTGGACCGCGCCGGCCTCTCCACGCTGACCGACGACGACCACCAAGCCGTCCGCGGCCTGACCAAACACCTCGACGCCGCCACGCTGCGCCAGGTCACGAGCTGTCTGGAACGCACCCGTACCGCGGCCCTCGCGAGGAAGAGGACTTTGCGATGACGGAGACGGCCGCCAAGGCGAGCGCCGCCCCGGAGCTGCAGCGAAGCGGGCGACGACGAGTTGGCCGAGCGCTTCCCGCTGGCGCTACCGGCACAACAGCGAGCTGATGATGCCGGCCTCCCTCGTCACCGCCCTGCTGCGTCACAGCGCCGAGGCATCGACCCGGCCAAGCCGGACGACATCGCCGCCGTGATCCAGAAGTTCCCCGTGAGCCGGCGGTCTGTAGCCCCAACGCCCCGCGACATGCAGGGCCCGGCCAACCGGCCCGGCCGGCCTGGCCGGCCGCGACGGGATGCTGATGAGTCAGGGGCGGGTGGCTGGCGGTCGACGCTCGAAGTCCTTTGGGGCAGTGGTGGGCACTGCGTCGGAGGGCTGCTCTGGCGTCGAGGCGGTGGGTCGAGGGCTGCTTCGGCGGTGTCGGCGAAGGCGTCGGTGCGGGGTGGGGACCTCTGTACGTGTCTGGCGAGGTAGAGGCAGCGCCCCCTCCCGGACGTGCGGCACGCCCCGGTGCTCGCCAACCCGAGGGTCGGACGCCGGCACCACTGGCGGCGGTCGCGCCTAGCGTGGCCGCAACCCTCACTCCGAACGCCAGTAGTTGTTCTTGAATGGCCACTCATGTATGTTTGCCTCATGCCCAGACCCCGAGAGTTCGAGCCCGACACCGTCCTTAACGTGGCCATGCTGCGGTTCTGGGAGCGCGGGTACCGGGCGACGTCCATCGAGGATCTGGTGAAGGCGACCGGGGTCAAGCCGGGGAGCCTTTACAGCGCCTTTCCGGGCGGCAAGCACGCACTGTTCCTGGAGTCGCTGAAGCGTTACTCCAGGCTGGTCGTCCCCGAGAAGCTGGGCGAGTTGGAGGCTGCGGGCGCCTCGGTGACCGAGATCCGCGGTTACTTCGACGGGCTGGTGCGCGACCTGCTCAGCCCCGAGGGCCGACAGGGTTGCCTGCTCGTCAACACGGCGATCGAGAAGGCCGCCGAGGACGACGAGGCGGCGGCCGTCGTGCGTGGCCACATGGCCCGGCTCGAACGGTGTATGACCCACGCGCTGGAGAACGCCGCTCTCAGGGGGCAGGTGCGTGCCTCGCTGGACTGCGCCGGTAGCGCCAAGCTGCTGGTCGCGACATGCCAGGGGCTGATGGTCGTCGGGAAGGCGAATCCCGACGAGACGCTCCTGCGGGCGATCGTCGACAACGCCTTCACTGCTCTCGCCTGACGGCCAGGCACACGGGCCACCGTACGCGGTGGCTCTTTCTTCGCGCCAATAGTTGAATAAATACTCAAGAATGGAGCCGGGACATGAAGGCCATCGTCATATCCGCCCACGGCGGCCCCGAGGTTCTCACCCTCACCGAACTGCCCGACCCGGCGCCCGCCGACGGCGAAGTGCTGATTCGGGTCAAGGCGTTCGGCCTCAACCACGCAGAGGCGTACATGCGCAGCGGCGCCTGGGGGAAGGTCGCCGCCGTCCCCGGAATCGAGTGCGCCGGGGTGGTCGAGGCAGACCCATCCGGTGAACTCCCCGTCGGGGCCAGGGTCGTGGCGATCCTCGGCGGCATGGGACGGACCCGCAACGGAAGCTACGCGGAACTGGTGACCGTGCCGGTGACCAACGTGGTGGCCGTGCGCTCGTCGTTGGACTGGGCCGATCTGGCAGCGGTGCCCGAGGTGTACGCAACGGCGTGGAGCGGCCTGTTCGGCAATCTGGACCTACGACCGGGCGAGACCGTCCTGGTGAGGGGAGCGACCTCCTCGCTCGGCCAAGCCGCCGTCAACCTCGCGGTCGACCATGGCGCAACCGTGCTCGCCACGACCCGGGACCCGCAGCGGGCGCCACTGTTGAAGGAGATCGGGGCCGCCGACGTGCTCATCGACGACGGCGCGCTCGCCGACCAGATCTCGGAACGGGAGATCAGCGTCGACGCGGTGTTTGACGTCGTCGGCAACAGCGCCCTGCGCGACTCGCTGGCCCTGGTCCGGCCGCGCGGCCAGGTGTGCCAGCTCGGCTTCCTGGGCGGATTCGAGCCGGTGCGGGACTTCGACCCGATCGCCGATCTCCCCAGCGGCGTCCGACTCAGCTTCTTCGGCAGCGCCTTCGTCCTGGGCACCCCCGCATTCCCGCTCACCGACGTACCGTTGGACGAGATCTACACCAAGGTCAAGGTCGGTGCCCTCCGAGCCCGTCCCACCCGGGTCTTCCGGTTCGACGAGATCGTCGAAGCCCACCGGGCCATGGAGGCAGGAGAGGCCCTCGGCAAGATGGTCGTCACCCTCGACTGAGCCACCAGGCCCGCCGTCAGAATCAGGGCGTGGAAGCACCTCGCGGCCCGCTCCGCCCTGACCTGGCGACGCCGGGCTTCTGAGCTTCCGAGGCAGGGCGCCCGGCGGGCGGCGGCCGTGCGCTCCGGAT
This sequence comes from Kitasatospora sp. NPDC017646, assembly GCF_044329365.1. Classification (NCBI taxonomy): domain Bacteria; kingdom Bacillati; phylum Actinomycetota; class Actinomycetes; order Kitasatosporales; family Streptomycetaceae; genus Kitasatospora; species Kitasatospora sp. NPDC017646. Next base: position 3,595 of record NZ_JBIRJC010000093.1, on the reverse strand, counting down.
GCGGAACCTTGACCGGCTCGATCGAGCCGTCGCCGTACCGCACGGTGCACGATGCCCAGCTCATAGTGGGTGACGCCCGGGAACACGTCGGTCAGCACGGTCTTGGGCGAGGTGCCGTTGCGGCTGTTGCCCGAGCCGCGGCCGACCGGATCGTGCTTCTCGTAGCCCAGGTGCTCGGTCATCTCCGCGTCCAGGGCCCGCTCCAGCACCGCCTTCGTGACTTGAATCAGCAGCCCGCCCTCAACCAGGAGGGCCGCAGCCGACGCGTCCGCGCGGTCGTGTTCGCGGTACCAGTCGCCTGGGTGGACGTGCTGGCGTTGATGAGCGCTGGTGGCCCAGGGCCGTAATGTGTCGCCGGAGCCGGTGTGCCGGGTGAACGGGATGTAGACGCCAGAGGCCGCGCCCCTGTGCTGGGTGGTAGCGCCGCTGGTGGTAGGCCGGGCCGACCAACAACCCTGTTGGAGGGCCCAGTGTCATGTCCGCTGGCTGCGGAGGCGACCACCATCCGGCTGACGAAGGTCGACGGCTGCGGTGTTCGTGCGGCGTTCTCCTCGAACGTCACAGGGTCCTCGATCTCGGCCTCGGCGAGGACGAGGTTCTGACGGTCGGTCGACTGCTGGTCTGTCGACACCCGCTGGTAGACCAGGTTGGCCATGCCGCTCCCCGTTCTGGTGGTCGCATTCGCGACATTAGCTGTCAGCAAACCCTGTCATCAGCCGCCATCGGGTCTGACTGGATCCGGGCCGCCAACAGGCCCTGAAAAGCCCGGGGTTCATCGGACGCCCTTCGCGCCTGTCGTCATGCCTTCGTTTGACGACAGGTGAGTGGCGGCTTGCCGGTGGCCAAGCCCCCCATCTTCTCTCCGGCCTCGCTGGGTGTCCCTGTGGTGATCGGGGTGCGGTTCTGGTTGACGGCCTGGCTGCTGGGCCTTGGCGGCGCCGATTCGGGCGGTGCAGGGCACGCGGATGGCCTTGAGTACTCCACCCCGTGAGCACTACCAGAATCGACATGGCGACGGTAAAAATCGACACCGTGTAGACTTTTTGGTGGAGGAGCGGTCCGGCTCCTCGCAAGACCTCTTTGGAGGAACAGTGCAAAAGCAGAACTGGCTCATCACCGGCGTCAGCACGGGCCTCGGACGTGCCTTCGCCGAGGCCGCCCTGGCCGCAGGTCATACCGTCGTTGTTCGTAGGCGATCCGAGCCCCCGGCTCCTCACTCCGGGGCCGCGGCTGGTCTGCCCTGGGGGCGCGCGGCGCGGGCACGGCGGCCCGGGCGGTCAGGTCCAGGTCGAGGTGTCTGTTCATGTCCAGCTCGAACCGGCCGTAGGGATTCACGTGGGTCCAGAACAGCGGGGAGAGCGCCCGCCGGTCCGTGTCGGTGAGGGTGTCAGCCCACTTCGGATCGGCGAGGACCTGCTGTATCAGCAGCATGTGCCGCGCCCCCCTCTTGGACGCCGACGAAGCCCGCTCCGTCCCGCCCCGGCGACGCTTCCCCCCGCGGCCACCTGTCCCTGCTGGCCGCCCCAGCCGACGCACATGCGCCGTCCGAGGAGAAGCAGATGCCCGCCGCCACCATCCCGGTCCAAGCCAACGCCGAGCCCGTAGCCCCGAGCCGGTGGAGCCGAACGCCACCGAGCGAGACAAGAAGGACACCCTCACCCCGGCCGACGCACCCCACGGCACTGCGGACGAGGCCCCCGCCGCAGCAACTACGCACCAGCTCACGAAAGTTCCGCCGCGCGTGAGCGCGGTCCGCGAAAGCGATGCTCCCGCTCCAGCAGAAGGCTCCGCTCCGCAGATCCAGGTGCTGGGGCCGCTGCGGATCACCGGCATCGGCGACGCCCCGATCCAGCCGAAGCTAGTGCTGCTGGCGGCACTGCTGCTCATCAAGTCCGACCGGGGCTACAGCGCGATCGCCAACAACATGGACCCCGTCAGCCCGTGGACGCAGTCGACGATGGACACCCACATGTCCCGTCTCCGACGTCGGCTGGGCGCCGACTCCAACGGCGAGCCGTACCTACGCAACAAGACCAAGGGCGTCGAGCAATACGCCCTATCGCCCGAGGTGACCTGCGACTACGCCACTTTCAGCTACCTCTCACAACGCGGCCTTCCGGCCGGCGCCGCCGGGGACCTGGACCTTGAGGCCGCTCGACCTCGTCCGCGGCCGCCCGTTCGGCGGCGCAGGCGCCCACACCTGGGCGGCACCACTCGTGCAGACAATGACCGGCCAGATCGTGGACACCGCCCACGCCATAGCCACGCTGCGCGTCCAGGACGAGGTCCTCGACATCGAGGCGCCCAGGCGTGCGGTCGCCGTCGGGCTCGACGTCGAGCCAGCCGCCGAGGTGCTCTACCGGAGCTGGATGCGAATTGAGCACCGAGCCGGCAACCAGGCCGGGGTGCGCGAGGTCATCGACCAGGTCCGGCAGATGACCGGGGGTGGGACGGAATGCTCCAGGACGAGGCAGAGCAGCTGATTGCCCGCCTCACCGCCAAGCCCGCCGCCAGGGTCCGCTGACCCCCTCAGCGCCTTGGGCCCGGCCGGCGAGAACCGGCCCGGCCCTCTTGGCGTTGGGCCTCGGGCTGGCCGTCGGTGGGCGTCCTGACCGCCAGTCCGGCTGGCCAGGATCCGGTTCCGTCAGAACCGGCCGCGGCGTACGGCGGGCGGTCCCGGGCCGCTCCTGCCCGGGACCGCGCAGCGCGAAGGCCGCGCTGCGGGTGCGCTCCAGCCAGCTCATGACCTGGCGCAGTGTGGCGGGGTCGAGGTGCTGGGTGAGATCGCGGACGGCCTGGTGGTCGTCGTCGGTGAGGGTGTGGAGGCCGGCGCGGTCGAGGGCGGTGTAGAGGGGTTGGGCGGCGGTGCCGGCGAGACGGCGGGGGGCGACGTCGGTGGTCTGGCGGGCCTGATGGGCGGCCTCGCGGGCGCACGCCTCGACGTCCTGCCGGTGGCGGTCGACGCGCAGCGCGTGCTGGAGGACGGTGTCGTCGTCGGGGTCGTAGCGCTCGGCCCGGGTCTCGGCGGTGTGGTCGTGGACGCGCTGCCACTCCGCGCGGATGGCGGCCGCGGTGACGTAGGCGCTCTCGTCTCCGGCGTCGGCGTGCCGGTCGGCGCAGCGTTCCCCGGGCCGCCCGGCGGCGGACCCGGTGGGGGAGGTCGCCGAGCAGGCCGTGCTCCTGGTCGTCGTCGAGCTCGTCCTCGTCCTGGGCGTGGCCGGGGCGGGCGGGGTGCTGGGCGAGGGCGGCGTGCAGCGTCGCGCCAGCCTGCCACACCTCGGCGTGCACGACGGGGCCGGGTGCGCGGGTCCCACAGGCAGGTGGTCGCGGCTGTTCCGGTGGACGGGCGGCGAGTCGTGGTGTCGGTGAGGCTGCGGCGTCGGGTGTGCGCGGTGTTCGGCTGCCCGCAGCAGACCTTCCGCGAGCAGGTACCTACGTCGTGGAGTGCTATCAGCGCCACACCAGGCGACTGGCCGACCAGCCCGGCTCCGTTGTCAACGAGTTACTGAGGATTTCATGCTGTTGTCGGGTAGTGACAGGTAGTGATCCCTGCGGTATGCCGTTGACATGCGGTATGCGCAGGGTGGGGGCCTGA
>NZ_JBIRJC010000092.1:0-10020 GCF_044329365.1 Kitasatospora sp. NPDC017646 | reverse complement strand
AATGTCACCCGCTCCCGCCTCGGACGCCTCACCCGCCAGGGCTTCCTCACCCAACCCGGACGAGGCATCTACCAGAAACGGACTTAACGTCCTCTCAGTCAGGCACCTCGCCGCGCGGCCGACCCAACCTCCTGGATGAACAACGTCGGCAAGCTCCGACGCCGCACCGAACGCCGGAGATCGGCCATCGAGTTCTTCCTCACCCTGGCCAGCACCCTCATCATCGTCCGCTGCCTCATCCGACGCTCCTGGACCCTCTACCGCTGGGACACCCGCCCTCGAAGCCCCCGCATCCGATGAGCCCGACCGGAGTGGAATCACCTCGCGATCTGCCATCGATGACGGCAGATCGCGGCGCACCCTCAGGCAGCCTGCCGATCATCAGCTCTGGCTGCGAGCACTGCTGCTGCGCTGACCTGCCGGTGGCCGTCCTCGCCCCGGAACCAGATCCACGCCTGACGCTCGCGCGGGAACTTCGTGCTCACGCCGGCGAACTCCATGACGGCGACGGCATCGGACATCCGCCAGCTCCGCATGGGGCCCGATGCTTCAGCGACCTCGCTGAGGTTGTCCAGGTGCCGGGCGGTGGCGAGGCCGTGGCTGTCGAGCGGCCACGGATCCCAGGCCGAGACCTCGTCCATGATGGCGTGGGACTCGATTCGGTGGATCATGGATGCCTCCATCTCCTGGAAGACACCGTCGCCGGCGGTGTTCTCGGCTCCCACACGCCCGTCGGTGTGGACGAGGTAGCGGATCGGGTGGGCAGCGCGCGGTCCATCCCAGTCGAAGAACCAGCCCCGAACGGGATCGGGCCACACATACGACCCCAGCTCGTGGCTCCACTCAAGGCTGTACTCCGAGCGCCCGCGCTTCGCACTCGCGAGACTTGTGCGCACGGTGTAGCGCAGTCCGCCGTACCTCTGCGCGAAGCCCTCGCGCCGGATCACCAGTTCCATCGGGGCGGGGATCAGCCGACCCTTGCGGTCGCGGACCCGCAGCAGTTCCGTGGGAAGCCTGGGCTCCGTCGGTTCCTGCCGACATCCGGTGTGGTCGAGCAGACCTCGAGCACGCGGGGAGAGACTCGAGAGGTCTTCCAGGATGTGCATGTACTTCTTTTTTCAACTTGACGACTGAGGCTGCATCAGCAAACGCACAGTACCTGGACGACCCCGGCAGCGTGAAGCCCGCTCCAGGCAACAACCCCTTGAAGACCAGGCGTGGTCAGCAGTCGGGTCTCGAAGCCCCTACTGGCGGAGCCTCTTACTTGCCGCCCTCTCAAGGCCGGTGGCGGTGCCGATCCACAGCACGTCAAGGGCGTCGCCGGCTTCAGCGAGCCGCGAGCGCAGGGCGCGGACGGCGGTGAGGGCCGGGTAGGTGTGGCCGCCCGTTCCGCCACCGGGGACGATCAGCCGCAGAGGCCGAGCCAGTCGAGAGACGAGGTCGCTGGTGTCCGGGTTCTGGAGGGCCTGATCGTGGAAGCCGCGAAGCGGGGTGAGGTGGGACTTGTCCCTGGTCAGCGTGGACTCCACCACCGTGCGGGCTCACCACGACGCCGCCGGGATGCACCTCGACTCCGACACCATGGCCGCCCCGGAGAAGACTGCCGAGGAGGCGGAGAAGGCCCGGCAAAAGGGGGAGGCCTGGAGGAACAAGACGGGCGGGACGCATCAGGCGACCCGAAACGGGAAGAACGGCGACGTATCCGGCGTCGGCGCAGGCTCCGGCTGAAGGCCGCCCTGCTCGGACGCTCCAGGGGCGGGCAGACCAGCAAGGTCCATTGCGCCGGCGACCGAAAGTGCCGCCCGCTGGCTCCCATCCTGACCGGAGAGCATGGGTCCCCGGGCTCTCCTTCGCCAGCCGCCTCCGACTGAGCCCGACCGACCGGGAGCTCCTCGGTCCGATCAACTCCCAGCTCTGCGACACCCCGCAGACGGAGATCCTTCCTCTCGCCGAGCGCTCCTACCAGCTCTACCACGACGAGAAGCGCTTGAGCGGAATCGAGAGCGGAATCACCTCGTCAACGCCGGCCTGCTCGACATCACAGCGCACCTGCGCGCGCGTCCGACACCGCCGCCGCTGGCGATGTCCGAGATCGGCCCGGCACCGTGGATGCTGATCGTCGAGAATTCCGCGGCCTTCGCGAGCCTGCGCGAGATCCTGCGCGCCTGGCCGATCGGTCCCAGCCCGGCTGGCTGGCATACGGCTCCGGCGACCAGCTGGTGGCGTCGATCCCGACCGCAGCCGAGGCATTCGAAGAACGCGATCACCCGGTGACCGACATCCTCCTCTACGGCGACCTCGACATCGACGGCCTCGAATGCGGCCAGCAGACGAGCGGTAGATCCGTCGAGGTCGGGCTCCCGCCCGTCGAACTGAGCACGCCCGCGACCTGGGGATTCAGTGCTCAGACTTCGGTGGCGCAGGACATCGGCGCCGCCGTCCTGACCCGGGGCGTTGCTGCGCCCCTGTACGGCGCCCTGGTCGTCCTGCTGGCCCACGCATCCGGGCGGCGGTCCAGGCCGTGGCTCTGCCCGCCCTGGTGCCCGTCCTGGCTGCCGGTTTCCACCACACCCCCGAACACGCCAGCGGGCTCAGCCATGTCGAGCTGTTCGTCTCCCCCCCTGACCCGACGTCCACTACGCTGCGGCCAGTTCGCCTCCTGACGAACTGGCCGCGGCCATCGACATCTTCGTCTTGGCCTGCGACGAACACGACGTCAAGCCCTACCGCTGGACCTACGAGGCAGCCCGCTCAAAGCCGCATGAGCCCCCGAAGGATCAGCGCGGCGCTGCACTAGGACTGGAAGAGTACTTCCGGATCGTTCGGCGAGGGGCCGTCCAGCAGCGGACTGTGGATCCCCTTCAGCGTCTGGTCGAAGAACGCCGTCACGTACTCACGCGTGATCACGATTCCACGTTCGGGGTCGAGGGGCGGCGTCGGGAACCCGGCCTGCTTCTCGAGCAGGTCCACGTCGGTGAAGCTGGGGTGGTTGGCGCCGGTGACCGCCAGCCACTTCTTGTAGCCGCCGAGGGCGGCCCAGGCCTGCCCCCAGTTGCCGCCACCGCCGGCCGAGTCGTAGTCGGCCGCACCCAGCATGAGGAACGGCCGGTTGATCTGGCCGGGCATCGGGGCCGGGTGGAAGGTGCCGTCCATGTTCACTCCGGCCCGTACGCGCGGGTCGGCGATCATCGTCGTGGCGGCCGCCGCTCCGCCGATGGAGTGCCCGGCCATGCCGATCTCGTGCTTGTCGATGAGGTGTGCCAGGCGCCACGCGCTACTGCCGTGCGTCAACTGGTCGATCACGAAGGACACGTCCAGCGCGCGGCTGGCGGCGACGGAGTCGAAGTCGAGCGTTTCCGTGTGGTCGCAGATCGCGCACGGCGGCGTCTGGCCGTTCGCCAGCGTCTCGCCGCTGTCCTCGTAGGTGTGGCCGACGAGCGCGACGACGTAGCCGTGACTGGCCAGGTCGGTCGCGAGCGAGGTGAGCACCATGCGTGGGTCCCCGAACCCGGGTGAGAGGACCACCAGCGGATGCTTGCCCCTCTGTGGCCGCGCGCCGTCGAAGGCGTGAGTGGTGACGCTGGAAAGGTTCTGCGGGGTGATGCCGGAGCTCGCCGGTATCTTCGCGTGCTGGATGTGTCCGGTTGCCTCGGCGAGGGTCATGTAAGGGGCCGGGGTCCCGGTCCCGGGGACGGCGGGGTAGACCATCGTGACGGTCAGTTGGCGGGGCCCGGATGACGGCACCCACGGGTCGGGACGGTTCGCGTCGGTGAGGTGGATGACGTCCTCGCCGGCGGCGTAGGGGCCGGTCGGCGCGGGGAGGGTGCCTTGGAAGGATCGTGTGGGCGCGGTGGCCGGTGCGGTGTCGAACGCGTGCGTGGCCACCGGTGTGGCCGACGGTGTGGTCGTGGCGGCGAACCCGGTGCCGGTTCCGGTGACGAGGGCGGCGAGCGCCAGCGCCGCGACGGCGCTGATACGGCGATTGCGTTTCATGGGACCGACGCTAGGTTCCGCAGCTCCGTGTCGAATCAGCCCGTGGATGCAAACGTTCCGGTGTCGTTCGTAGCCCCGGCGAGGTACCGGAGTCATCCGCCGGGAGTATGTCGTGCGGCGCCCACGCATACCGCCAGCAGCAGGGCCCCTGCCAACCGGCATTCCGTTAGGGGTTCTAAGGCCGCGGGAGAGGCCTCGGCGTCGGAGCCGTCAGGCCCTGGCTCCCCATGGAAGGCCAGCACACTTTCCCGGTGTTTCCTTATCGTGGCGGACATCAGTTTCCGGTAGCGGGCGGGGATGACTGTCGGCTGGTAGGGGCGGGCGGTATGAACCCAGGCGGGAGGACATGGGATGTCGTCGGCACGCCACACAGCGGGTGATCTAGAGGAGTACGCCTATCTCTGGGATGGGTCGGAGACTGGCTGGATCCTCTATTGGGGCAAGATCGTCGATATCCCGACGATCTTCAACAGGATCACCCGTGAAATCCTCCTTGTGGAAGACGAAGACGAATGGCGGGCGCTCGCGGAAGTGACACGGAGTCGCGGTGTCTCCGTGCTTGACGGGTTCCCGCCCGAGGAGTAAATGAACGGTTTGGGTGCCTGACGGTCAGCTTTTCGGCTGAAAGACCGGACGGGTGTTCCTGCCGGGGCTTCGGTGGCATTCCCGCCCGTTCCGGGGATGCGTGCTGCGGCTCGTGCACTGCTGTCCTCGCCCCGGTACGGGGCGGGCAGGCATGGGGAGTCCTGGCCGGGATGATGTTCGGCGTTTGGTTTTCACTGGTTCGGCGTAGCTGTTCACTGGGGTGGTCGGTGTTCTTTTCCCCTGGTCACGGGTGTTCGTGGTCGGGGATGGTGAACGGTGGAGCCGGGTGTGCGGTGTAGTGTCCCGCTGTATCGCGGTGAAGAGTTGACACCGATCGTTATCGTCAGGCCCAGGGCGTGGCTTGTGGTGGGGTGTGGCCGGAGCCTTTCAAGCCGAAGGTCCGAGTTACGCAGCGATCGAGGAGATCACCGAAGGCTTGGGCTGAGCTGATGTCAGAGGCCGGAATCATTCCCGCGTCGTCGACATCCGCCATGAAGTCGATGTCGGCCCAACCGCCACGAAACAGGATGACCGAAAGCTCTGCGTCACTGGGGCCTGTGATGAGGATGCCGATCGAGTCGGGTTCGGTGACTGAAGACCGGTCTGTTTCAAGGTGCTTCGGCCACGGTGCGACCTCGTCTCGCCAGGTCATATGTCCAACAGTCAGTCCCTGACGCTCCCAGGTTCGTCTGCGCTCGGTGACTTCGACAGCCGCGCGATCGAGATCGATGACTTGTTCCATGTGCAGATCATGACGACCGGTGAACGTATCCTCCACCCGTTTCGGCTGGTGGCGGGCGTTCACTCCTGGGTGGCGGCTGGCCCGCGGTCAGAGCTCCCGCAGGTGGGCCCTGGCGCACGGGCTGCCTCGTCCTCGCCCGCCTTCTCCCAGACCCGGGCGCAGGTTGCCAGCTGTGCCGCGGTCTGCTCGTCTCCGGCGTCGGGGCGGTGGCGCTCGATGAACGCCCGCAACCGGTGCTGCTCGTCGCCGGTGCCGGCGGTGTAGGCGAGGTGGGCGGCGGGCCGGTACACCTCGGCGCCGGCGGGCAGCTCGGGGTGGGGGAGGAGGTCGAGCGGGCCGCAGGACTCGCCGCGGGTGCGGGCGTCGGTGCCGAAGGCGGCGTGGATCCGGCCTACGTCGAGCAGGTGCTCGCGCCCGTGCCGCAGCGCCAGCTTCTCCTGGCCGGGTACCGGGGAGGTCGGGCGCAGGGCTTCGGGGAAGGTGGCGGTGACGGCGGGGCCGGCCGCGGTGTGGTGCCAGGCCTTCGCGTCACTCGGCGGTGGCGAGTTCGACCTGGTCGGGTACGGCCGTCAGATGCGCCGTCATGTGGTATCGCCGCTGCCGCTCGACCCGGCGTTCCAGCAGTTCACGGCCGTGCGTCTCGATATCGGCGGGGGCTCTCGGCACAGCAGCTTGTTCCAACCGTCCGGCGGGGCAGTGTTCATGACGCACATTCGCCCTTCAATGATGATTCGCAAGACAGCATATGCCGGTAGGAGATATATATAGGTGCATGACAGAACGCTCCCTACAAGAGCCCACGCTGCTTCTGCTGACCGCGCTGGCCGATGCCCCCAGGCACGGCTATGCCCTCATCCAGGAGATCGCCGCGATCTCCGACGGTCGGGTGAAGATGCGCACCGGCACTCTCTACGGCGCGCTGGACCGGTTGCTCGGCCAGGGCCTGATCCGGGTCGAGAGCGAGGAGATCGTCGACGGCCGGGCCCGTCGCACTTACGCCCTCAGCGACTCCGGCCGCGAGGTGCTCAGCGCCGAGGCGCAACGCCTCCGCGCCGTCGCCGGCGAGGCCCATCGCCGGCTGTCTGCCGCCCGTCCGTGGCTGAAGGGGGCCTTCGCATCATGAGCGACCGCGCTCTGATAGGGACCCTGCGCCTGTACCCGGCCAAGTACCGGCGTGAGTGGGGCGAGGAGATCACGGCAGTGTTCGCCGGCATTACGGCCGGCGCGAGCGGTTGGGCCGTCGCCCGTGAGCTGTTCGACCTGGCGGGGCACGGCGTGCGGGCTCGTCTGGGCTTAAGGTCCGGCGGCACCTTCGCACGGCTGGCGGCGATGGCCGCCCCGTTCGCGGCCGCCGCGGCGGCGGGCATCTCCCTGATGGACCTCTACCTGCTGGCACGCGACTGGCTGCGCCACGGGGATGCCGCTCTGTGGGTTCCGTCCGCCGCGCCGTTCTCTTACGCGTACTGGATCGGCCGGGGCAGCGAGGCGTTGTTCCTGGCCGTGGCGGGCGCTGCCGTGTTGGGGCGGTGGACGGTCGCGCGGCTGCTCGGACCGGTCGCCGTGCTGCTAGCGGTCGTGACCTGGCTTGTCGAGAATCTCGACTTCATGGCGCACCACCACACGGTGTGGATCAGGAGCCTGGTCGGCCTGGTCATCCAGGTCGGTCCCCAGGCGCTGTGGGTCCTGATCCTTCTCGCCGCCCCGCCGGACCTGCTGGGCCCGGCCACCTGGCGACGCGGTCTCGCCGCCCTCGCGGGTGTGCTGGTCGGCGGTGTGATGTGGGGCCACACGATCACGTATGGCCTCTTCCGATCCCTGAGCATGCTCGACGGTGTGCTCCGTCCCGCCTTGCCGGTCTGCGAGCTGGCGCTGCTCCTGGTGGCTGTGCCAGTCCTGCGGCGCGGTCGATTCGCTCCTGCGGCCGCGGCACTCGCCGGTGCCCCGATCGGCCTGGTCTCGCTGGTTGTGACCATTCACGCGCTGTGGAGCCCGTATTCCAGGGATGAGGCCATGGCTGAGCTCGGAGTGCTCGCGGCGGTTGCCGTGGTCGGGGTGGTCACCGCAATGGTGGTGGAAAGCCGCTGGGCTCCGACCGCACCTGAGCGGAGGCCGCCAACGGTCGGTTGATCGCCCCTGCCGGGCAAGGGGCGCACCTCCAGCCCCTGCGCGAGCGCGGCGGCCGGGTCGGCGCCGCGCTCGCGGAGCGCCGGTGATCACTGGGCTGGCCGATCCGAAAGACGTCGGCCCGGAGATTCGGCGTCAGCTCCCGGAGGCCCTGAGTAGAGTCGGGGCTCACCGAGATGCCCCGCCGCCACTGGCAAGGCCACCACCTCGGCGACGGGGATGGCTAGCGCGAGTACGGCGACGCCGTGCCCATCGTCGCCACCACCCTGGAGCTCCTGACCGAGCACGGCCCCCTCGCCCCCGTCTGGCGGCGCTACGGCCCCGAAGTCCGGCACTCCTTGCTGGACGCGCCGGAGAGCCCGGACACCCGCGAGGCGTACGACGAGCGCCAGAAGGCCCGGGAGAAGAAGGCCCGCCAGGCCCACCGCGAGCTGATGCGGACCCTGGCCTGCGCCGACTGCGGGAGGATGCCGAAGCGGGAGAGCAGCCGGGAGTACGGCCCCCAGGGACAGACGGAGTGGACCCGCCGCCCGGGCGGTCGATGCTGGTCCTGCCACGACAAGCACCAGCAGCGGCCGGAAGAGGAGCGAGAGGCCAAGGCCCAGGCCCAGTTGGAGGCAGCCCGCGCGGCCAACACCACGCTGCGCCCGTGCTGGACATGCCGGGGCGACTCCGCGCGTGCTCGGCATCGAAGAGTTCGCCACCAGGAAGGGCCGCCGCTACGACACCCTTCTGGTCGACTGCGAGACCACCAGCCCCTTGACCTGCTGCCCGACCGCGACGCGGACAGTGTCGCGGCATGGTTGCGCGAGCACCCCGGCGTCGAGATCGTCTGCTGCGACCGCGCACAGGTCTTCGCTGACGGCGCCCGCGCCGGCGCCCCGAACGCCCAGCACTGCGCAGACAAATGGCACGTCGGGCACAACCTCGGCGAGGCTGGTGAACGCCTCGTCTCCCGCCATCGCGCCGTGCTCCGCGACCTTGTCGGACCCACGCCTGGCCGCCTTGGTGTGCCCGCGCGGTCTTCCCGCACCGGCTGTAGCGGCTGCGCCGGGTGCGCCGCGCCGGCGCCGGTTCTGGTGGGGCGGGGGATGCGGGCGGGCATGGCGCGGGTGAGGAGGGCCTGTTCGGTGCGGGTGGCGTGGCCGGCACTGCTGCGGCGTTGGAGGTCGTCCAGTGCCTGGGCGAGATCGGCCTCGTGCTGCTCCTGACCGCTGTCGCCGCGGCGTACGGCGGGGGTGCGGATGTGGTCCCAGGTGCGGTCGTCGAAGGGCTGGTGGACGTGGTCGCGGTGGATCCAGGGGATCTCGGTCAGGTCGGCGCGGTCGGGCAGGCGGATCCAGATCTGGCGCAGGTCGTGGGGGTTGTGGTGGACCTCCCACCGGCCTGCGCGTGCGGCGACGGGGAAGGGCTGGCCGCGGTGGGGGCCGAGGTGGTCGTGGTCACAGGTGCGCTGGCCCAGGCGGATGCCGTGGTCGCTGATGGTGAGCCAGCGTACGGGCAGCAGCTCGAGGTAGTCCCGCCCGGTCAGCGGGACCGGCACGTACCCGCAGACGGCGGTCAGCGCGCCCCACATCTCGTTCGGTGTCAGCCGTGTCTTGGGCAGCACGGGGTGGCGCAGCCCGTTGTGGGGGTGGTGGTGCCAGTGGACGAGCCGTTCGTCGAGGAGGTCCTGCAGCTGGGCGACGGTGTAGCGGGCGTGTTGTTCGACGTCGCGGCCGCGCTCGAGGATGCTGGAGCCGGTGTAGCCGGGCAGGTGCTGCCACAGCAGGGTGTTGATGGAGCCGAAGGTGCGCTCCACGATGCCCTTCGCGGTCGGGGCGCCCGGGGCGGGGCGGGCTGGACGCTGATCCCCAGGCTCTGGCAGGCGGCGGTGAACGTCTCGGAGAGGTAGATCTTGCCGCGGTCGACGACGATCGTCTCCGCACCACCACCGGCCGTGCCGCAACGCCTTCGAGGCGCTCGTCGGCCGACAGCAGTTCCTCCCGGTGGGGGATGGAGGAGCGGGCGAAGCGCAGCGCGTCGGGCCAGGTGGGCCGGGCGGGGTGGGGACGGTTATCTCCGCGAGCAGCAGCGCGGCGTCGACGGTCTTGGTGCTGTGGGGGCGCAGTACGGCGGCCAGGATCGCGCGGGTGGCGACGTCGACGGCGATCGTCAGTTCGGGTTGGCCCAGGGTGGCGTCGTCGAAGACCGCGAGGACGTCGAGGCGCGTGGTGTCGATCTTCACCTGTTCGTCCGGCCGCAGCGCCACGGTCGGGGTGAACGCCCGTCCCTCCCGCGGCTCGGGGACACCGTCCCCGTGGCCGTGGATGTCCTCGCGCGGGTCGGTGAGGGCGGCGACCAGCCGGTAGAAGGTGGCCTGCGAGCACATCGCGACCGCGTCCCCGTGCCGTTGCGCCGGAATCCTGGCCTCCCCCGGCAACAGGGCCTTGACCGTGCCCTTGGAGCGCCCGCGTCGACGCCGGATCGCCTCCTTCACCGCGGCCACCACCCGCTCGTCCGTGCGTCCCGCGGGGCTCGGTGCGCGAGTGGTGTGGTGGTCGACCATGCGTCACCGGTGACGCCATTCAGCGCGC
>NZ_JBIRJC010000091.1:0-10358 GCF_044329365.1 Kitasatospora sp. NPDC017646 | reverse complement strand
CCGCCCGCTCCCGGACCTCACTGGGGTATGGCTTCCTCATAACGGACTCGATCCTTCCAAGAGAAGGAGTCTCGGTCAAACCCGCAGCGATTCACACTGCGCCCGGAGTCCCGAGGAGCTGACGCTCCGTCGGGGAGGGAGGAGGCACGGGGATCACTCTAGTCAGACCTGAAGCCCCAGTTGGCGCGCTGAGGAGAGCGACTGCGAAACGACGTGTGTGTGATGCGCGATATCTCGCACCAGTCGTTTGTTCGAGTTCGGGTGGGCTGCTGTGAGACCACCGGGGAGGCGATGTGCGGGAGGTGTGTGCGGCGCCCACGATCGATCCGCTCGTCGCTACAGCGCGTAGTGAACGCAGGTGTTCGAGGTTCAAGGTTTAAGCAACGCTACGAGATGCAGTCCACGGATGTTCACTTGCGCCTGCTGGTGATCAAGAACCAAAGTGTGATCGTGCGCCGGGCCGCCATTACTCGGGGGTAGTACCGCCAGCCGATCCGCTCGGCTTCGGTGCGAGGGGGGCCGGGCGCCCTCGTTGTGACGCCCGCGCTGTCAGGAGACCCTTCCAGCGCTACGAGGTCCACGACCGTCTGCCCGTGACGCCCCCCGGCAGCAGACGTGCCGTCACCTCCCCTGTTTCAGGGCTTCACCCTCATCGGATCATCGGAAAGGCACCACCAATGTCCGTTCTGCGCAGCAAGATCGCGCTGTTCGCCGCCACGACCGGCCTCGTTGCCGGCACCGTGGCCCTCGCCACCCCGGCCAGCGCCGACGTCATCTCGAGTGGGAGCGCGTGGTTCTGCTACCACCGGATCTGCCTGTCGTACCACGGAGACGGCTACGGCGGGTGGTGGACGTCGGAGGCCCCCGAGTGGAGTGACCTGGCCGGCCAGACCTTCCGGCCGGGCATCATGGACGGCGCCAATACGGACGGTGTCGGCCAGCCCGTGAAGAATGCCGCGGCCTGGGTCGCCAACGGCGGCTCCCAGGACATCTACGTGTACGTCAACAGCCGGAGCTACGGGTGGGGTGCCTACGACGTGGTCTACCCCGGTCGGATGGGCGACCTGCAGGTCACGCGCAACAACGAGGCCTCGTACTCGGTCAACCCCTACTCGTGATCGCCGCCGGGCCGACCGCTCGTAACGCGGTCGGCCCGGTAGCCGCACCCTGCTCCAGGAAGGTCCCCCATCGCCGTGCCGCGCCTCCCGCACCGCGTGTCCGTCAGATCCGCCGCGCTCGTCGCCACGGCGCTCGGTGCCCTGCTGGCCGGGTGCGCCGGCCCCAGCCGCCAGGCCGCGGCCCCGCACCCCGCAGCCGCCGTACCGACCCTGGCGGACATCCCGGGCACGCCCAGCGCGGCCGTCCCCTCCGCCGCCCCGACAGACCTGAGCGCCCTGCGCCTGCCGATCGAGCAGTACGTGCTCACCCCGGCCGAGAACGCCCAGCTCAACCACGCCACCTGGGTGCTGGCCGCCGACTGCGTGCAGCACCACGGCATCACGTTCCAGACCCCGGCCGCCCTCACTCACCTGCGCAGCGGCAGCGAAGTGCCGCGCCGCTACGGACCGGCGGACCCGGCCGCCGCCGCCAAGGACGGCTACCACAACCCGGCCGCACCGGACGGGGACAAGACGCCGACCGACAACCTGGCCTCCCTGTCGATCGACCAGCGCACCACGGTGTTCCACTGCCAACAGGACGCCCAGACCAAACTCGGCGGCGGCGCGACCTACGGCTCCTCGCCCATCGGCGAGCAGATCAACTCCCGCAGCTATCTCAAGGCCGCCGCCGACGACCGGGTCAAGGCTGCCTTCACCGCCTGGTCAGGCTGCATGAAGGCCGCCGGCTACGACTATGCCTCCCCGATGGACGCCTACAACGACCCGCACTGGAGCGCCTCGCCTACGGCGGACCAGCAGGAGATCGCCACCGCCCAGGCCGACATCGCCTGCAAGCGGCAGACCAACCTGATCGGCATCTGGTACGCGGTGGACGCCGCCTATCAGCAGCAGCAGATCCAGGCGCACCAAGCGGAACTCGACCGCGACCGCACCGCTGAGCAGCAGCAACTCAGCGCTGCCCGCCAGGTGTTGGCACATAGTCCGGGATCGAACTGACGAGGACCACCGTCCGGAACGGTGACCGCCTTTCTCGGGGGACGGTTGTCCCCTGTCCCCACAAGGGGGAACGGCGACCGGCCGGGGTGCGCCGAACGCGGCCGCCGACTCGTCGCCGGCGTGTCGCCTCACCATGGCGGAGCGTGCCGAGCACTACAACGCCGGACGAGCTCACCGCAGCCTGGACCTACGAGCACCAGACGACGATCCCAACGTCATCCTCCTGCCCACGACCGCAGTCCGACGCCACCGAGTACTCAGAGGACTCCTCAACGAGTACCACCCCACCCCGATCAGACCGCCCCACGGCCTGCTGGAAACACCCAGCTCAGCGGCCTGATCGAAATTTTGACACCCTTCAGGCCGCGTTGGCGGTGGTAGTGGCGGTTGCCGCGGCCTGGGCCGCACCACTGGGGGCGCGGGTGGTCCTTGACGAACAACTGGGCGCAAACCGGGCCGTGGCAGGCCCGCAGGTCGGCGGCGAGCGGGCCGGCGAGCAGGGCGGCGGTGTCGTGGGACAGGCCTTATCCAGCAATCCGAGGCGCTGATCACCTTGGACGCAATCGCCCTCATGCCCAGGCGCATCACCCGCCGGTCAACCGAAGTCCCGTGAAGCCCAACGGGGCTGATCACCCTGGCGGTCACCATGGTGACCGCCACCAAGACCGCTCCGAGGACTACGAGTGCTCGGCAGCACCAAGCTTCCCCAGGAAGCTGTCCAGCTCAGAACGGGAATGGAACGAGACATTCAGCCGGGTCGGCCTTGCCCTGCCGGGGAGCTTCAAGAACAACGCGTTCCAGGCGCGGCCAAGCTTGACGCGGCTGACCAAGCCACCAGCATCCTCGAGCGGGACGACGTGAACCAGCTCCTTCGGATGAGGGTTCAAACGAGGACCGCGGTGAATGAAGACCGCCCGATCCGTGACGCTGATGAAGTAGGACTTGATCAAGAACAAGCTGAGCAGTCCACCGAACAAAGCGCCGACGAGATACTGACTCGGCCCGCTGATCGCCAAGAGCACCAGGCGGGGTCGCTCAGTCTGATCCAACTGCAGAACTGCCCGTCTCGCCTGCGACTGAAGCTCAAGCTTCTGATTGGCCATGACATGCCCCCTTCTTCGAAGAACTGTGTCCCACCTGGACACGGGAGCAGACGATAACGATCACTCTGATGTCTACAGCCACCGGGGGCGCGACAGACTCCCCGCCCGCTGTTGCCCCAGGAGCCCGCCCGAGATCCGTCCATAGCCGCAGCCACTCGGCCGTTCTGTCATGTCGCCCCACGACCGGCCACTTCTCCTCCAGCGCCACCGCGCTGCCCAACAGCACGTCGCTGCCCTGTTCTCCGCCTCGAACCGAGGGCGGGCCGCAACGGGCGTCCTGAGCTGGGCACGTGTCCGGCTGGGGAAGCCGGGGCGGGCGCGCGGTCGGTAGCCTCCCTGAAGCGGGTGTTCGACACGGCCGGCTCTGCCAGCCGGTCTCGGGGGAGCCATGTGCGTCGACGATGTCGCCTTCCAGGCAGGCGCGGGACCGTCACATGGCCGCGATCCTTATCCGTGACGCAGCCACGGCGCCGCGCAACACCCTGCCCATCGGGAACGAACGACCGGGTCATGGACGACGTGACCTGGGGCGACTCCGTCGGCCTTCCGATATAACATCCGCCCATGCCGACCGCATGGCCGGTTCGAGCGGGTGTTCGCGGGGGGTTTCCATGTGGTTCGGTCTGCTCGGCCCGCTGGCCGTCCGACAGGGCGATCGGGCGTTGCCGTTGGGCGGCGGGAAGCGCCGGGCGCTGCTGGCCGCGCTACTGTTCCAGGCCAATGCGGTGGTGTCCCAGCGCAGTCTTCAGAACGCTCTGTGGGGCGAGGAGCCACCGGCGACCGCGGCCGACTCACTGCGCAACCACGTGGCGCGACTTCGTCTGATGCTGGGTGCCGAAGGCGCCTCACGGCTGACGTCCACCCCGCACGGCGTGCACCTCCGCGTGGCGGACGGGGAACTGGACGTCCAGGAGTTCGCCGCCCTGCTCGCCCGGACGCGGCACGCCCGCGCGGAGCGGGACTGGCAGACCGCCAGCCGACAGAGCGGCGCGGCGCTGGCGTTGTGGCGGGGCGAGCCGTTGTCCGACGTGCCGGACCTGCACGGGCTGGAGGGCGAGATCCGGTACCTGGGCCAGGCACGCCTCCAGGCACTGGAATGGCACTACGAGGCCGAGCTGCACCTGGGCCGGCACACCGAGGCGGCCCTTGAGCTCACCCGCTGGGCGGCCCACCACCCTCTCCACGAGGCCCTCCACACCCTGCTGGTCACCGCGCTGTACCGCAGTGGACGCCAAGCCGAGGCCCTGGAGGCGTTCGAGACCGTCAGGGCGGCACTCGCCGAAGAACTCGGCGTCGATCCCGGCCCGGCCCTACAGGCGATCCATCAGCAGGTGCTCACCATGGCCCCGGCATTCCCCGCACAGCGAGCCGCCGAAGCCGAACCGGCTTCATCCGGCGCCGTCGTCCCGGAAGCCGCAGAGGCGCACCGCACGAGGCCGCACAACGATGACATGTCGGCGGTCCCGGTGCCCACGCAACTCCCGATGGACACCTATCAGTTCACCGGCCGGCAGAACGAGATGCGCCAGCTGCGCGAGCTACTGGAGCAGGCCGCGAACGGCGACGGTCCGCGGGTGGTGACCGTCACGGGCATGGGCGGAGTGGGCAAGAGCGCCCTCGCCGTCCACGCCGCGCACCTCCTGCGCGAGCGCTTTCCCAACGGCCAGCTCCACCTCGACCTGCGCGGCTTCGGCACCGGCACCCCGCGCTCGGTCCATGAGGTGCTCGCCATCCTCCTGGCCGACCTGCACCCGACCACCTCCGGCGCCAGCGCCCGGGCCATCCCCGACGACACCGACCGCCGAGCCGCGCTGCTGCGCACCACACTCGCCGACCGACGGTTCCTGCTGGTCCTCGACAACGCCCGCGACAGCGACCAGGTGCTCCCACTGCTGCCCGGCACCGGCCGCAGCGCCGTCATCGTCACCAGCCGCAACACCCTCACCGACCTGCCCGCCCACCACATCCCGCTCGCCCCCATGGACATGGAGGAACAGCGCGCTCTCCTTTCGGCCATGTGCGGCTGCGACCGCATGGAACAGGACCTCGACGGAGCCCTGCGGATCCTGGCCGCCTGCGCCGGCCTGCCGCTGGCCCTGCGCATCGCCGGCGCCCGCCTCGCCGCCCGCCCCGCCTGGCCGCTGACCACCCTCGCCGACCGCCTCGACACCGGTGGCCCGGGACGTCTGGCGGCACTGAGGGCGGGCCGGATGGAAGTGCGGGCCACCTTCGCCTCCAGCTACCTCGCGCTGCGCGACAGCGACGAGCAGGCCGAGCGCGAGGCCGCCCGCGCGTTCCGCCTGCTGGGGCTCTGCCCCCAGCATGAAATCAGCCCCGCCAGCGCCGCCGCACTACTGGACCGGACCCCCGCCGAGGCAGAGGACCTGCTGGAACGGCTGGCCGACGCCCACCTCCTGCAGACCCCCGCCCCGCTGCGCTACCGCCTACACGACCTGCTCGCCGAGTACGCCGCCGAACGCGCCCACACCGACGAAACCGCCCGAGCGACCGAGGAGGCCCCTCTGCGCCTGGGCATCTGGTACGCACTCGCCCTGGAGAACGTCCGCGACGCCATGCGCGAGTGCGGCCAGCTGCCGCCCCGACTCGGCCACACGCCGCCCGCGCCGCTGCCCGTCTTCGCCGACGAGGCCGAGGCCCTCGCCTGGTGCCGCCAGGAACTGCCGAACATCGGCGAGGCCATCCGCCAGGCCGGCGACGGCCCCCGGCCCGACCTCGCCTGGCGCCTGGCCGTCTGGCTCTTCGGCTACATGCGCACCTACTGGTGGACCGGCCAGTGGGAGGAACACCTCAACCAGGCACTGCGCATCACCGAGCAGCACGACGACGGTCTCGGCCGTACCTGGGTCCTGCGCACCCTGGGCGTCTGCCACGGGATGGCGCGCCGCCTCGACGCATCGATCCAGGCCCTGCAGGAGGCCCTCGCGCTCGCCGAGTCCGAGGACCCGGAGAGCAGCATCGTGGTTCGCTCGAACCTGTCGCTCGCCTACAGCCTCGACGGCCAACCCGACCAGGCCCTCGCCCACGCCCGCGCGGCCCTCGACCACCACCGGCGGACCGGCGACCCACAGCAGGCCGCCTTCTTCGTCAGCACGCTGGCGGACGCCCTCCGGACAGCCGGTCACCACGCCGAGGCGGAAGCCCACTACCGCGAGGCCCTCGACCTGTGGCGCGAGCGCGGAGACGCCAACAGCACCGCCATCACACTCGCCAACCTCGGCGACGCGCTGCGCGCCCTCGGCCGACGGGATGAGGCGCTCACCGCGATCCGGGAATCCGTCGACATCTTCGAACGGATCGGCAACGTCGGGCTCGTCGCCGACAGCCTGGTCATCATGGCCCGCACCCATGTCCACTTCGCCGAACGGGCATCGGCCCGCGCCCGCCTCCTTCAGGCCATCGACCTCGCCGACCGCCACCACCTCGGCCCGTGGCTCAGTGAGGCGCACGAGATCCTCGGCACCCTCGACAAGTCCGGCTCCGGAGGCTTCTGAGAGCGGCTAGCGGGGGTTGCCGGCCGCTCCCGATCGGGCCGCTTCGCAGCGTCGGCCGAACAGCCGGTTCGAGGCCTGTGAGCCCGTCGTGTTCGCGGTTTGTTCGGCCATTGTTCGCAAGCCCTGCCACGGTAGCGGTTCGGGACCGCGCGACCGGGTCGCGCAGCTGAGGACATTGCCCGCTGCGCCACGACCGAGTCGACCGCGGCTCATCGGAACCACCAGAGGCAGGAGCACGTGAGCACAAAATTCGCCCGAACTCGCCTGATCAGATCCGTCGTCACGGTCTTCGCCCTGCTCGTGGCGAGCCTGTCGTTCTCCGTGGGCCAGGCATCCGCTGACAACCCAATCATCGGGTTCGAGATCCAGAACCAGGCAACAGGTCTGTGCATCCAGGGGACTCCGGACTACGGGGCGAATGCCATCACCGCACGCCCCTGCGGCACCAGCCCCGACCAGTACTTCGCCAACCACACAACCCAGCTGGTCGACTTCGCCAACTTCACCAACGGCGCGTACGCCATCTGTCTGGCGGCAGACTCCTACACTGACGCGCTGTCCGTCAGCTGCACCAACACGAGCTACGGACTGGACTGGACGTACGCCTCGCTGAACGGTGACTGGACCACCGTCTCGAACCAGAAAAAGGGCTGCTACCTGAAGATCGTCGGCGTCAACACTGTCGCCTGCATGCCGGGATTCCAGGGTTCCGAGGCGCAGTGGCGGCTGACCCGAGCCACGCCGCCCCACCATGCGGGCACCGAGGACGGCAGCACCGGCCGGGTGCGGTACGCCGACTTCGACGGTGACGGCAAGGCCGACTACTGGATCATCAACCCGGACGGGTCCGTGCGCGTCTTCCTGAACAAGGGCGGCGACGGGAACGGCGGCTGGCAGGACCAGGGCCAGATCGCCCAGGGCCTGACCACCGACCGCTCCCGGGTTCGCTTCGCGGACTTCGACGGTGACGGCAGGGCCGACTACATCCTCATCAACCCCGACGGCACGGTCCGCGTGTACCTCAACAAGGGCAGCGGCAACTGGCAGGACATCGGCATCGTCGCCCAGGGCCTCACGACCGACGCCAGCCGGGTCCGCTTCGCCGATATCGACGGCGACGGCAAGGCCGACTACTGCCTCATCGGTGACGACGGCGGCGTCACCGCCTACCTGAACCGGGGCGGCGACACCAGCGGCGGCTGGGTCAACGACGGGAAGATCGCCGCCGGCGCGACCACCGACCTCAGCCGGATCCGCCTCGCCGACATCGACGGCGACGGCCGCGCCGACTACAGCGTCATCAACCCCGACGGCTCCCTCACCACCTACATCAACCGCGGCGGCGACGGCCACGGCGGCTGGTACAACGCAGGACAGCTCGCCGCCGGCACCACCACCAACCAGAACGCCATCACCCTCACCGACTTTACCGGCGACGGCATGGCCGACTGGCTCATGACCAACCCCGACGGTTCCGTCAACGCCTACCGCAACGACGACGCCAATGGCCACTGGACCAGCCTCGGCCGCATCGCCGCCGGCGCCTGACCCGGACCGACCGGCACCAATCAGCACCGTCACGAAGGCGTTCCCACTTCTGATGAAACGTTTCGCACAAGCCGGGCTCGCCGCACTGGCGATCTTTTCCGGTCAATTCCTCATCGCCCCGGCTTCCCAGGCCGCGGCGCCGCCACCCCCCGTACTCCGGGTGATGCCACTGGGCGACTCCATCACCGCCGGATACGGCAGCTCCACAAACGCGGGTTACCGCCTGCCGCTGTGGAACATGATCGCGGGTCAGTCCCGCTACAAGGTGGACTTCGTCGGCTCCGGATCCTTCGGGAACGTCCCTGACCCGGACAACGAAGGCCACAGCGGCTACCAGGTCGCAGACATCCAGGCCGGCATCGACGGCTGGCTGTCCGCCGCCACCCCCGACGTCGTCCTGCTCCACCTCGGCATCAACAACCTCGACCGCGATCCCGACCCGGACCCGGTGCACGCGGCCAACCACGCCGCAGACGCGATGGCCCAGCTCATCAATCGCGTCTTCGCCGACCGGCCGGGCGTCACCGTCCTGGTCCAGGGCCTGATCCCGACCACGCCGAACCACGAGGTCGGGGCCCAGACCTACAACGCGGACATCAAGGCCCTGCAGTCCGGGCAACTCGCCGGCCAGAAGTTCCGTTACCTGGAACCCCCGGCCCTGGCGTCCGCCGAGATGAACGACCGCCTGCACCCGAACGACGCCGGATACCAGCGGATGGCCGGCGTCTTCTTCAACGGGCTGGAGCAGGCCGTCACCGACGGACTCGCCCAGCGCCCGCGCGCGCCGCACGCGGGTACGGAGGCCGGTACGGACCGGGTGCGCTTCGCGGACTACGACGGTGACGGCAAGGCCGACTACTGGATCATCAACCCGGACGGGTCCGTGCGCGTCTTCCTGAACAAGGGCGGCGACGGGAACGGCGGCTGGCAGGACCAGGGCCAGATCGCCCAGGGCCTGACCACCGACCGCTCCCGGGTTCGCTTCGCGGACTTCGACGGTGACGGCAGGGCCGACTACATCCTCATCAACCCCGACGGCACGGTCCGCGTGTACCTCAACAAGGGCAGCGGCAACTGGCAGGACATCGGCATCGTCGCCCAGGGCCTCACGACCGACGCCAGCCGGGTCCGCTTCGCCGATATCGACGGCGACGGCAAGGCCGACTACTGCCTCATCGGTGACGACGGCGGCGTCACCGCCTACCTGAACCGGGGCGGCGACACCAGCGGCGGCTGGGTCAACGACGGGAAGATCGCCGCCGGCGCGACCACCGACCTCAGCCGGATCCGCCTCGCCGACATCGACGGCGACGGCCGCGCCGACTACAGCGTCATCAACCCCGACGGCTCCCTCACCACCTACATCAACCGCGGCGGCGACGGCCACGGCGGCTGGTACAACGCAGGACAGCTCGCCGCCGGCACCACCACCAACCAGAACGCCATCACCCTCACCGACTTTACCGGCGACGGCATGGCCGACTGGCTCATGACCAACCCCGACGGCTCCGTCAACGCCTACCGCAACGACGACGGCACCGGCCACTGGACCAGCCTCGGCCGTATCGCCGCCGGCGCCTGACAACTGAGCAGCACCAGATCGGGCCCTCCACATGTTTGCGGAGGGCCCGATACCGCTCGATACCAGCCCCCCGAAGTGTGCGCCCGCGGGTCCCTCACTTCCGCCACGACACCCGGATCCGCTTCTGGCAGGAACTCGACCACGCCCGGCGGGGCCGCCGTGAGGCCGCCGGTTCGCTTCCGGTCGAGGCTCCCCGGCATCGGTGAGGCCACCGGCATCCTCAACGAGTGGGTGAACACCGGCAGCGCCTCCTTCTCACACCCGTTCCGCCTTACCGACTGGTGACGATCCGCACCTGCCGTGCCTGATCAGCACAACCGATACAGCGTGCTCACCGACCGTTCGTCGAAGCGGTATGTCGGAGTGCCCAGGAATTCCCCGGACGGTGCGGGAGCAGGCGACAGCTTCCCGCGCACCGGCTCCACCTTCGCCGGCACCGTATCCAGCCCCAGCTCACGGGCCACGTCCTTGGCCTGCAGCGGGCCGTCGCCGCCCG
>NZ_JBIRJC010000090.1:0-10625 GCF_044329365.1 Kitasatospora sp. NPDC017646 | reverse complement strand
CGGCACATCCAACTTCGATCCACCCTCATTGAGGGATGCCTGGCCGGCACCGGCCTCTCACTCACCCCACCGACCCCGCCCTGAAAACCTCAGTAATCTGAGAAGTGCCTCCAGCTGCTGCGGATACAGGACCCGGATAATCTTCTTTCCCGCTGGCCAGAGGCACTCTTCAGATAGCTGACATCTACCGGGCGGTCAGCTTCGTGAAAGCGCGAGGCTAGGCCGGTCCGACGCTTAATTGTGACCACTTCTCGCCGTAAGGTGGTGATCATGCAGTACGATCCACTGGTTTATTCCGCCCTCCGTGCCGCCGGCTGGATTCCCGGCCGCCAGGCCCCGGAGGCACTACTCGAGGTGGAGAGGCTCTTCGCAGCCTCCGACCGACCCCTGCCCGACTACGCCCGGGCATTCCTCGCCGAGTTCGCCGGAGTGCGGCCGAGGTTCCCCAACCCTCGTCAGCTAGAGGTCATCACGGGCATCGACTTGGGCGTGTCCCCGACCGCGTTGAGCAAATTGGCCTTGACCAGGTTCTGCGCAGAGACGGGGGAGGACCTCTGCCAGGTCGGCAAAGGCATCAGCGGCAGCGACGGGTTCTATCTGCTGGGTGAATCGGGCGCACTGTATTGGGCCTGGGAGAATGTCAGCCGTGTCGGCCAGGACTTCGCCGAGGGCCTGTTGCGGATGATGACCGAGAAACGGCCGCTTATGCTCTGACCCCGACCACCAACGCAGCCCCGACCCGACACTTCGCTCCTCGCGAGACACGGGCCGTGGCTGCGTTGAGGGTCCAGCCCTCCCAGCCGAAGCCGTGCTGGTCGTTGGAACCGATGTGCGACGGCTTCGCGCGCCGGGCCGACACTGTGGCCGGGCGCCTTGCGAGCCGGCAGCGCCGCGCCCACACCGCCGCTTCGTGGCGCCACCGGTCGGGAGGAGGAGTGAGGAGAAGGGCCTGGACGTCCAGCGATCCGGTAGCCGCCTTCCAGGCGTTCGCCGAGCGGCTGACCGCCTACGGCACCATGCTGCGCACGACGGGGCGCCAGCTGCGCGACGCAGCTCCGCCGAGCATGGCGCCCCACAGCTCGTTCGGAGTGAGTGCGCAGGCGGGCATCGACGGGTGGCGCAGCCATTCGCTGGGGCGGTTCTGCCACTCGGTGGCGATCCACTGGTCGAGAGGTCCTGCAACTGGGCGACGCGCCACAGGGCCTCGCGCTGGCAGTCGGATCCGCGGCGGGTGACGTCGGAGCCGGTGTGGCCGGCGACGTGCTGGCAGAACAGGGTGTTGATAGAGCCGAAGGTGCGCTCGACGTGGCCCTTGGCGGTGGGGCGCCGGGGCTGGATGGGCTGCACGCTGATCCCCAGACTTTCCCAGGCGGCCAGGAACGCCGATGAGAGGAAGATCCGGCCGCGGTCGACGACCACGGTCTCCGGGACGACGACGGGGCGGGCCGCGGCGGCCTCCAGGCGCCCGTCCACCTCCAGGAGGTCTTCGTACGGCACGGGCGCGCGGGATATCGCCAGTGGCTCGGGTCAGCTCGGCCGCAGCGGGTGCGGGACGGCCATCTCGGCGAGCAGCAGCGCGGCGTCGACAGCCCTGGTGTCGGCCGGGCGCAAGACAGCGGCGAGGATGGAGCGAGTGGCGACGTCCAGCGCGATGTTGTGGACGTAGTTCTGGACTGACCGTTGACCAATGGTCAGGGTCTTCCGGGTCTCTGGCGGTGTCTGGAGCCGGCTCGCTCGGTCACGTTGGCTCTTGCCCCGGGTTCTGCCCGGCACGCCTCCCTTTCTGGTGGCCCCACCCGCGTGAGTCCTGGCATCATGGGCCCCATGACGCAGACCCGAAAGGCCGATGGCGCGTAGGCCGCCCGGTGCCATCCGCGCTCAGCGGTGGCCAGCTCCCAGCACGACCCGTTCCGTCCGCCGGATTCCAGGCGTTCCCCGTCGCACTCGGGCGGCCATCTACCAGATCGAGGCCCAGCATCTGGGACGCGGTGCTGTTGCTGAGGCTCTGCACCGATACGAGACATTCCTCCAAAAACCCGGCCGATACCTGCATCTGCCCTTGGATGACTGCCCCTGCTGCGACCCGACGGACGCCCGGGGCACCCTCGAAGACGCCCTTCGCTGGCTGTCACCCGCAGCGCGGGGAGGGCTGCGCGAGATCGTCGCACGACTCGATGAGGAGTTCCTCCGTCGCACCCTGCCCGACCCATCGGCCGCGTCGGTGAGTTCATGGCATGCAGCAGCGTTGTGGAGGCAGCCAATCCGGGAGATATGACCGCTGACCTGCTGCCGGGCAGCGTCCTCCGGGACCGGGACGAGACAGACATCATCGAGCGCGCGCTCTTCATCGCCCTCTATCACCGGCGCCCACCTGCGGACAGCGAACCGTCGGTGGACACGTGCCGAGCCCTCTTCGACGAACTTCGTCGCGTCAGATCGACGGCACGGCCTTCGGGACCCGAATCCCGCTGGCTTGCCGCCTCCGACGGCGTGCGACTGCGACGAGGGAGGGTGAACCGAGTCCTGATCTCGGGCACTGCCTGGTCCACCGCCCGGTCTGCCCTTCTCCTGGCCTGCTTCGACGACACTTTGTGTGAGCACGGCTTCCAGACCATCGTGGGCTGGTCACGCAGCGACTTCCACGCCCTTGCAGCGCAGTGCGAGGTCCTGGACGCCGAGGGCCTGCGAGCCGAGCTGTTCTGTGCCCGGGCGCTGGGAGACGGTTTCCGGCACCGGAAGCTGCTGACCTTCGCACTCGACCACATGGACATGGCCCCGGCCAGCAGGGATGTGGAAGCGATAGGGAGGAGTCTCTCGGAACTGGTCAGCAGATGCGACGTGGAGGTTTTCACCGATCTGCTCGCCAGAGTTCAGGCCAGGGTGCTGAAACCCCCGCGCCGATCCAGGGGATCAGCGTCTGGCCGCCGCAGCCAACGTCTCTACTGGTGGCGGTAGTTCGTCATGCTCTGCGTCATCGCCGATACATAAATGGTTACCGGGACTGATTGCCCAGAACGCCCCCTCCACCCTCGCCCCCGGCCCCTGAGCCGTTAGTCAGAACTCCCCACCCACCTCCGGGTCACGTCCTGGGCGACGCCCGCAACCGGTGGCGCCACAGGCGCCACCCCGCATTCCACGCAGGGCCGCCGGCCCGCCCGGTTTCAACCCACCGCGCTGCGCCCGTCCCACGGTGACGCCGTAGGCGGCAGCTCCCATGCCTCCACCCAAGGGGGCCGCCGGGCCCCGGCCTCCTTGCTGCGCCACCGGACAACCGGTTCGCGCCCGGGGGCACGGTGGTGCGCCGTGACGCCCGCGTGGTTGGCCGGATCACCGGGCTGCGCACCCACCGGGCCGGCCCCAGCACACCATCGCGGCCACGGAGGCCTCGCTCGGGTGTCCTGGCCTGGGTCGGTGCCCGCCCCGCCCCCGCGCGGGCCGCTTGCCATCGGAAGCGGCTGCGTCCTTACGTGCCGCAGGTGTTGCCGATCCGTGTTAGTTTTTACTCATGCGAGTAAATCCATCGGACGCGGCCGCTCCGGAGAGTGGCCGGAGCTTCACCACCGACGCGCGGCGTGCCCAGATCGTCGCTGCCGCGATCGAGACCGTCGCCGAACTCGGTTACGCCCGTGCCTCGTTTGCGCAGATCGCCAAACGGGCCAAGCTCTCCAGCGTGCGGCTGATCTCGTACCACTTCGACGACAAGGAGGACCTGTTCCAGGCCCTGGTCGACACCGTCCAGGAACAGGCGCGGGTCGCCATGCAGCCGCGCATCCGCGCGCACACCGAGCCGGCCGCGATGCTGGCCGCCTACATCGAGGCGAACCTCGAGTTCCTGGCGGAGCACCCCGTCGAGGTGCGGGCACTGGTGGACGTTCTTGCCAACGCCCGCCGGGAGGACGGCAGCCCGCTGGTCAGCTCGGCGGGCTTCGACACCCCCGTCGCGCTGCTGGTGCAGCACCTGAGGGACGGCCAGCGCAGCGGCGCCTTCCGCCGGTTCGACGCGGAGGCGATGGCCACCGCGATCCGCGCCTCGATCGATGCGGCCGCAGGCCGGCTCGCCTCCGGGGACGACTTCGACCCGCGCGCCTACGGGCGCGAACTGGTCGCCCTGTTCGCCCTCGCGACCAGGAACCAGGAGGCGTCGTGACCGTCCACGCCGCCCCGCGCCGCCGGCCCCGCCTCTTCTTACCGCTGCTGCTCGATCTCGTCCTGCCGCTCGGCGCCTACTACGGGCTGCGCGCCGCGGGCGTGGACCAGTGGTGGTCCCTGCTCTGGTCGGCCGCGGTGCCGGCGGCCACGATCCTCGTCCGGCTGGTTCGCACTCGCCGTCTCGACTTCCTGGCCCTGCTGATCCTCAGCATGATCGGTCTTGGGCTGGTGCTCTCCTCGCTCACCGGCGACCCGCGCGCGCTGCTGGTCCGCGAGGCCTGGACGGGCATGCTCGGCGGACTGATCGGCGCCTGGCTGCTGGCCTCGGTCGGTTACGGACGCCCGGCTCTGATGGTCGTCTTCCGCTCGTTCGTGCAGGCCAAGGCGGGTGAGGACGGGCTGCGCGCCTGGGAGGGGCGGTGGCACCAGGACGCCGCCTTCCGGTACGGCCTGCGGGTGATCACCGCGGTGTGGGGCGCGGCCAGCCTGCTCAACGCGCTCGCCCAGCTCGCCTTCGCCTACCTGCTGCCGGTGGACGCCGCCCCTGCGGCCATGAACGCGTGCTGGCCGGTCATTGCCGCGCCGCTGTTCGTCTTCCACCTCGCGTACACCAAGCGCCACGGCCTGCGGGCCTGACCGGAACGGGACCTTCCCTTGACCACCACAGCCCCCGTCGACCGCTTACGGCTCTTCCCGGAGCCCAACCTCGACCTCCAGACCCGCGCCGCCCTCGGTGCCACCGCCTACCGGGCCGCCGAAGCCGGGGAGCTCCTGGCAGCCGTCGACCGCATCAACCGGGCCGGACTGTCCGGCCGCGGCTACCACGAGGAGTTCCTCGCCCTCGGCCGCCGCACCGCCGTCGCCGCGGAAACCGCCCTCCGCTCAGGCCGCACGATCGGCGCCCGCGACGCCTACCTGCGTGCCGCCAAGTACCTGTCCCTGGCGTTGTCTCCGTTCTCGGCAGCGCCCGGCCGGCCGACGAGCCGGCGGTCTTCGCCGAGATGCAGGCCTGCTGGCACCGAGCGGGCGAACTCCTCGACCCGCCCGTACAACGGCTCCGCATCCTGTACGAGGACGTCGCACTGCCCGCCTACCTCCTCACGCCCCCAGGAACACCCCGGCGCCGGCCCACCCTCATCCTCGTCAACGGCAGCGACGCCCAGAGCATCGACCTCTACGCCTTCGGCGCCTGCGCGGCGATCGAACGCGACTGGAACGCCCTGATCCTGGAGGGGCCCGGGCAGGGCAGCCTGCTCTTCGAGCACGCAATCCCCTTCCGCCCCGACTGGGAACACGTCATACATCCGGTCGTCGATCATCTCCTGCGCTCCCCGCTGGTCGACCCCGACCGGATCGCCCTGACCGGCTGGAGCATGAGCGGCATCCTCGCCATCCGCGCGGCCGCCTTCGAACCCCGGCTCGCCGCCGTGGTCGCCGACCCAGGCGCCGTCGACAACTGGCTCGCCTGGCCCAAGACCTGGCGCGAACTCGCCGACCATCCCGACCCGGAAGCCGTCAACCGGCACTGGCAACAGGCCGTCCTCCCGCAACTCGGCCAGGCCACCCCGCTGCTCGCCAAACGCGCCGAGATCTTCGGGCCCCAGTTCCTGCACGACGGCCGCGCAGGCCGGGCGCCCCAGGACCTCTGGCGACTCGCCCGCACCATCCGCCAGTTCCGCTGCGACGACGTGGCACACCTCGTCACCTGCCCGACCCTCGTCCTCGGCTACGAAACCGAGGCCCTCATCCCGGACCAGGACACGCACCTCTTCGACCTCCTCCGCTGCCCCAAACAGCACACCATCCTGACCACCGCCCAGGGCGCCGGCGACCACTGCGCCCCCATGGCCCCCCAACTGCGGAACACCCTCGTCCTCGACTGGCTGGAGCGCACCCTGGCCTGACCTCCTTCCCCGGCGGCGCGGCCCGGCGCACCGGACGCCACCGCTGGACGTGACGCCGCCCGTCCCGTCGGCTGGTTGCCCGCGTACGGGGGGCCGGACTGTTCGGCCGGGGGTTCGGCTCGTGGTTCGGCACGGGGGCCCGGGGCGGGTCCGGTCCGCGGTGCGGACCGGCCACCGGCCCCCATCTCCGCTTGCCGCCTGTTTGCGCTGCTCATCGGGGGTGACGGGTCGAACTCACCACTTCGACTTACCTTCCTGGGCCCCTGCCTGGTGGTTGTGGTGGGTGGGTTGGGGGTGTTGGTCGGTGCGGCCGGGTGCTGCGCTGTGCTCTTGTTCTCGTGTCCGGCTGGTGCCGGCCGCTCGTGGTGGTGGGGTGAGGTGGGCGGCGGAGGCGGTCAGGCGGGTTCTGGGGGTGGTGGCCGTAGGAGGCGGACTTTGCCGTAACGGGCGCGGGCGGCGTCCGCGCTGAGTCCGAGCGCCTTGCCGATCGTGGCCCAGGTCGCGCCGGCCTCGCGGTCGGCGATCACCGCGCACCGGACCAGCTCGCGGGTCAGCTGCTGAAAGTCGGCCGCCGCGATGCGGTGGGCGCCGGGCAGCCCTTGCTGCGCGTGCAGCGCCTCGGCGATCAGCTCGTCCAGGGCCAGCGCGTGTGCCTGGAGTTCCTGGCTGATCTGGAGCAGGGCCACGCGCGCGCGGATCGCGGCCTTGGCGCGCCTGCGGGCCCGGTAGGCGGCCTGTCGGCACGGACGCGGGCGTGGGCAGTACCGGCGGCCCCGCCCGCTCGGCAGGACGCCCCCGCACCAACCGCATCTGTCGCCCATTCGGAGGATATGACCGTTTTCGGGCGACATGAGGCCGCCACCCGGCCGCCCCTCCGCTGCTTCTCGGGGGTGTGACCTGTTGGGGGTTGGAGGCGTTTTTGGGGGTTGGTGGGGTTGGCTGGGGCAGCCGGTCGGCTGCTGCGCCCGTCCCGGGCCAGGGGCCTTCTGGTTGCTGTGTGTGTTCGGCGTGGGCATGCCATGCGGCTGTGGGTGGGGTGTCGAGGGGTGGGGAGTTGGCGGGTTTTCGGGCGGGTTCTTGGGTTGTTCTGGGGGTGGTTTCGGGGGAAGTTTTAGCCGAGGTTTTCGCTGGGGGTTTTCCTGGTTTTTCTGCCCGCGTGTTCTGGGGTATGGGATGGTGTGCGTCACGGGCCGTGGGGTGTCGGATCGACGGGTGCTCGTTTTGAGCACCCGCTCGGAAGGCCCGCTGCGGGTGCTCGATTTGAGTACTCGTCTCCCAGGGGTCCACGGTGTCCGGGGGCCGCTCGTCGGCGTCCTGCTCGGTGCCGTCGGTGTTCTGCTCGCCGCCGTCCGGGCCGCCGGGCGCGAGGCGGCCTGGCTGCTCGTCGGCGTCCGCCAGGCCGCGGTCCTGTTCGGTGTCGCCGTCCTCGCGGTCCGGGCGGGGATACCTCGCGCGTGCCATCAAACGTGGTGCCGGTCGGTCGTCTGGCCGCCGTCCTCGCCCCCCTGCCGCATCCCGCCCCCTGGCGGCCGTCCAGGGGGCGCCGCGCCCGCCGTCCGGGGCGCCGCCGCGCGGTGCTGCGCGCCGGCCTCGCTTCCGCTGTGCGGTGCAGCGCCGTGGGCGCCGTTCTGGGTCGGGCTGTGGGGTTGTGAGCCCGGCTGTGGGGGATGTGGGGCTGGGTGTGGGGCCTGTGAGCCGAGCATGCCCTGTCTTGTCCGGTATTGCCCTGTGGGGGTGCCCTGTGGGGGTTGTGAGGCAGGGCCCGTGTTCGCCCTGGTAGGGGCGCCTGCCTGTAGGGCGGCCTGTGAGGCTGTGTGGCCTGTGGGGCAGCGCCCGTGACCCCTCTCATCGAAGTTTGACCCATCTCACCGAACTTTGACGGCGTCTCGGCGAAGTTTGACCGCGTACCTCTGGCTCTGGGCCCGGTTCTAGGATTTGCGGCATGGCAACAAGACTCGTGCAGATCAATATGAAGGCCCAGGACGACTCCGTGCTCGGCCGGTTCTGGGCGGAGGCACTCGGCTGGGGTGTCGACAGCGAGGGACCCGGCGTGACGAACCTCGAACCCGTGGGCTTCGACTACCCCGACCCCACGGCCGTCTGCATCGACATCATCACCCGCCCCGAACCCAAGACGGTGAAGAACCGGGTGCACATCGACCTGGCCACCACCTCGGCCGCCCACCAGGCGGAGTTGGTCGCGCATCTGAAGGACCTCGGCGCGACCCTCGCTGATGTGGGCCAGGGCGATGTCCCCTGGACGGTCATGGCCGACCCGGAGGGCAACGAGTTCTGCGTCCTGGAACCCCGCCCCATCTACCGGGACACCGGGCCGATCGCCGCGGTGGTGGTCGACTGCACCGACCCACGCGCGATGGCCCGGTTCTGGGGCGAGGCGACGGACTGGACGGTGCACGAGGTCGCCGACGACCACGCCTCCCTGCGCTCCACCCAAGGCATCGGCCCCTACCTGGAGTTCGTGTGCACTCCCGATATCAAGAGCGGGTGGAATCGCGTCCACCTCGATGTCGCTCCTTACCTCGATGACGACCTGACGGGAGAGGAATCCCGGCTGCGCGCCCTGGGCGCCACCGACCCTGGCATCGACCAGTCCTCGATCTCGTGGAAGATTCTGGTCGACCCGGAGGGCAACGAGTTCTGCCTCCTTAGCCCTCGCTGAGCCCGAACGACGGCTCCGACCTGCTCGGGTCAGCGGCGAAGACGGCGTGGGCTGAGAAGCCGTGATCAATCCGGGCGTGATCGTTTGATTTCCGCTGCTCAGGCGTGGCGTCGGCGGGAGGGCGGGCACGATGGGCGCGTCGTGTCGTCGTGATGCCGGAGGTGCCGGTTGCCCTCGCCGCTGGGTCTGCTGGAGGAACGGGAGCTGGATGCGCGTCGGCGCTTGGAGGAGTGCCGCGAGGCGGCGGAGCGCGCCCGGACTGCGGTCGCCGAGGCCGAACGGGCGCATGAACGGGCGGTGATCGCCCGGGAGGAGCTGGCCGCGGCGCTGGCTGGTGCGCGTGAGGTGGACGGTTCGCCGCGGAGCGGGGAGCCGGCGGTGGCCGCGGCGCCGGGGACGGTGGTGCCAGTGTGGAGCGAGGGTGTGTCGGTGCGGGTGCTGGCGCCGGACTACCAGCGGATCGTCGTCCTGCTCGACGATGTCGCGCGGGAGGGGACGGGTCCGTTGAACTGCCGTCAGGTCGCTCAGCGGCTGGGATGGGAGACGTCCGCGGCCGGGGGGGAGGGGGTGCGCGCGAAGGCGCGGCGGATGGCCGAGCGGGGCTGGCTGGCCGGTTCAGCGCCGTCTTCCGGCCAGGCGGCGGGTCATGAGGGCGGTCATCGACCAGCGCACCATCGCCTCGGCGCAGGCGGTAGTGCGTTCGTAGTCGCGCGCGAGGCGGCGGGTGCGCATCGGCCACCCGGTTGGTGCGCTCGATCACCCAGCGACGCGGCAGCACCTGGAACCCCATGGTGGCCTCGGTGCGCTTGACCACCGTGAGTGCCAGGTGCAGTGCGGCGGCGGCCCACTCGACCAGGGCGCCGGTGTAGCTGCTGTCGGCCCAGACCAGCTTCAGGCGAAAGTACTTCTCGCGCAGGCGCGGCAGCATCGCGGTCGCGGCGTCGCGGTCCGTGGTGGAGACGGGGGTGACCGGCACGGCCAGCAAGAGGCCCAGGCAGTCCACCACCAGGTGACGCTTGCGGCCGTTGATCTTCTTGCCGCCGTCGTAGCCGCGTGTGGCGGCGCCGACCACGGCGTCAGCCTTGACCGACTGGGAGTCAATGATCCCCGCGGACGGTTCCGGGTCGCGGCCCTCCTTGACCCGCACTCGGCGGCGCAGCCGGTCGTGCAGCTCGGTGAGCAGACCCTGGGCCAGGAAGCGGCGGAAGAAGCGGTAGACGGCCCGCCAGTGGGGGAAGTCGGCGGGCATCGCCCGCCATTTGATGCCGCCGTCGACCAGATAGAGCACGGCGTCGACCATGGTGCGGTGGCAGTAGGCCTCCGGACGGCCGCCTCGGCCCTCCAGCTAGCGCGGCAACGGCAGCGCGTCACGCGCCACGGCCCACTCGGCGTGGGTGAGATCGCTGGGGTAGCGGCGTTGGCGGTCCTCGTGGTCGGCGGCGTTGCCGAACCGGTGAGCGAGACAATCACAGCCCGACACGCCGGAGTTGGACGCCGACCCGGCGAAAACGACAGACTGGGACAACAGGGCCTCCTCGCACTCCGGTGACTCGACATCTCCGGGCTGCGCAGGAGGCCCTTCTTTCATGCGCCGTCCCGTACACGATCACCCGAACAGGACCGAGAACCGAACCCCCGTCCGATCTCAAAGCTCGGATCCGGACTGGACGACGGGCCCCGACAGCCCGCCGCACCACAGGATCTCGACCCGTGTTCGATCCGGGACCGACGGATTCTCCGATCTGTGGTGGACGACGAGGACGGGCATTGGCACGACCGGCGGAGAACGGCTCGTGCCTACTGAGGTTTTCAGGGCGGGGTCGGTGGGGTGAGTGAGAGGCCGGTGCCGGCCAGGCATCCCTCAATGAGGGTGGATCGAAGTTGGATGTGCC
>NZ_JBIRJC010000089.1:0-10842 GCF_044329365.1 Kitasatospora sp. NPDC017646 | reverse complement strand
CTGCTAGCGATCACGCCGCTGACCGGCACAAGCACCTCACCCTCGCCCCACGCCAGCCCCGTGACCTGCAACTTCAGGTTGGAAAATCCTCAGTGAAGGTGAGCGACCCGACCAAGTCCACCACCTACGCCTATGACCGCGCCAAGGAGCCTCGCGGGCTGGTCACCTCGATCACCCCAGGGCCAGGTGGCCAAGGGCAGCAGCTCCACCGCCACCCGGGACTCCGCCGCGTGGACTTTCCCGTCCTTTCCCGCATCGACCCCTACGGGGATACCGTGCTGGACTCCCGGCAGTGTGCGACCGCGCGTGCG
The DNA here is from genome assembly GCF_044329365.1 of Kitasatospora sp. NPDC017646. Classification (NCBI taxonomy): domain Bacteria; kingdom Bacillati; phylum Actinomycetota; class Actinomycetes; order Kitasatosporales; family Streptomycetaceae; genus Kitasatospora; species Kitasatospora sp. NPDC017646. The sequence continues at coordinate 10,531 of NZ_JBIRJC010000089.1, read as the reverse complement.
GAGGTCCGGGAAATCCCGGATTGGAGGAACAACCCGCAGTTGGTACGCCTGGATGCGCTGCTGAGCAAGTGCAGTGAGGCGCCCGGCACCTACGTCTACATCGCTGGAGACTGACGCGGCTGACATCCGTTGGACCCAGCCGGCCGCCAGGTCGCCTACTGCGTTTTCGCTGGTCAGGCATAGGATTGGTGCTTCGACGGCAGAGGCGAGGTGTCGTTTCGTCTCTGCGGTGGAGGCATCGGATGCCGTCGGTGATTGGGTTGTTGGAGGAGCGCGAATGCACCGACCGGCAGCGTTATGGAAGACCAACGTTGGTGGCAAGAAATCCGGTGAGTTTCATGGGGTTCCATTCTCCGAGCACGGGAGGTGCCCGTGCCTCGGAATGAGGGAGCACATTCGTGCGCGGGGACCTGGAGACCGACCACGACGTCCTGGTAACACTCCACCGCTTCACCCTGGCGACCGCCGAGCAACTCCACCAGCTGCACGGGGCGCGGCCGGGATCAAGCAGACCCAGAAGCGGCTGACCCGTCTGCACGCCGATGGCTTGGCCGATTTCGTGCCCCTGCCACAGGCCGCAGCACCGGCCGCACCGCGTAGCCCGCTGCCCCGGAGGCCCGATCGGGCCTCCGGGGCAGCGGGCTACGCGCCGCTTCGAATTCAGCTGGTCTGGAACTTCCAGGTGCCGAGGGTGGTCCAGTTGCTCCAGCTGCCGCCGTTGGCGCTGTACGCGTGGGAGACCAGGCCGTCGGCACCGATGCCGAAGACCTCGGCCGCCTGCGTCCCGGACTCGTAGACGGCGGTGGGGGCGCCGGCGAACTTGTAGCTGCCGAGCGAGCTCCAGCCCTGCCAGGCGCCGGCGTTGAGGTTGTAGGTGTGGTTCAGCACACCGTCGGCGCCTATGCCGAACAGCTCGATCGCGTTCGTCGAGGCGTTGTAGACGGCGGTCGGGCTGCCGGTGAACTTGTACGACGGGTCGAGCGTCGACCAGCCGCTCCACTGGCCGCCGTTGAAGAGGTAGTTGTGCGAGATCACGCCGTCCTTGCCGGTCGCGAACACCTCGGTCACCTTGTTCACCGGGTTATACACCACCGCCGGAACGCCGCCGAAGTGGAAGGACGGATCGAGCGTGGACCAGTCCGTCCAGGCGCCGCCGTTGGTGCTGTAGCTGTGGGACAGCACACCGTCCGGACCGATGTCGAACACCTCGGCCGTCTTGGTGTCCGGGTTGTAGACGGCGGTGGGGGTCCGCGCGAACTTCCACGTGCCGAGCGAGCTCCAGCCCTGCCAGGCGCCGGCGTTGAGGTTGTAGGTGTGGTTCAGCACACCGTCGGCGCCTATGCCGAACAGCTCGATCGCGTTCGTCGAGGCGTTGTAGACGGCGGTCGGGCTGCCGGTGAACTTGTACGACGGGTCGAGCGTCGACCAGCCGCTCCACTGGCCGCCGTTGAAGAGGTAGTTGTGCGAGATCACGCCGTCCTTGCCGGTCGCGAACACCTCGGTCACCTTGTTCACCGGGTTATACACCACCGCCGGAGCACCCGAGAACCGGAACGAGGAGTCGAGGGTGGACCAGTCCGTCCACGCACCGCCGTTGGTGCTGTAGCTGTGGGACAGCACACCGTCCGCACCGACCGCGAACACCTCGGCGGTCGCCGTGTCCGGATTGTAGAGGACGGGTGCCGCCGCCGAGGAGGGGGCTGTCGTCGGGGCCGGCGTCGGCGTGGGGACCACATCCGGGTACGGGTTGCTGTGGTCGGTGGACAGGCCGGTGCCCGGGCTGCAGGTCCACGCCCCAGCACCCTGGTCGGCGAGGATCTTCTCCGCTATCAGGATCTGCTGCTGCTTGGTCGCGAGGTCCGGGCGGGCCGCGTACGCGGTGCCTCCGTAGTACCGCCAGTTGCTCAGGTTGATCTGCAGGCCACCGTAGTAGAGCCCATTGCCGCTGACGATGCTCCAGTTGCCCGAGCTCTCGCACTGGGCCACCTTGTCCCAGGTCGCCACCGAGGCGGCGTTCGCCTGCCCGGTGCCGACAGCGGCCGCGGCGACGGCCAGTCCGAGTGCACCAGCGGCGGTGACGCCCATCCGGGTGCGGGCGGAGCGGGAGGGAGTGCGGGTCATCGGAAGGTCCTTCGGGAAGTCGTGGGAGGCGGGGGAGGTCGCGGCGGCCGGGCCCGGGTTGGACCCGGCCGCCGCGGTGGTGACCCGGGATCAGTGGGTGGTGAACTTCCAGGTGCCCACGGCGTACCAGCTGCTGAAGGGGCTGCCGTTGCTGGTGTAGGCGTGGCCGATCGTGCCGTCCTGGCCGATGGCGAAGACCTCGGCGGCGTTGGTGTTCGGCTCGTTCAGGGCCACCGGCGCACCGGCGAACTTCCAGTTGCCGAGCGCCTCCCAGCCCGACCACGAGTTGCCCAGGAAGTACTTGTGGTTGACGACGCCGTCGGCGCCGGTGCCGAACAGCTCCACGGCCTTGGTGGTGGAGTTGTAGACCGCCGTCGGGACGCCGGCGAACTTGTAACCCGCGTCGAGGGTGCTCCAGCCACTCCACTGGCCGCCGCTGGTGCTGTAGGCGTGCGACATGACGCCGTCGGCGGCGCCGACCGCGAAGACCTCGGCCGTCTTGTTGTTCGGGTTGTAGACGACGGCCGGAGCGCCGGTGAAGCGGTAGCTGGTGTCCAGGGTGAAGAAGTCGCTCCACGGGGCGCCGCTGGTGCTGTACGAGTGGGACAGCACACCGTCGGTGCCGATCGCGAACACCTCGACGGTGTTCAGGTCAGGCTCGTAGACGGCGGTGGGGGAGCCGATGAAGGTCCAGTTGCCCATGGTGTTCCAGACCGACCAGGCGCCGCCCGCGTAGTACTTGTGGTTGAGCTTGCCGTCGGTGCCGATCGCGAACAGCTCCACCGCGTTCACCGACGGGTTGTAGACGGCGGTCGGCGAGCCGGTGAAGTGGTAGCCGGGGTCCATGGTGCTCCACGAGCTCCACTGGCCACTGTTGGTGCTGTAGGCGTGCGACAGGACGCCGTCGGTGCCGATGGCGAAGACCTCGGTGGTCTTGGTGGCCGGGTTGTAGACGGCGGTGGGCTTGCCGGTGAAGTGGAAGGAGGGGTCGATCGTGGACCAGTCGCTCCACTGACCGCCGTTGGTGCTGTAGGCGTGGGACAGCACGCCGTCGGTGCCGATGGCGAAGATCTCGGCGGTGCCGTTGTCGGGGTTGTAGACGGCGGCCGGCGCGACGCCCGTCACCTGCGGGCCGACCGGGGTGGTCACGGGCGGGGGCGTGACGCTCCCGCCGACCGGGCTGGCGTAGCCGCGGATGCTGACGTTGTAGCCCCCGCTCTGCCAGACGACCGTACCGACCCCGCCCGACGCGGTGTTGGTGCTGACCTTGCCCGGGTAGCCGCCCTGGTTGCCGCCGGTCCAGCTGATGGTGCCGTCGGCGTTGACCGCGGTGACGATCGCCACGTGGTCGTAGTCCGTGCCGCTGAAGGAACCCGGGTGGAAGAAGACGGCGTCGCCCACGTGCGGGGTACCGGACAGGCCGCCGTCGTACTTCTCCGCGTAGGTCTGGAAGCTGTTGGCGAGGTCGTTCAGGATGCCCATGTTCTTGACGCCGTTCTGCGCCCAGACCCAGCCGGCGAAGTCCGCGCACCAGGCGTGTGTCCTGGAACCGCCGGAGCAGCTGGAGTTCTGGTCGGTACCGGGGGCGTAGTAGCCGGCACCGCCGTTGCCGCAGGCGTTGCTGCCGACCTGGCCCAGGGCCGTCCCGGCGATCGAGTCGCCGAGCGAGGCCGCGTGGGCACCGGGTACGGCCAGGAGGCTGAGGCCGGAGGCGGCCAGCGTGACGGCCGCGCCGGAGGAGGCGAGGCGGGTACGGAAGCGGGACATGGAATCTCCAGACTGGGAACGGTGTCGAGCAAGTCGGACCGCTACGACCGCGCCTGACCGGAACGGTCGTCACGGCGGCGGGCAGCGGGAAGTTCAGGCGCCGGCGGGCCGGCGAAACGGTCGGTCGTCATCCGGCAGCCAGTGACCGGCCCCGGGCCGGGGGTGGAGTGCCTCGGTTCGGGCGGGCGCCGTCGCGGGGCGGCGGCGCGGCGGTGTGGGGGCGGAAGTCTTCAGTCGGCAGGCGCGGCGGATGCAGCCGGCGCGGCCGTCACCGGGCGGTGCGGTCCGTCGCCTGCGGGGGCTCCGGGGGCAGGTAGCGCCGCAGGAGCATCGGCGAGGTGCGGTGGCTGCGGGCGATCAGGCCGTGCGCGCGGCAGACGGCATCGGCGGGGTCGAGCTGGCCTGACGCATCGGACGAGGCGCGGCTGAGCAGGTAGAGCAGGAGGTCGATCCGGTCGTCGGTGGGCTGTGCGCTGGCGTGCTGGAGTCCGTCGGCGGGCTCGGCGTGCGCCCAGAGGGCGTCCACTGCCTCGGCCGCCTCGGCCGCTCCGATCGCCTCGGCCGCCACACCGGGCCGCCGGCGTTTCAAGCTGGCGTAGACGATGTCCATCCGGTGTTCAGCTGCCCCAACCCAAGCTGGCCTGGGTGACGCCGCCCCAGCCGAGGCTGTCGGTGGAGGCGAGCGTGGCGGTAGTGGAGGTGGTGGGGGCGCTTCCCCAGCCGAGGCTGTCGGAACCGGCGGTGGTGGCGGCGGGCGTGGCGGGAGCGGTCTCGGCGCCGGTGGCCGCGCAGACGGCCGGGGCGATCAGGAGGGTGGTGAGCGAGACGGCGGCGACCGCGGCGGCCTGGGCGATACGGGTGCGGATCATGACGGAGCCCTTCTGATGTTGAGGGGAGAGGTGTGCCGATCCGTTAGGGCGTCCCGCGGTTGACGCTCCGTTCGGCTGCCGTCCGGGCCGGTCACTGTCGGGCCTGCCTGGCGGCGATCACTACTCTCGTCGCTCGCCGGCACCGCCGGAAGGTCTTGCCTCTGTCGCCAATCGGCCTGACGGGATCCGGACAGATTGACGAGGTCATGTCAGCTGCGCCCCGATGTGGCGCGCGATACACAACCTCTCTTTGCCCAAAACCTCCTGTACCGCCACGAAGGCCCAAATCGCGATCTTGAACCAGTCGCCGCACGCCTGTTTGGATGCGATCGGCCGTTCGAGGACGATGGCCGATGTTTCCAGGGGGAATGCGAAATGCTGGAAGTACTGGGCCTGACGGCCGGAGCCACCGCCGTGTACCAGGTGATGCTCGACCACCCCGCGTACAGCGTGGACGAGATCGCCTCCGACTGCGGCATGAGCCCCGCCGAGGCGCACGAACACCTCGACGAGCTGAGCCGCCTCACCCTCGTCCGGGCCTCGGCCGAGCGTCCCGGCGAGATGCGCGCGGTCAGCCCCGACATCGGCCTGGCCGACATGCTCGCCGCCCAGGAAGCGGAACTCGCCTCCCGCCAGGCGGCGCTGGCCGCATCGCGCGCCGCCGTCACCCGCATGGTCGCGGACCGGGCCGAGCACCGCACAGCCCACGGCGAGCGCCTGCTCGGCCTGGACGCCATCCACGTCCGCCTGGAACGGATGGGCCGCAGCGCCACCACCGAGGTCCTCGCCAGCCAGCCCGGCGAGCAGCGGCCCGAGGACCTCGCCGCCAGCCGGCCCGCCGACGCCGAGGTGTTCGCCCGCGGCATCGGGATGCGCACGCTCTACCAGGACTCCACCCGCAACCAGCCCCACGTGGAAACCTACGCCCACTGGCTGCTCAGCCACGGCGGCGAGGTCCGCACCGCCCCCTCGATCCCGCCCCGCATGGTGGTGGTCGACCGCACCCAGGCCCTCATCCCGATCGACCCAGAGGACAACCGCAAGGGCGCCCTCCACGTGACCGAACCCGGCATCCTGGCAGCACTGCTCGACCTGTTCGAGCAGGCCTGGAACACTGCCGTCCCGCTCGGCGCCACCCGGCCTGAGGACCCGCGCACCGGCCTCAGCGCCACCGAACGCGAACTACTGCGCCTGCTGGGCTCGGGCCTGACCGACGACGCCGCCGGCCAGCGCCTCGGCATCTCCTCCCGAACCGTCGGACGCCACATGTCCTCGATCATGGAACGCCTCGGCGCGAGCAGCCGCTTCGAGGCCGGAATCAAGGCAGCCCACCGCGGCTGGCTCTGACCGGCACGCGTTCAAAGCCGAACTGATCGAGCATCAGGGTCCATGGCGGGACTTCGATGAAGTCGAGCGGGCCGTCTTCCAATGGGTCGCGTGGTACAACAGCGAACGACTCCACTCCGCCCTCGGCTACATCCCGCCCGACGAGTACGAGCAGGCCTACTGGGCGAGCCTGGAGCCAGTCCCGCAGACCGCTTGGTCACACGATCGCGGACTCCACGAAACTCGGGACAGCTCACCGCCCCGGCACCCCTGAGCTGCGCGAATAGACGGCAAGCGCGGTCGGAGGCCGGTGGCCGAACCGAACCGCGGACCGAACCCGCCCCGGGTCCCCGTGCCGGACGAGCCGAACCCCCCGCCGAACCGGCGGTGGGCGTCCGGCGGGCCGGGCCACCGCCGGGTGAGGGGCAGGTCGGACCGCCGCGGGGACGGCGGGCCAGGCCGTCAGCCCGCGCCGGCAACGGCCGCACGCTTGGCTAACCGGGCTGCTTGGACCAGACGGTGGCTTGCGCGGTCAGGCCGGTGTTGAAGTCGTCGGTGACAGAGGTGATCGTCAGTACGGCGGTGCGCTCGCCCTGGGTCTTCACACACAGGACGGTCCCCACCGTGACGGTGGCCCTGAACTGCCCCTGAGTCGAGACCAGGTCAGCGCACTGCGACCTCGTGGCCGAGTTCGGTCTCACCATCGAGGCGACTGGTCCCAACTTCGGCTCCGACGCGCTCCTCGACACCATCGCCGACACCCCGGCCCTGGCCACCTTCGCGGCTCTCTGTACGTGCCGCTTGGTCTAGACCTGGTCTAGAAGCGGGACGCGGTCAGCTGGCCTTCCACCGTCGGCAGGGGCTGGTCCCGTCCGGCGCGCCGTCGGTAGGCCAGCCAGATGCCCAGCACGGCGAGCGAGGTCACCGGCCAGGTCGAGATGCTTAACGGGCCGGCGAGCAGCGGGTCGACGAGGCGGCCCGATATCTCGCGGGTGAGCGGCAGCGTGAACTCGTTGAGCGACAGGTGCGCCGCGACGGCCGCCCACACCGATCCGGTGGACAACCGGACGGTGGCGATCACCGTTCCGAGCAGCATGGCGGTCATCACGGCGACGGGTATGCCCAGCAGCACCGAATGGCCGGGGTAGCTTCCGCCGAGCGCCGTCATCGGGACGTGCCACGCCCCCCAGATCGCGCCGCCGATCAGGAGGCCGCGGGTCCTGCCGTAGCGGAGCAGCCGGGGCAGCAGGTAGCCCTGCCAGCCGAGTTCCTCGCCGAAGTACAGCGGGACGGACAGCAGCGCGCTCAGCACGAGCGGCGCGACGGTGGCGGGCCCGGGCAGGTGCGCGGGGGTGTACCAGCCGACGAGCGTGGCCACGGTCAGGCCGGTGGCGGTGAGGCCGAGCGGGATCGTCAGCGCGACCGCGACGGAGCGGACTTCGTGCCGCCACGGTGTGGCCCTGGTGAGCCCGAGGGCCCGCACGGCCTGGCGTGGCCCCCGGCCGCGCACGGTGAGGCCGAACGCGGCCAGCGCCGGCACCAGCATCATCAGGATCATGCACAGCGCCGCGAGCCGCGGCGTCCCTTGCGCGGCGCTCGTCCGGCGCAGGCCGTCCGCCCAGAGCGGGATCATGGTGATCCACGCTCCGACGAAACTGATCGACAGGAAGAGGATGAGATCGGAGCGGGAGCCGCCCGAAGTGCTCGTTCGTTTCATGGCCCTGACGCTACGAACCGCGGGGCGACCGGGGCGATCGTGCAGGCTCGCCGACCAATGGTGTAGCACGCTCCACTGCGCCGGGAAGCCGAGGAGGGGAAGACTGGCCGCCGTGAACGACATATCAACGACGCGAGCGAGCGCGGCGCGCTCGGCCCGTGCCGCCGGGTACTGCGCAACCGTGTTCGTCCGCGCACTGGCCCTGGTCGTGCTGGTGCCCGTCCTCATGTACTCGGCCGTACTCTGCCTGGTCGGCGTGGGTCTGCTCATCCTGCCGCACGAGCTCCGGCTGCTGCGCCGGCTGGCCGACGGCGAACGCGACCGGCTAGGACGGTGGGCGGCGACGTCCACCCCACCGGCCGGACCGCACGCGCGAAGGCGCCTGATGGCGGTGCTGTCGGACCCGGCAACCGGCCGCGACCTGCGGTGGGCGGCAGCCATGACGGTCGCGGGCACCGCACTCGGGCTCATCGGCGCGGCACTTTTCCTGTTCCCGGCGGCCGTGCTCGTGCTCGTCGGCCTGTGGTGGCTGTTCCCCACGGACGATCCGATCAGGCTGATCCTGAACGTCCCGATCGACAGCTGGGGATCCGCGCTCTACGCCGGAGTGCCGCAGTTCCTGCTGAGCGTGCTGCTCGCCCTGTTCGGCCCGCCGCTGCTCGCCAGGCTGGCGGCGTCCGTCAGCCGGTGGCTGCTCGCCCCCTCGGCCGCCGCGGTCCTCGCCGAACGCGTGTCGACACTGGACCGGACACGCACCGGGGCGATCGACGCGCACGGCAACGAACTGCGCCGCATCGAGAGGGACCTGCACGACGGCACCCAGGCCCGGCTGGTGTCCCTGGCCATGCAACTCGGGCTCGCCGAAAGGACACTGAGCGCCGACCCCGAGGCGGTCGGCCCGCTGCTGACCCGGGCACGGGAGGGCGCCGAGGAGGCGATGGCCGAACTGCGCGACGTACTGCGCTCCGTCTACCCGCCGATCCTCGCCGACCGGGGCCTCGCCGGTGCGGTCTCGGCGGTCGTCGCCCGCTGCCCGGTGCCCGCCACCCTCGAACTCGGCGAACCCGGCGAACTCGGCGACGTACCGGCCCAGATCGAGGTCGCCATGTACTTCGCCATCACCGAGGCACTCACCAACGCGGCCAAGCACGCCCACGCCGGCTCCGTGTCGGTCACCCTGGCCAGGGCCGGCGGCACGCTCCGCGCGGAGATCACCGACGACGGCCGCGGCGGGGCGGCTGAGGGCGGCGGCACCGGGCTGCGCGGCATGCGCCAGCGCGTCGAGGCAGTCGACGGCGTGCTGCGGGTCCAGAGCCCGCCGGGCGGGCCCACCGTGATCACCGTGGAGTGCCCGTGCGGATCGTGATCGCCGAGGACAACGCGCTGCTCGCCCAGGGACTCACCGCGCTGCTGGAGGCCCTGGGGAACGAGGTGCTCGCCACGACCGAGGACGCCGAGTCCTTCGTGACGGCCGCCGTCACCCACCGGCCGGACGTAGCCGTGGTGGACGTCCGCCTCCCGCCGTCCTTCACCGACGAGGGCGTCAGGGCCGCGCTGCGCGCCCGGGAACGTGTCCCTGGCCTGCCGATCCTCGTACTCTCCCAGTACGTCGAGGACACCTACGCCCGAGAACTGCTCGCCGACGGCACCGGCGTCGGCTACCTGCTCAAGGACCGGGTCGCCCGCGTCGACGACTTCCTGGAGGCGCTCCACCGGGTGGCGGCCGGCGGCACGGCGCTGGATCCCGACGTGGTCCGGCAGCTGCTCGCGACGCGCGGCAACCCGCTGTCGCGGCTCACCGAGCGCGAACGCGAAGTGCTCGCGATGATGGCCCAGGGATACGGGAACTCCGAGATCGCCGATCGCCTCGTGGTCACCGAGCGGGCCGTGCACAAGCACGTCGGAAACATCTTCGTGAAGCTCGACCTCCCGCCCGAGAACAGCGGCGACCGGCGCGTCCTCGCAGTTCTCACCCACCTCGGAGCCCCTCAGCGCCGATCCCGACAGCCTGGACCGGAAGCCGACTAGTATGCCGCATCAGGCAACGTTTGCCCTGCTGACGACCTCACGTAGGCGCTCGTCCTGGGCGTGCTTGTTCCGCCAGATGATGTAGCGGCGAATCATGCTGCCCTGTTCCTTGTGGCTGGCATGGTCAGTGCCGTCCAGGGTGAGGGGGCTCCCCCCAAGGCCGGGAAGTTAGCGTTCATCGCTGCTCGTCAAGGGGTGTTCTGGCAGCGATGTGCTGGTGAAACTGCAGGCAACGGAGCCCCGTTGGAACAGCAGTCGACCAAGACAGCTTGTTTCCGGGAGCTCCGTTGCCTCTTCAGTGTGCCCTGCCGCCGGGGCGGGTTCTGGCCGCGCGCGTGATCGAGTCGGCGCTGGGCAGGTTCGCCCCGGGACGGCTGGGCGGTCTCACCGCCTTTGTCCCGTTCGAGTTGGTGGACGCGGTCCTGGACGAGCACGGTGGCCAACAGCGCCGATTGCGGGATCTTCCCTCCCGGGTCGGGCTGTTCTTCCTGCTGGCGATGTGCCTGTTCCCGGAGGTCGGATACGGGCGGGTGTGGCGGAAGCTGACGGCGGGACTGGCCGGGCACGCGGTCGCCGCGCCGAGCGCGAAGGCCCTACGCGACCTGCGCCGCCGCATCGGTGCGGCGCCGATGCGGCGCTTGTGCGAGGTGCTGTGCGGCCCGCTCGCGCAGCCGCACACGCCAGGCGTGCGCTTCGGTCGCTA
>NZ_JBIRJC010000088.1:0-10924 GCF_044329365.1 Kitasatospora sp. NPDC017646 | reverse complement strand
ACCGCCCGCTCCCGGACCTCACTGGGGTATGGCTTCCTCATAACGGACTCGATCCTTCCAAGAGAAGGAGTCTCGGTCAAACCCGCAGCGATTCAGGGTCCGCAAGGACCTCACCAGCACGGCGCAGCGGGCCGGTTGGAAGGGCGTGGCGGCGGCCAACGCGAACTCGGCATTGGAGGGGGTGGACACCGACTTCAAGCAGGCGTCGGCAGTCGCGACCGCCCTCGCCGCGATCATCACCACCGCCGCCGAGGAGTTCCGCGCGGCCCACAACGACCTCCTCACCGCGATCTACGACGCGAAGACCGAGGAGCTGACTGTCACCCCCGATGGCGAGGTCTGCTGGCCCCCGCTGCCCGGCTCGCGGAACGACCCCGACGGGGTCGAGGCCGCCAAGAAGTACAACACCGAGATGCGGGCCAAGGCCGACGCGATCTCCACCCGCCTCGGCAAGGCTGTCGATCGGGCCACCGCCGCCGATCAGACGGCCGCCGCAGCCCTCCAGAGCGACATCGGCACCAGCACCACCTCATTCAACCCGAAGCCGTACGGCGCTGGCCCGATCGCTGACGCCAACCGGGCCAAGGACCTGATGTCCAAGGCCGGCAGCCTCAGCGATCCGGAGCTGAAGCAGTTGCAGGCCCTCATGGCCGCCAACGCGGAGAACAAGGACTTCTCCACCACGCTGCTCAACGGCCTCGACTGCGGCGGCAAGACCGGCCCGGACGCGCTGCTGGAGTACTCCAAGGTCTACGGCGACCTGGCCCACGGCAATCACAACGCCAAGGGCTACCAGGACGTCTACGGCAACCTGTCCGTCGCTCTGGCCACCGCCACTTGCGACGGCGGGATGGGCAAAGCCTGGGAGGACGGCCTACTGGCCGCCGCCCGCCGCCCGGGGGCGTCCGCGGCGGGGTACAACGACAACTACCCGGCGCTGACGACGCTGATGGGGGCGAAGGGGACGTTCGACAAGTCGTTCCTCCTCAAGGTCGGCAACGACCTGGTCGACTACGAGCGGAACAGCAAGACCAAGGGCGAAGAGCTCTGGGGGCCGAACTGGAGTGCCCTCACCAACCAGACCGACCCGATGGGCGGTCTGATGACTGCGCTGAGCCACGCCCCCGGGGCGTCGAAGGACTTCTTCGACCCGGCGAAGAGCAAGAACCTGGACCACCTGCTGCACGAGCGGAAGTGGCCCAACCAGGGCTACGAGCAGAACCAGGTGGACGACCTCGTGCGTGACACCTCCCGAGCCGCGTTCGGCGACGCCCTGGAGGCCGCCACGACCGGTCGGGACCCGCACGGCAACCAGCCGCCGCTCCGTCCGCACGACCAGGTCATGTCCCAGATCATGGACGAGACGCTCAAGTCCTTCGCCGGCAGCGGCCCCGGGGACAAGGCCAGCCTGCCGGCCGCGCTCCGTCGACCGATGGCCGACATGATCGCCGACTACGCGCCGGACATGCACGAGATCCTCGGCAAGGAGCTGGCCGGCCATGCCCAGCCGGACGGGCTCACCGTCCAGCGCGACCAGTTGTTGCGAGTGATCCGTGGCGCCGCTGAGGATCCCTCCTCCTTCGCGATCATCCACGGCGCCGAGACCCGGGAGATCGCCCTCCGTCTCGGCGACTACGGCCCCGAGGCGTTCAAGCCTGACGCGGTGGGCGGCGCGAACCACAAGCTCCACTCATTCACCCAGGAGGCCGGCTCCGCCCTCGGCGCACTTGACGCGGTGTTCGCCGACACTTCCTCGGATCACACGGACTCCGAGAAGGCGAAGGCGGACTGGGACGCGAAGATGAACTACCACCTGCTCGGCACACCAGCGAACCTGATTCCGGGAGTGGGCGACGTCGCGCAGCGCCTGGTCGATGTCGGGACCGCCCAGTACGCCAACGACGCCAAGGCACTGGCAGACTCCCAGCTTCAGGGCAATCTGAGCTCCCACTTCTCAGCGGGACAGAACCAGTTGAACAAGATGATCGACGAAAGGGTGGCCAAGTTCGGGACGGACCCCGCTGCCGCGGACTTGACCGGGAGCGTGTCGCAGCAGCTCAAGACGGACGCGCGCACCACCTACAACGTCGCCATCGACGGCACCTACCGCACCGTGTTCGGGCGGTCGTGAGGATGGTGGAAACGATGCGCAACGACCGTCCCGACGACTCCGACAGCCCTGACGGGCGCATCGGCGCGGCGCTCAATCGGCGCGGGTTCACCACCCGAAGACTGCGCGTGCGGCTGGCGGTGGGGGTGTTGGCGCTGTCTCTCGTCCCGGTCGGGGCGGTGGGGTTCGCGCTGTACCGGCTGACGAACCTCGGCGGGCCGGACAGCGTATGCGACGGCGCCGCCACGGCTGACCAAGTGCACGACCTCCTGGGGTCCGGCCGGATCAGCGAGCGCAAGAGCATCTACTACTCGGCGACGGAGACGTCCACCGGGAACAGCTGCTCCGCCACGGTCAGCTCCGGTCTGTTCAACACCTCCGAAAAGACTGTGCGCTTCACCGTCGTCCTCAACAGCAAGGAAGACCCCGCGGAGTTGGCCGCGTCCGACGCCCGGCTCTTCTCCGGCGACTCGGCCGGCTCGGTGACCCCGTCCGCAGCGTGGGCCGTACTCCCCGATGGCTGCCAGAAGGGCCTGCGCGCCGAAATCCGCACCAGCGAGACCGGCAACGACGAAGCCAGGGCCCGACTGGCTGTGGCCTTCGCCAACGCGGCGGCCAAGACACGCTCGTGCGCGGACCGGAAGCTTGCCGCTCCGAACAGCCTGTCCGCGAACGGGGCCGAGACAGACCCGGACTGGGCCAACCTCTGCGGCTTGCCCGGGTTCGCGCCCGCGAAAAACCCTGAGGCCCAGTGGCACATGCCGCAACAGGTCACCACCGCGTTCGGCCCGATCTGGTCCTGCACTATCGGCGGCGACCCGAGCTACGACAGCCGGGCACAGATCTTCGCGATCACGACCGAGCCACGGACCACCGCCCTGACTCAGAAGGACGGCAAGGAGTCGTCCGATGTCGGACGGGCCCGCTGGGTCGCGGGTGGGACACTCGTCGCCACCTGCCAGGGCAAGGACGTCTTCTTCACCGTCAACGGCGGCTACACGAACGGCCTCGAAAAGCCCTTCCTGTTCCCCGACCAAAAAGACCTCCTACGACAGTTCCTCACCGCAGGAGGCAAGGCGATCGGCTGCGAGCCGATTCTCTGATCGCCTCCGTCGAGGGGCCGACTCTGTGACGGCCGCTCGACGGACGGATCGAGCGATGGCCGACCTCGATAGCGATCCCCGGAGCGGTCGCCCGGCTGTGCGATTCGCGAAACGGCTGGCGCCAGGCCACCGAATCGAGGTGGTCGCGCTGGCGTGGGCGGTGGTGTGCCGGTGGTGGGATCTGGCGTTGGAGTGGCCGGACGAGCGGGTGTGGCCCGCGCGGCGGCACGCCCTGGCGAGTGGGGACGCGAGCGGGGACTTCTGGCGGTCGCGGGCGGTGGCGCGGGACGCGGCGGTCTTCCCTGAGGTGGTGGCGGTCGCACGGGCGCTGCTGGATCCCGTGATGGCCGATCTGGTCTGGCAGGCCAGCGGGGCCGGGCGGCCTCGCTGCCTTCCGCGGCCGGGGCGTCACCGGAGGGTTGGTCGCTGGGCGGTGCGGATGCATCCTCGCTGGTGCCGGCTCCAGCACATCGACGACGAGTCGGTCGCGGCTGCGGCGGTGTAGCGAGGGCCCGCGTCGCTCGGCGGCGGGGATCGGCTACCGCAGGCGGACCGGCGGCACCCGCCACCAACCGGCCGAGCTCCCCTCACCACCGGGCCGACGAAACTCCCATCGCAGCTCAGCGGCGGGAGTCCAACCTTCCACTGCGGATCAGAACACAGTGCGGCTGCGGCTCCTGGGGTCGCCGTCAGCACGCTGGTCGGTGTAGAGGCCGGCGCGGGCCAGCGTTCGCCAGGGCCGGGCTCAGCGGAGTGCGGTGTCGATGTCCGCCTCGGTGGAGTCGAGGTCGAGGTCCGTGAGTGCGAGGGCGGGCCGGTTGTCGGCCGGGGCGCGGGTGAGCCAGCGGCCGCCGGGGGCGACGATGCCGGACGGGGCGCCGGCGGCGAACTGGGCGGGGACGGCTTAGCCGAGCCAGTAGTTGTAGAGGGTGCCGTAGGCCTGGGCGACGGTGGCGCGGGCGGGGTCGTCGACCATGACGGACAGCAGGACGCAGTCGACGTCCAGGCGTTCGTACTCGGCGAACAGGGCGGAGAAGTTCGCCTCGATGCAGATCGCCAGGCCGAAGCGGACGCCGTCGACGTCGAAGACCGTGGGTTCGGGCCGGCCGGGGGTGTAGAGGTAGGACAGTTCGGTGTTCGACAGGAACCGCTTGTCGTAGCGGGCGACCAGGCGGCCCTGGTCGGAGACGACGTAGAGGCTGTTGTGCGGACGCGCCGGCGGCGTGAGCGGGTGGAGCGACCCGAAAACCGTCCACAGGCGCAGTTCCCCGGAAAGAGCGGCGATCCGCTGTGCCTCCTGGCGCAGGACGTCCCACGTGGCGCCGCTCCAGTCCGCCGGCACCGGGGTGCCGTCGGGGCCGGTCGCCACCACCCGCTTGTCCGGGTAGACGAGAGCGCCCTCCGGGAACTGCGCCAGCCGCGCCCCCGCCCCGGCTGGCTCGACCATCAGCGCCCGGATATCCTCGCCAGCCGCCCGGACCGCCGCCCGATTGGCCGGGTCCTCGGGCACCGTGCTCTGCGCCACCGCCAACCGCAACGTCCTGACCATCCGGCGACCGTACCGACGCAGCCAGCCCCTGTCCGGCCACGCCGGGAAGGTCACCCGTACGAGTCCCCCGCCCTCAACGGCCGACTCGAGCGGGGCCGGGTATCAAGGTGCCCGATCCCATCCCTACGCCGGTGGGTTTCCGGCCGGGGCAGCGGCGCCAAGGCGAAACTCACCGGCCTAGGGGTGAAACTCACCGGCGCAGGTCGCGGGCGGTGGCGAAACTCCCCCGTGCGGGTCTGTACGGTGGTCTTCGGCTCTGTCCCGTAATCGGTGGTAGCGCTCTGTAGTGATCACCGAAGGAGGATGCGGTGGCGGAGCAGGGGGAACCCGGCTCGGCCGTGCATTTGCCTCATGATCCGTTTGGTTCGCGCGTTGACGCCTTCTGTGCGGCCGTTGTGGAACGGGAGAGTGAGTCCGGAGTCGACGGCGGCCCGGTCGAGTTCCAGGCCGTTCGCGAAGGAGTGCAGGTGGGGCAGGTCAACGGAGCGAACCGACGTGATCCAGTCGGTGAGCTTGGCGTCGTTGCCCTCTTTTGGCGTCATCAGTTGCGCGAACTTTCCGGTCAGGCAGGCAAGTTCGGTCATCTCGGGGCAAGCCTTGGTGAGTTCCCCCAGCAGGGCGGTGTCCTTGTCGCGCAGGTTCTCCGGACAGCTGAGGATAAGGCGGGCGAGGCGCTGCGGGGTGGTGACAGGTTTGTCGCCCTCGGCGCGACCCTGGGTGAGGTAGCGGACCAGGAGGTTCGCGCTGCCGGTGTAGCCCTGCTCTTTGATCTCACGCAGGAGGTGGGTGACGGGCACCGCGGGGTCCTCGGCCCGGCGTCGGCGCAGGTGGTCGCGGTTGGGGTCGACCAGCGTGGGCTTGTAGCGGGGCGCGCGGCGTTCTGCAGTGGGTTCCTTCATGCGGGCGTACCGCTTGACGGTGTTCAGCGCAACGTCGAGGCGGCGGGCGCATTCCACCCTGAAAACACCACACTCACAAGCTCGTTGACATCTCGCACACCATGCCAACGACGCCGGTCACCCCTAGCTACCACCGATTACGGGACAGGGCCGTTGGCGGCGCCGGACACACCCGGCGGTGGCACTCGGTGAGGTCAAGGGAACCTCGTTCGGTCGAAGGAATGTGATGGTGTGTCAGTTCGTCGGTCGAGAGAACAGGTCGAATACGATCCAATTCATGACGAGTGAACAGCCATCGTTGTCGGTGGTTCATCAGGTATGCATGACCCTGTCCGCGCTGGCGGCCACCTCAGCGACACCCCGGCCGTCCGGGGAGACCCGGACGGAGCAGACGGCACGCGCCGTCATGGGCATCAACCAGCAGTTGAGGATCACCACACTGGCGACCAAGGGCGTCTGGGAGGTGGCCTGGCTGGCGCTGAGCCCGGACAACGCCAACATGGCGTACATCGCCCGGACCATCGACAAATCCAACCAGTTCGCGGTGGTCAGCCGCGGGACGATCGGCAGTCTTCCCGACATCCTGGAGGACCTCGACATCGGCACGGTCGTCCCGTTCACCCCGGCCGGTTCGCAGGCGATCGCGGTGTCGAAGGGGGCCATGGCGGCGTTCACGCAGGTCGCCACAATGCACTCGCCGTCATTGTCGGAGGTCGGCGAGGTGCTGGGCGAGTCGGTGCCGGAGAGTGCCTTCGGCAGCCCGGGCACGACGCTGGTGCAGGCACTCAGGGCCCTCGTCGAAGCGGCGCCGAGCCCGCCGACGGTCTTCGTCACCGGCCACAGCCTGGGCGGCTGCATCGCGACCATGCTTGCGCCGTACCTGCGGGCGCAGGCGCAGAGCTGGAAGAAGATCCCGCAGTTCGGGCTCGTTACCTTCGCAGCTCCCACTGCCGGCCTGCAGAGCTTCGCCACCTTCGTCAACAGCGTGCCGTGGGTCATCAACGATCACGTGGTCAACTTCTACGACATGGTGCCGCTCGCCTGGAACAGCCTCGACAGTGCCAAGAAGTGGTACCCCGACCCGGGGCCGAAGGCGAACCCCGTGGTGACGGGGCTGATCGAGAAGATCAACGAGCTCAAGAAGAACTACGAGTACGTCCAGCCGGGCACGACCGTGTCCCTGAATACAACGTACCAGTTCTACGACGGGGACCTGGTCAGGAGCACGGTCGCCGACTTCCTGGGCCAGGTCGCGTACCAGCACAGCGACCCCCTCTACCTGAAGCTGGTCGGGGCGCCCATCCCGCCCGCCGCGCCGGTGGTCTATGGCATGACGCCCACCTTCGGCAACAGCGGATCCTCGGTGGTCATCACCGGAGCCGGTTTCAGCCCGGTCAAGCTCGGCAACCACATCGACTTCGGCCCCATCGCCTGCGACCCGGGCACCGTCACGGTCAACCCGGCCGGCACCCAGATCACCGCCAAGGTGCCGGACGGGGTCGGCCTCGTCGACGTCCAGGTGACCCACCGGCTGGGCACCTCCGCTGCCTGCCCACTCGCGCAGTTCGCCTACGGTGGGCCGGCGCCCGTGGTGGTCAGCAAGGTGGACCCGAACGTCGGGTCGGCCCTGACCACGGTCACCATCAGCGGTTCGGGCTTCACCAAGGACGCCGTCGTCAAGTTCAACGGCGCCGTCTCCGAGCACGTCAGCTTCGTCTCCGACACCAAGCTCACTGCCAAGGTGCCCCGGGGGGTCGACACGGTGAACGTCACCGTGACGGTCGGCGTGGCCACCTCGCCCACCAGTCCCGCGAGCGAATTCACCCACAAGCTCTGAATCGGGCCGGGCCCGCCGGTCGGGCCCGGCCTCGCCAAGGGTCGCGGGTGTGCCGCTGAACTGCTCAGGCCGCCTTCTCCACGGCGCCCGCCACGGACGCCTTCGCCGTAGCGCGCTGCTCGCGATGAGCAACGGTACAAGTGCTGAAAGCAGTGAGATCGGGCGCCGGGTTCGGGGAAACCGTGATCGGCCCTGATCGTCGGTGACACCCCGTAGGGTCCGAGCTTGGCGTTTTACCTCGTCGGTCACTCGACCTGCTGATCTGCGATTCTTCCCGGGACGACGGAGGCGGCCGTTCTCCACACTTCGAGATGTCGAGCCACGAAGCACGAGAGAACAGCCGCTGCGTATGAGTTTCCCTCTCTACCCGCCCGCAGGCGAGGCGTTGGGCATGTTGTCCCGCTTTCGGGTTGAGTTCTACGACTGTCTGTGCACCCGTGCCCATGCGCTATTCGAGCTGACGGACGCGGTGCTGTGCGCGGACGGGCCGGTGAAGACGCTCGCCGCCCCGGTCGACGCCGAGGCGCTCCTATTGGTTGGTGACCAGGGCGAGTCCGACGTCGTAGGTGGGGGCTCGACGGCGGTTGGGCCGGCCGGTTGGGCGCCCGGCACCGGGGCGGGAAGGTCTCGCAACACGAGCTGGGCAGAGCAGGCGCGTGCGGATGTTGCGGAACCCGCGTCGGACCCGGGCGGGGCTGAGGCGTTCGACGGGCTGCGGTCTCTCCCAGGGCCGGCGGAGGTCGGCGGACAGTGGCCTGGCGAGGCGGAGTTGGGTGTGGACGGCCAGGACCAGGGCGGTCCAGCGGTCGGCCGCTGAGGGTTCGCGTAGCTTCGGGCGGGTCCAGCCGAGGTCCCGCTTGAGGAAGCGGAAGGTGTGTTCCAGGTCGAAGCGCCGCAGGAACGCGTGCCAGGCGGTGTCGGTGTCGTCATCGGAGGGTGTGGGGTGGGAGTACCCCAGCGAGACCGGTTTCGGGGTGCCGCCGGAGGGCAGGTGGTCGACGTCGAGTCGGATCAGGGTGCCTTCGACGATGGGGAGTTGGCCTTGGTGGTCGCTCCAGGCGGAGCGTCGCCAGATGCGTGGGTGCAGGCGGTGCCAGGCCCGGATTCGGGCGGTGCCGTATCGGCGGGTGGTGTGCTCGGTGTCGGTGTCGGGATCGCGCCAGGTCGTGGGATCGGCCAGTGCGAACCGGGCTCCGTGACTGCGGGGTTTGCCGCCTTTGGGGCCCACCCGGTAGTCGTCGGGGAGGGGGTTGAAGAAGACCCGGTCGGAGCGCATCCGCACCACGACCTGGACGGGCAGGTCCCGCAGGAGTTGGACCAGGCGCGGGCCGTCGTAGCCGGCGTCCGCCACGACCAGCACCGGCGGGTCGCCGATCTTCCAGTGCCCGGCGTTGAAGATTCCGTGCAGGACCTCTCTCAGTTGGACGGCGGTGACGGCCGCTGTGTCCGCGCCGGGTTCCAGGCGCTGGGCGTCCAGCAGGGCCGTCCACGAGGTCGAGCCCGACTCCAGGGCGGCGACGGAGGAGTAGGGCCAGCCGGGCACCATCTCGTGGGTGTTCTCGCGTCGGCCGTAGGTGTGGCAGAAGGAACGGCCGTCGCTGGTGTTGGCGTCCGGCCGCAGCCAGGCGGTCACGTCGACGGCGAGCACGATCCGAGCGCCCGGACCGCGAGGCGCGCTGCGGGCCGCGATCGCGGTCCGCAGGCGGTCGGCGTCGAGCTCGAACAGTGCGTCCGCGCGGCGGGGCATCGCGGCGTACAAGTCCATTCGAAAGGAGGGCAGTTCCGCGATCGCCCGCTGGCGAACGGCTTCAGGGACCACAATCGACACCGACGACCTCCGGCTCTGGTGTGCGACTCGACATCACACAGCGTGAGACGGAGGTCATCGCCGTGTCTGGCAGATCCCCATGTGGGTGATCAGATCGAACAACCTCAAGCCGATCACCGAAGGTAAAATGACAAGCTTAGTTGTAACGGCTTCTGTTACTGGATGAGTTCAACTGGTGGGTTTGGGTGGCGGCTCCTTGTCATGCGTCGCCCGGATGCCTGACGAAAGGTGGTGAGATGACCCACGTGCACGGCGAATAATTCGGTCTTCCCACACCGGACGGGACCGCCGACGCCTATCTCGCCCACCCCGACGACGGCGTACCCCACCCCGGTGTCCTGCGATGCATGGACGCCTTTGGGCTGCGCCCCGCGTTGGAGGAGATGGCCAGGCGACTGGCCGGGCAGGGTTACACGGTGCTGGTGCCCCACGCCTTCTACGCCGGCCGGGCCCCGGTGGTGGAGCTGCCCGAGCACATCAACCCCGCCGAGTGCCCGCAGATCTTCGAGAAGATCATGCCGCTCGTCCGGTCCTTCACGCCCGAGCTGGCGATGCGGGACGCCGGCGCGTACCTCAACTGGATGGCCGCCTCGTCGCTGGTCGCGGACAGCCCCGTGAGCGCCGCCGGCTACTGCATGGGCGGCGTGCTGGCGGTCCGCACCGCGGCCGCCTATCGGCGACCACACACGGTGCCACCACGCACCGCCTCAACGAGGAATACGCGACACCTCAACATTGGACGGCGAAATGCCCCACGCCCCCGCTGGCGCCGGTGATCAGCACGTTGCGCGCCAACAGGGAACGCTTGCGCAGCACTCGCAGAGGGGTGACTTCGGCGATCCCCGACGCCGCGGCGTCGGCCAGATCGACACCCTCGGGGACGGTGCCGAGCGAGGCGGGGCTGACTGCCACCCGCTCCGCCCACGCGTGGGGAGCCATTCCCACGGCGACGCGCGTACCTTCGGGCGGCCCCGAGCCGTCGGATGCGGCGCGCACCACGATGGCCGCCGCGTCGTGACCGTGCACAGCGCCGGCTGGCCACTGGTCCACGTAATTCAGCTCTCCGAAGTTGAGACCGATGTGCCGTATCTACACCAGCGCCTCACCGGTGGACGGCACGGGCTCATCGACATCGGCGAACCGAACGGGTCCGGCCTCACTGTGATCGACCACAAGGGCGCGCATAGGGGTGTGTTTCCCTCTCTCGTGGATGTGCCTGAACACTCGGCGCGGCAACAGATCGAGTGCGCACATGCCGCACTGCCGCCTTCTTGGAACCCTCTCGCAGGACCAAGGACGGCGACCAGCCCCGTGAGAATCAATCAGTTGATTGTCTGTCTCAGTGCAACTCACGGCGCGTCGAGCCCCGCGCCCGTCCGGTGGACGGCGCTGGGACGAGCACGGACACGCCCGGCAAAGTCATGATCTTGAGGCATCAGCGCTTCCGTCGGGCAGCGAGGTCGCTCTGGGCGACGTGCCGGGCGGCCACCACGAACTCGCCCGGTTTACGGGTGGTACTTCTCGGCGATGGTCTGGGCGAGGCCCAACGAGGAGTCCAAGGTGACGCGGACGGTGACGGCGCCGGTCTTCGCGGCCGT
>NZ_JBIRJC010000087.1:0-11974 GCF_044329365.1 Kitasatospora sp. NPDC017646 | reverse complement strand
CGGAAGGCCCTGAAGGGCCTTACCCCCGGCCTGACGGCCGGGGCGCCGCTGACGCGGCGTCAGCCGGGGGTGCCGCCTACGGCGTCACCGTGCGTGGTGTGGCCTCGGCTGCGCCTCGGCGGGCGGTGGGTGGTTGGGGGAATTCGCCTGCGGCGAATTCGTGGGCGCGGCACGCGCCATCGTGCCGGGCGTCGGGCGTCGCTGCGCTCCGCCAATCTCGGGGTATTGTCCCGGGCCTGCGGCCCGTCAATCGGTCGGCTTTCCCGGTCAATTGGCCGGTGTTTTTCACGGCCCTACGGGCCGGTTGCTGACAGGGTTTCCGGGCTGCGCCGGGGGGGTGAGCGTTGACGATGTGACGCGAAATTCGGGTAGCGGCCCCTTCCCCCGATCGGGAGGGGGTGCCGGCCGGGGCCTACGGCCCTCGGCGTTGACGATGTGTCGCAGACTTCCGGTATCAGCCACAACCCCACCCCCCGGGCCCTCCTCCGGTCCCGGCCGATGGCCGGTTCCGCCTTGCGGTTGCTGGGCTGTCGGCCCATCCGCCGCCTTCGGGGCGGGGCCTGCGGCCCCCGGGTGCCAACCCCGGGCCACCCTCCCGGCTCGGTCCTCCCGGGCCCCTGTGGCGGGCCCTCACCAGCGGCCCGGACGGCGGCCCCTGACGGAACCGCAACCGAGAATCCCCGGCGGGCATCCGAAGCGATTCCGGCGATGCTTCCCGGAGCGCCATACGGCTCTATCCTACCGGTCCGCCAACAGGCGCGGGACGCAAACAGGAAGCCTCGCGGCAACCGTCCACTCCGGCCCTATCAGGCGACACTCAAAGCCGGAATACGAATTCCCTTCCACCCTCTTCCAGACGGCAATCAGAAAGCCCCGCACGGCGCAGCGGGCAGAAATCACATTCAGGCACGCCAGAAAGGGGCCTACGGCCCTCCACACCGACACGGCGACCGCCCTTCCAGGCCGCCCAGAAAATCCCGCCCCGCATCAACCCAGCAATTCCCGGAGCAGCGCCACCAAACCGAACACCGAACCAGGACGGCCGGGCCTGGACGGCGGCCCTGGGCAGCAGCGCGGGCGGCGGGCAGGGCACGCCCGGAGGCGGCCGGGACGGCCAGGACCGGCCACCAGGGCCTCCAGGGGCACGGGCTGGACGGTGGGCCGAGACGGGCGCAGCGGGACGGCCTGGCGGCCGACCAGGACGGCGACCAGGGCGCAGCAGCGGAGCGGGGCGCCGGGCGGGACGGCGCGAGCGAGAGGCTGACCCGTGACAGCGAAGCTGGGACGGTTGTCACCGAAGTTGGGACAACGCCATTTTGTGACAGCGAAGTTGGGAAACACCCCTGTCAACGGCCTCGAAGCGCTACAGCACCGCAACGCATGAGCTCAGATCGGCGGCCAGGAAGACCAAGCGCGAGTCTCCGGTGATATCCACTCGGCCCAAGACGACTTGGGTGTCACCCGCACGCCGGAGGTCGGGCAATCCCTGTTCGAAGTCCTTGCAAGTGACGACGCCGTCCTCCGCCATGCACTGGGCCCGCCATGCCCAGATGCCGAGAAGCCGACTGGCCGGCACCGTTGATTCGGCCCACACCCGGAACGGAGCCCCAGCACGCAGGGCCACGGCAGCATGGCCAGCGGCATCAGTCTCATGCCGTTCGAGGGCAGCAATCAGGTCTTCGCGATCCACGACGTGCAGTATGACGCTCTGCGAGCGCCAGCAGCCTGCCCCGTCCTTCCCGACTTCGCTGTCACAAACTGCGCTGCTTCCTGGATTCGCTGACACAAACAGCCGTTGTCCCGACTTCGATGACAACCGTCCCAGCTTCGCTGTCACAGGTCAGAGGCGGCGGGAACCCGCCGAAGGCCGGCGGACCAGGCAGCGGGTGCAACACGGCACTGCAACACGCCCACCCGCCCCTGCCCCTAGCCGCATAACGCCTGGTCAGACCCGCAACACGGCCCCGTGTTGCACCCCAGCGCAACACCGCGTTGCACCCCCGCGTTGCACCCCGCGCCCACCACCAGGCCGACCGCCACCGGCCGCCGAGAACCACCACCAGCACCAGGCCGTCGAGAAGGCCGGCCTTCCCGACCGTCACCACCCAGCAGCAGCCGCGGCCCCGCCCCGGCACCCTGTCGCACCCACCTGTCGCACCCAGACCACAGACAGGGGATCAGGGGTATCCGCCCACGTCACACCACACGACACCACCCCATCGCGACAGGCAACGCGACAGCAGGCGCGACAACCCGCCCACTACTCCCCAGCCGCCACCAGAACGGCCTCCGAGGCGGCCTGACGGCCACCCAGCCGCCCAGCCGCCCAGCCGGAACCGCGGCACCCAGCAGCCCGGGACGGCGGCACAGCGAGGCCCAAACGGCCCCGGAGGGCGGACCCGGGACGACGGCCGCCGAGCAGGGCGCAGCAGGACGGCCTGGCGGCCGACCAGGACGACGGCCGGGCCCAGCAGCGGGCGCGCAGCGCCGGACGGCGGGCCAGGACAGGGGCACCAGAACGGCGGCACCGGCCCGGACAGCGGGCCGGGAGAACGCGGCCCGGCCACCCCGGACGGCGGCCGCCCGACCGCGACCACCGAGAAGCCCCCCACCAAACCGAACACCGGCCCCGCCCACCACACCCGGCCACCACAATTCCAACCCGAATTCACACCACCACCCGAAAGCCAATCCGCCAAAACAACCGAACGGAATACCCGGCAGAATTCACCCCCGAAAACAACCCACAACACCCCGCCCACCCCCCGACCAGCTCCACCCCACCCCCGACCCCACCCCGCCAACCACACACAGTCACCGACCTCCGGACAACACCAACCCGGCGCATCCTCCAGACAGGTCCAACCAAAGGTCCAGACAATCCAGCGTCCAAGGCCAAAACACGCCCACCACAACCAACAGGTCACACCCTGCGGCCCTTCGCCGGGTAGAGCTTGGCGTGCAGCACGCGGTCCTCCCACCACGGATCAGCGAGCCTGCCGCGCCGGTACTGCCTGCGCTCCCTGTCCGTGGGCAGCGGCAACCACAACGACCCAGGCTCTCGACCTCCCGGACGACAGCACGCACCGGACCGGGGTCCGGTCGACCAGGTGGTCGAGCCGACGGGTTCGGCTCAGTTGAACTAGCCACCCGGCTACCCAATAGCCGTTAGGGTACGGGCCATGCTGACCTGGTCTCGCCAACAGAAGTTCGCCGGTTGCCACTTGAAGCGCAAGCACTTGGAAGACCTGCATAACGGGGCAACAGCCGGCTACTCAGAGCCCACCGTCGTTCATTGGGAAGGCTCGGGATGGGTAGGGGACGGTCCTGGGAAAGGCGACGGCTTCCGTGTGAAGTCCAGCTCGCTCACCAGCCTGGAAGCCGAGGTCGGCCAGAAGACCCTCGCTGCGCTGAGGCTGACAGTGAGCACGGCAAGCGAGCCGAACGACCCGCGCGTCGAGATCACGATGGGCGACCTTGAGAACCCTCAAGGTCACTTCACAACGCTCTTCCTCGGCATCGTCGCGGTAACCGACTCGCGATGGTTTACCCGCGTCCGAGTCTGTGATCCTGACGTAGCTGCGGCCCGCGACAGATTCGACGTTCTGACGAAGACCCTGAAGCAGTCGCAAGGCGTACGTCGTCTCGCAGGCGGCTGGCCGTGGATGATCCATGTCGCGATGCAAACCTTCCTGTTCTGGCTCTTCGTCGACTACATCGGTCTTGACCAGAGCGGCGACAGATACCTCTTCGGCGGGATGGCCCTGGCTGCGGTATCGCTTCTCAGCTGGCAGTTCTTCGCCGACTGGCTGGTCCGAACGCGGCTGCGCATCACGCCGACTCCGATGCTCTGGTGGCAGCACCTGACGACAAGCCCCGGATTGTCCGGAGCCATCGGGGCTGTCGTCGGCGTTCTGGGGCTAGTGGTGGCCGTGATCTCAGTAGTCGTCACCGTCATGATCGCCTGAGCAGCCTCCCTGCCCGGAGTGCAGTACCGTTTTCCCGGACCGACACGCACGCCCACCCCGCCAAACGCCCACATCAGCAACGCCGCTGAACCCACCACAGCGCGAGCAGGTCACGCCTTGCGGTCCCGGACCGGGTA
Organism: Kitasatospora sp. NPDC017646; assembly: GCF_044329365.1. Classification (NCBI taxonomy): domain Bacteria; kingdom Bacillati; phylum Actinomycetota; class Actinomycetes; order Kitasatosporales; family Streptomycetaceae; genus Kitasatospora; species Kitasatospora sp. NPDC017646. The sequence continues at coordinate 7,869 of NZ_JBIRJC010000087.1, read as the reverse complement.
GAGCTTCGCGTGGAGCACCCGCACCTCCCACCACGGATCGTCTGGGGTGGAGACCAGCGCGGCCACCAGCTCTCGCTTGGTCGGGACCGGCAGCATCAGTGGGCCCAAGTCCTTTGCGGCGCGGGCCTGTACGCACTCGGGGCACTCCAGCCGGTCCGGCCGGGCCTCCTCCCGCAGCTCCAGCTTCGCGCCCTCCTTCCCCCCAATCGAGCCCCGGCACGTCCAGCACGGGCGCAGCGCGGCGTTGGCCGTGCGGGCGGCCTCCAGCTGTTCTTCGGCCTCCCGTTCCAGGCGCTCCTCGCGGTCCTGGTGGCAGGGCCAGCAGCGGCCGCCGGGGCGGCGGGTCCACTCGACCTGTCCCTGGCGGCCGTACTCCCAGGTGCTCTCCTCCTCGGGAACGTCGCCGCAGTCGATGCAGGCCAGGGAGTCCATCAGCTCCTGGTGGGCCTTGTGCTCCTCGTCCTCTCGGGCGGCCTGGCGCAGGTCGTAGGCGGCCCGGTTGTTCGGGTTCTCCAGCGCCTCGATGAGGCAGTGCCGACCCGAGCGGCCGAAGCGCCACCACACCGGCCCGAGCGGCCCGCGGGCGGCCAACAGCTGAAGGGTGGTCGCGACGATGGGCACGGCGTCGTCGTACTCGCGCCAGCCGTCGTCGTTGTCGTCGCGGACCTCCCTGCACCACCGGCCGCGCCAGCAGTCAGCGGACAGGTCCGCCACGGCCTGCTGCCGGTTAGCCAGCGCAACCGGTCCGGCGCCGGTGACGACCAGCGCGACCGGCGGGTACCCGGGCCGGGCGTGGCCGGGCCAGGCCCGCCGCCACCAGTGCACCGTCCGGTCGGCCGGCTCCTTCTCCGCGAGGGCCGGGTCGTTGTCGCGGACCCTGGTGCGGAACAGCTCCCGGTAGCGGGGGAACTTCGCGGCGACGTCGGCCGGCGCCATGGTGGAGCGGTCGACCTCGACCATCAGCACCGGCACCCCGATCTCCGGGGCCTGCCACACCCCGTCCGGGCGCACCTTGCGCCTGCCACCCGGCAGCAGGAACTCGGTCTCCGTCGACCAGGACCGCACCGTGCCGACCCCGCCCGCGGCCCCGGGCGCGGTGCCGCCGAGGACAAAGGCGAGCACGGTCTCGTTGACGGCCATCGCGTGCTGGGCGCCAGTACGGCCGGCGCCCCGGGCGGTGCCGCCCATCTCCGAGCGGACCATCCCGAGCACGGCGGCGGCCGCGTCCAACCCGGCCGCGCCTTCGAGGCGCCACGTCTTGTGGCGGTTGCGGGTGTTGCCGTCGGAGGCGACCAGGCCGTGCAGCGCGAGGTCGCGCAGCGCCTGCCGGATCACGGTGTTCGACGCCGCCCGGGGGCGCAGCAGACGCTGGAGCTGGTCGGCGGTGGCGACCTTGAGGACGCCGAGCGCGCCGAGGACATCGGCCCGCAGCGCGGTGGTCGAGCCGTTCGGGTTCGCAGACCCGCGCCGGTAGGCGGTCCGTCCCGACCGGGACGGCTCGGCCGGTTCGACGGCGTCGGCCTGGTCGTCGTTGTCGTCGGGCTCAGCGAGGCGCTGACGGGTGCTCACGGGCGTCTCCCGGCGGTCGTGGTCGGCTGCTGCCTCTCCGGGATATCCGGCCGCCACGACAGCCGCCAAGCCCGTTCCCGACCCGCGCGCCGCACCCTCTCCCACCACCCCTGATCCGGCCCCGCCGCCACCCCCCGACCAGCGAGCGGCCGACACCAGCCGGACGCGAGAAAAGGAAAGGCCCACCGCAGGTGCAACAACCCGAACCGACCAACCGACAACGCCACAACCACAAACCAAAACCAAAAGCAGAAAGACGGGAGAAGAGGGTTGTCGGAATCCGGTGGCGGCCCGGATTCGGGCGCTGAGCTGGGCGGATTCGCCTCTCGGGCGCGAGGTGGCCGGTAGGGGCAGCGGAGGGGGAAACGGAAGGGCGAACGGAAGCGATCCGGCAAACTCACCAGGGCCACCAAGGTATTGGTGAGTTTCCTTGATGGGCCATCAAGGAAACTCACCGGGGCACCTTGATGAACGTTCCAGCAGGTCAGAGACGTGCCGAGCGAGCCGACGAGGGCTCCGAGGTTGAGACTGGTTGGCGGACGGGATTACGGACCGCATTTCGGACCGGTTAGAACACGGGATACCTTGATGGCGGGAGTTATCAGATCGTTATGAACTACCAACCTTGATGGTGAGAAATCCGGTGAGTTTCGTGGGGTTCCATTCTCCGAGCACGGGATAAGCCCGCGCTTCGGACCGAGGGAGCACATTCGTGCACGGGGATCTGGAGACCGACCACGACGTTCTGGTCACGCTTCACCGCTTCACGCTGGCGACCGCCGAGCAGCTCCACCAGCTGCACGGCGGCGCAGCCGGGATCAAGCAGACCCAGAAGCGCATGGCCCGCCTGCACACCGAGGGCCTGGCCGAGTTCGTAACCCTGCCGCAGGCCGGCCGGGCGAAGGCCTGGCACCTCACCGCGGCCGGCTCCGCCGTCGCCGCCACCTTCCCCGAGGCCCGCCGCCCGGCCGCCGTGCCGGAGACCGAACAGCTCGCCGTCCGGCACGGGCGCGAGCACCTGCTCGACGTCGGCCGGATCCACGCCGCCTTCGTCGCCGACGCCCGCACCCGCGGCGAGGCCTGCGGCCCGCTCGACCTCCTCCCCGCCCCGGAGCTGTCAGTCGAGGGCGGCGGTGTGTACCGGCCCGCCGCCGAGCTCGCGTACACCGCCGGCACCGGCGAGGAGCGGCACCGGCTGCGGGCGTTCGTCGAACGGCACCGCCCTGGTGTTGGCGCCGAGGAGACCGCGGCGCAGCTGGCGGCCTGCGCCGCCCTGTGGGAGCAGTCGGGTCCGGGCGGTCGGGGTCGGGCGTGGGAGCGGCGCTGGCGGTCCTTCCCGCGGCTGCTGGTCGTCCTGGTCGGCACCGCGGCCTCCGGGGTGCGCGGCGCGGTGGCGGACCTGCGGCTGGCCGCCGAGGAGAACCCGGCCGTCGCCGAGCTGCTGGCCGCCGTCCCGGCCGGCGCCGCCCGGATCGAGGACCTGGTCCAGCGCGGACCGGCCGCCCCCATCTGGCACCCGCTCGGCGACCGGGGTGGGCGGGCGTGCGGCTGGACCGAGCTGTAGGCCTGGTTGTCACCACAGGGTCGATCACTTCGTTCTGCCCGCGCAGAACCAGGCCTCGCAGCCCGAGGCGACGTCCGCACCGGCGAGGCACAGCCGGGCACCGATCCGGTCGCACGTACGATTCCCTGCCGTGGGCAAAGAGCAGAAGACCTTCGAGTACACCAGCGACCTGATCACGGCGCAGCGCGCGTTGGTGGCGGTGCGGGCGGAGCGCCTTGCGTTCCTGGCCACGCTGCCGACCTGGGGCGGTGACCTGGAAGCCGCGCGGCGCGGGGTGAGCGAAGAGCAGTCGGCCGAGTCCGCGCGCTTGGAGGAGGCCGAGCGGCAGGCCTCGCACGCGGTGTGGGCCGACGGGTATTGGGCGACGCTGTCTGGTGAGGACCGCGTCATCGCCCGCAGCCGGCTCCAGCACATCGACGACCCGGCCGAGGAAGCGGCGGCGTAGTTGGGGGTTCGAGCCTTTCGGTGCCGCGCGGCCGCCGCTCCTGTTCCAGGCCAGTGTCCGAGGCCGGCGGTACGCTGCCGGGGCCCCGAGAAGGCATCGGAAGGCCGCCACCTGCGGGTGGCGGCCTTCCGGCATCTCGAAGCGGTGGCAGCCTTCGTGGCCGCGCTTTCGGGTCAGAGCCGGCCGGAGTCCGATCCGTTGTGCGTGCCCCAGGTCGAGTCGACGACACCGCCCCAGTTGGTGTCCGGTGTGCCGCCCCAGATCGTGTCCGGCATGGTGATACCCCAGACCGAGTCCCTGCGTCCACGAGCGGTCATAACGTCCTCCCCAGCGTTCTGTGTGCGGGCGCACCACTGTAGGCGCACTGACCTCTCCTGTCACCGCTCCCGGCGCGGGTCAGCGGCCTGGATCGAGGACCTGGTGCAGCGCGGACAGGCCGCCCCGGTCTGGCACCCGCTCGACGCCTGCGGTGGGCGAGCGTGCGGGTGGACGGAGCTGTAGGGCGTCGGCGCAGGAACGGCGAAGGGGTGGCCCGAGCGCGGGCCACCCCTTTCCATCGCTGTTCTGCCTTCCCGGGCGACCGAAGCCGCCCCCGGCAAGGCCACGGTCAGCCCATGGCCGTACCCTACCCCGCCAGCAAGCGCGGGCAGGTGACTGACCGTCGCTCAGTCGAGGTCAGCGGAGGCCAGGGCCACCGCGAGGTGCGGGCAGCACCGCCAGGTCGAGGCCGAGCTCATCGAGGAGCTCCCGGCGCAGCGCGGTCTCGGGTTCTTCGCCGTCCTCGACCAGGCCGCCGGGCAAAGCGAGCGGGTTCGCCGATTTCTGGTCCGGGAGTTGCAGGAACCCACGCGTGAGGGGTTCGTCAACGGCATTGAGTATGGCGGGTTCGCGGTCAACCTGCGTCGGGGGCGGGGCAGTGTCAGGGGGAATCACTTGGCGCCGACTGCGGGGCTTCGCGGCCATCGGAGTCGTGGAGGCGGGGGAGACTCGCCAGTTCGGGAGGCAGTTGACTCGGCGGGTAGATCGAACTGTTCACGGGTTTCGACAGCAGCAAGAGCTGCTGACGGGGGTGCTCGATGGCCGGGGGCACCGAGTGACTAACGTCGTCTTCCATGACGAGGACCACGCCCTCACGCCCGATCGATGTCGAAGGGCTCTTCCCGGAACTGACCGCTTACCGGGGCACGACGACGCGGCTCCATCCGCGGCCTGGCATCCCGCAGGCATCGGATAGCTCGGTGGGTGGTCCGATGCTGTGGCCAGCGGACGAGCCGTGGCCGGCGTGCGGTGAGGCGCACGGCCGCGGACGGGGCCGGCGCCCGGTCGACATCCACCGCTACCGGCAGGTACTGGCCACCGCGTGGGCCCGAAACCAGGCTGCCGGCCCGACGGAGGAGGAACGGGAGCTGCTGAAGGAACTGCACCAGGAGCACCGAATCCCCGGCGCATCGGAGACGGATCCGCTACCGATGATCGGCCTGGCACAGCTGTACCGGCGGGATGTCCCCGACCTCCCGGCCGGGCCGGGCGGCTGCGACCTGCTCCAGGTGTTCTGGTGCCCTTTCAACGCCCACGGCCCGGGCCGGTACGACCTGGCTCTGCACCTGCGCTGGCGGCGGTCGTCGGAAGTCGGCGAGGTGCTGACACCGCAGCCGCAGCCTCTGGTCGTCGGATCGGACGGGTTCGTTCCCGAGCCCTGCGTCCTGCACCCGGAGCAGGTGGTCATCTACCCGTTCGCCGGTCTCCTGCCCGAGGACCTGTGCGCCCGGATCGACGCCTGGGACGAAGCCCAGGAGGAGGAAGCCGAGCAATCGAGGGACGAGAACTCCACCGAGCCGATCGGCTACCAGTACGACCTGTCCATCCCGCCCGGCTGGCGCGTCGGCGGCTTCGCCTCCTGGCACGCCACCGATCCATACCCCATGGACTGCCAGACCTGTAGGACACCCATGCGCCTCCTGCTGACCATCGACAGCTCGGAGTGGGACGGCGGCAGCGGCAGCTGGAAGCCACTGGAAGACCGAGATCTGCCCACCTACCGGTGCGCCACCCCCACCGGCGTAACCGTGGGCCGATTCGGCGAACTCAATGTCTTCGCCTGCCCCACCGATCCCGACCATCCGCACCGCTGGAGCATCCAGTAGGTCGAGGGCGGCGGCCATGCGTCTGGTCCGGCACTCCGCTCATCGGCGAGCACGGGTGCTGTCGCTTCTCGGGTTCTGGCCCAACTTCTGTGGAACAGTCACGCTACGTACATGCAGGCCGATCGACCAAGGGCTCGTCCTCCTCGGCTTCGACGACGAGGCGGAGCTCGGCGGGACGATCGCCTTCTGCGAGCTTGACGAGTTCGTAGGTCCCACGTGGCCTGCCTGGCCGTGGTGACAGAGCGCAGTCGATCCTGGATCCGATCTGATTGATGGCGTAACTGGTCGTGGTACCAGCCAAAGGCCCATCGAGAAAGACCGCCGAACACACGTTGATCTTGGGAGCGCGCACTACTGCATCAAGCCCGTAGCACTCAGCGAGATCCTCTGGCGTGAGGCTCGGGTCAACGAGTTCGGTTGCGTCTCCAGGCAAGATCAATAGGTGACGGCCATCCGCACTCATCGGGCCTGCGCTGAGGGTTCCAAATCGACTCGGCATGTCGGAATTCTCTCAAGCCGGATTGCCCAGTGAGAAGGATTTCGGCTACTCGAAGTGACTAGGCGAGCAGGACCCGCTTTCGCAGGAGCGCAAAGCCAGCGCGCCCGTACATCTGGCGCTTGAGCATCTTGATCCGGTTGACGTGCCCTTCGACGACGCCAGAACTCCAGGGCAGAGTGAGGCCGGCGATGACGGCGTCGCGGTCGCGGTCGATGCCCGCAGCGAGGGTGTGCAGGCTGGGCAGGTCGTCCCGCCGGACGGCGTCGAGCCAGTCGGGCATCCGCTCGCCCTGGCGCTCGGCGAGCATGGTCGCGAAGGAGCGGACGTGCCCGGTGAGCGCGTCGAGTTCGGAGCAGTGCGTCCGGACAGCCTTGAGCTGGAGTCGCTCGGTCTCGGTGAGGGTGTCCGGACGGCGGAGGATCCATCCGGCGACGGTCCGGGGCGAGGGAGGCCGGGCGGTCACCTGCTGCGGTGATGTGCGCTTGTCGTGCAGGTAGGCGCGAACGCGCTGGTAGCTGCCCTTGTAGCCGAGCGGCACGATCTCCTCCCACAGCTTCCAAGCGTTGGTGCAGCCGTCGCTCCAGCGGTCGTCCAGATAGGGCTTGTAGTCGTCGAGGACGGAAGGCCGGTTCTGCCACTGACCGGCGAACAGCTCCTCCGGCGTCGCAGCATCGGCGAACTGCTTGACGGTGCGATAGGTCATCCCGAGCTGCCGCTGGACCGAGCGCCGACTGTGTCCCGCCGCCAGCAGCGCGTGGACGGCGGCATGCCGGGCCCGGGTCCGATCGGCGAACCGGTGTCCGCGCGGCCAAGGAGAACCGGACGAGTCCACGGCCGGAACAACCTCGGGTCCGGGGCCGGGTTCAGGGACCGTGGGGACCAGAGCGCTGAGGCAGCGACGGTGCTGGGCGACGCTCCGTTCGGTGGCCTCGCTCAGGTTGTGCCAGAGATGCCACCGGTCCGCGACCTGGACTGCCTGCGGCGCACCGGCGGTGGCGCCCTCAGCGAAGAACGGCGCCCGGTCCCGGCACACGACCTCGACGCCGGGCCGATCGGCGAGCCAGGCCGCCAGGCTCGATGCCTCCCGGTCGGGCAGCAGGTCGACAGGGCGGCCGGATTCGACGTCGACGAGAACGGTGCCGTAGTGGCGGCCCTTTCGGGTGGCGTACTCGTCCACGCCGACCACACGCGGGGCGGGCGCTTCCGGCTCGGGAAGGGCGTCGATCAGGCGCAGGACGGTGCTCCGGCTGGCCGAGACCCCGAGCACGGAGCTCAGGCGGGCGCCGGCACGGCCTGCCAGGGCGAGACCGACCGAGGCCAGCGTCGAGCGCAGCCGCTCGGTCCGTTGACCGTGGCGACGGGTCAGGCCGGGTATCTGCTCGACGAAGGTGCGGCGGGTGCACCCCGAGTTCCCGCAGGCGAACCGGCGGACCCTCAGCTGAAGAACAACACTTCGCCCGGCGCTGGGCACATCGGCGGGAAACCGCAGGTAGGAACCATGAACTCGGCTCGACCAGACCCCGCACGCCGGGCAAGCGGCACCGTTCCCAGTGCATTGAGGAAGTTTCATCGTGATTGGTGCAGGTCACCGGCCCTGGTGTGACGAGTCGTTGGGTTGCTCGCGCAGTTCATCATGGTGATCGTCGCG
>NZ_JBIRJC010000086.1:0-12222 GCF_044329365.1 Kitasatospora sp. NPDC017646 | reverse complement strand
TATCCAGGCCCAACTACTGGAACTACTCGACGTCGATCCAACCCGACCACGCTGGCTGGACACTCGATTCCCCACCTGCGAAAGACGGGCCTAGTGCGGTGGCGATGGCGAGGCTGGCGAGATGACGTTGGCGCACGGAAGACCCCCCTGTGGACCGGATGCTGGAGGCTTCCTGCGCATGCGACAGAAAGCCGGGCACATCCTCCTCTCGATCTTCACACTTGTCACTTCGCCCTATGCGGTCGGCCTGGGCCGCCTTCTCGTCGGCCGCAGCGTTGAAGCCCGCCCCTGACGGAAATCATCCCGCTACACTCACCGCGCGCAGCCTCTGACCAGGCAAAACGTCGAAGTCCTGCTGGAGTACTAGCCGTCAGCGCGTAGCCGGGTCGGGGCGGCGTCCATGTAGAGGCGCCCACCAGCGGCGGGGACGGTTGGTGTTCGGGGACGCCGGGGTGGGCGTCCCCGAACACGGGTGGCCTTGCGGCCGGGCCGGCTCCGCTGCAATCGGTGCGCGGCCGTGTTCCCGGAGGTGGTGTTGGGCTGTGACCGGGAGGGCGGGTACCAATCTGCCGTGGCCTGGGTGGGAGGTGCTCTGGTCGCGATGGGATGGAGCGGACATGAGGCGGATTCAGTCGGAAGGTGGCGGCCACTTTGGTGCTTTGACCAGCATGGATGTGCCGGGCGGTGCCGCGCTTTGTTGCACCGACGTTCGGACAATCATGAAAAAATGAAGATGACGTGATTTCGGGCAGAAAAACGGACAAGCGCCAGCCCTCCCTCGCCCGCCCGGAATGACGCCATGCGCTTTGAGCTGTGGAAACCCCGGCTGGCTGGGCCTGGTTGTTTCAACGACCGGCGATGAGGGGCGCCGTCATTGCGTTCCGGGGGTCGGGCGTGTTGAAGACTGGCCCGCACGGTGCGGGAGAGGACTGCAACCTCCCCGTGCCTTCCTTGTCGGTTGGGCTGCCAGGGTGGGGAAGGACTTCGAGATGAGCGTTCTGCGGAAGCACCGCAGGGCCAGGAACAGTGACCAGCCGGTGCCGGCCGCCGCGGTGGTCCTTGCGGTGGCGGTGCTGGCGGTGTTCGTCGTGCTGACGGCGATGGGCCTGTCGGTCGAGACGGTCATCGCGCTGTCGAGCGCGGCCGTGGTAACGGCGGCGGAGCTGGTGAGGCGGATCGTGGCCGCCTCCGCAGGGCGCAGGCGCGGGTGAGCCGACGTGGTGGGAAGGCCGAAGAAGGCGGTCGCTGAAGGGGCGGCCGCTCGGGAGCTGGCTGAGTATCTGGAGGGGCTGCGGGCGCGCTGTGGGAAGACGTACGCCCAGATGTCCGAGGAGTCCTCGCCGCGGGTGTCCGTGGCGACGTTCTCCCGGGCGTCGTCGGGGACACGCCGGCCGCAGTTGGACGTTGTGCGGGCTTTCGTGCGCGCGTGTGGTGCGACGCCGGCGGAGCTGCGGAAGGCGGAGCGGTTGTGGCGCGGGACGCCGGTCCGCGCAGCTGGCCCGCGAGAGCCGCAGTCCGTTGTCAGGTGGCGTGAGCCTGAGGCGTTGGGTGAGCCGCAGCACCTGGGCGAGCTGATGCGCACGGCGCGGGCGTTGAGCGGCAGTCCGTCGTTGCGGGTGATGGAGCAGCGGGCGGCGGATCTGGATCTGAGGCTGTCGAGGAGCACATTGGGGGAGGCGTTGCGGATGGGCGCGGCGGTGCCGACCGAGCGGGTGTTCTGCGGCTTCATGCAGATGATCTCGGGTTTCGCCGGGTCGCCCGCGTCCCGGTACGGCGCCGCAGTTTGGGAGGAGTTGTGGAAGCGGGCTGTGACCGGGCGGTGTCCGCAGGCCGTCGTGGGTCCGTCTTCGGCCGCCCCGGCGTGGGCTTCGCCAGCGGCCGCATCGGCTGCTGAGGGAAGCGGCAGGTCTACGGTCGTACGCCGGGGCCGGGGCGAGCCGCCACGGGTCTGGGTGCGGCCGGGACCGTTGCGGGAGTTGCGGGACTGGCTGCACGGGCTTCTACTCAAGGCGGGAAAGCCTTCGATGGCGGAGGTCGCGGAGGCGGTGCGGCTGGACGACTCGCTGGAGTCGGCTCCCGGCAAGGGCGCGGTGAGCCGACTGCTTCGCTCCTCCACTCCTGGGGCACTGGGCGACACGGTGGCGGTGGCGGTGGTCCTGGCCCGGATGGCGGGGGAGAACCCGGTCACGGTGAGTGAGAAGGCCCGGGACCTGTGGGTGCGGGCGAAGGCGGAGGCACCGTATGGGATCGCGTTGAGCGAGGTAGCGGATCCTCTGGCCCTGGGCGTTCACAAGGCGTTCACGGTCCAGGCGGCGAACGGTCCGTTGCCGGTCCTGCCGCCTTATGTTCGGCGGGAACACGACCATGCGATCGGTGAGGCCGTGCGCAGGACCGTCGACGGGCAGAGCGCGATGGTCCTCGCGCGGGGGCACCGGGCCACCGGTACGACGCGCACGTGCTGGGAGGCGCTGAGGGAGGTTCCCGGAACCTGGCGCTTCTGGTCGCCTGCAGACCCGTCGCGGTTCGAGCTGGTGGTGGAGGCGATCTCTCAGGCCGGCCCGAACTCTGTGGTCTGGCTCGACCGCATCGAGCGGTTCCTGGATCCCGCTCAGTGTCACCTGGCCGGGGATGTCCATGCTGAGCTGCGGGAGTTGCTGCACGATCCTGGTCGGGCACCGGTGCTGGTCATCGGCACCGTCTCGGCTGACGCCGGCGTTCTGACCCGTGCGAACGGCCAGACCCCGGGCACGGACGCGGCAGTGCGCACCCTGATCGAGGACTCGGCGGTCGATGTTCCGAACCGCTTCACCGCGGACGAGCTGGCGTTGCTGGCGGATACCGCGGGGCGGGACCCCCGTCTCGCCTTGGCCAGCGCCGAGGCTCTTGGTGCCGTGGCGCGCTTCCTGTCCACCGACCGGAGCCCGAGCCCGCTGATCGAGCCCCAGAACTTCCGCACCGCGGTGGACCAAGGGGACACCCACACCTTGCTGATGGGAGGAGCGCTCCTGCAGCAGTCCGGACGCCTGGGGGAGGCCGCCATCTGGTACCAGCGCGCGGCGGAGGCGGGCGACGCCCAGGCGCTGGAGCCCGCGGCCGCGATGCTGAGTGAGAACGGCACGTCCTACGAGGCGGTCCGGTGGCTGCGCATGCTGGCGGAGGCCGGTGACGCGGATGCCGCCGTCACTGCTGCCCGACGGCTTCTGCGGGAGGGACGGGACGACGAGGCGGTCGAGCACTACCGGTTGGCGGCGGTGATCGACGGGACGAGCCGCACCCTGCGGCCGGCGGCCGCGCTGCTGCGGCGTACCGGGCAGGTGGAGCAGGCCGTGCGCTGGCTGCGGGACCTGGCCGCGCAGGGCAATCCCGTCGCTCTGCGTGAGGCTGCGCACCTTCTGTGGGAGGAGGGCGACACCACCAGGTCCCTGCGTTTCTATGCGGAGGCCGGATCGGCCGGGGACCTGGAGGCCTGGAGGGACGCCGCGGAGCATCTACAGGGCTTGGGCCGCGACGATGAGGCGATCATGATGTACCAGGCGGCGGTCAACAACGGGGACGAGCTCAGCATTCTGCCGCTCGCTGACCTCTTGGCCACGGTGGGGCAGCAGGACAAAGCCCTGGAGATCTACATCGGGGCCGCAGAGAAGAAGGTTGAGACCCCGGGGGAAGGCAAGACCGAGGTCCAGCCGAACATGGCCGCGATCCGCCGGGCAGCCGCGCTGTACCGGCTGACCGAGCGGCCTGACGAGGCACTGCACTGGTTCCGTAAGGCGACCGAATACGGCGATATGACCGCATACATGCAGATCGGGCTGATCCTGCGGGGAAAGTGCGACATCGCCGGGGAAGCCGCGGATCTCGAAGTCGTGGACGGTGCAGTCACCGCGTTCACGAAAGCTGCCGCTGTGGGGGAGCGGCACGCCCACCGGGAGGCTGCGTGGATCCTCTTGAAGTACCGCGGCTGGGCCGCGGCTGCGGCCTGGCTCCAATCCCGCGTGACGGCGGGCGATCGCCGGGCTCTGCGGGAGATGGCGGACTTTCTCCGGGAAACCGGCCGGACCGAGCAAGCCCTGGAGTGGTACGCGAAGGCGGCTGAGCAGGGAAGCCGCTCATCAGCCAGTCACGTCTTGCGCATCCGAGCGCAGGGTGCGCTCGGCGGCGCCGCTGCCGAGCGTCTCCCAGGTGAGGGCGCCCCCCGCAGCGACCGTAGCGACTGAACCCGGATCAGCAGCGGAGTGCCCATCCCGGCGGGTGCGGGCCCTTGGAGGCCACCCGGACTGGTTTCGAGCAGTTCCTGATCGTCAAGGACCGTGCCGCCGTTGCCCAGACCGGCACCGTGACGATCCCGCTCGACACCACCGGCCTCACCGTCGCCCCGCAGCAGGATGGTTCCATCCAGCTGCTCGACAAGGCGAGCGGCAAGACCACGGTCCGGATCCCGGCCCCCGTCATGTGGGACGCCGTCGTCGACCCGCCCTCGCAGGAGCACCTGAACCGCGGCGCGGTCACGATGGAGCTGCGCGGCCGGGGCGCCGACACCGAGTTGGTGTTCACTCCGGACGCGGCCTTCCTCGCGGACGCCAGGACGCAGTTTTCGGTCACCATCGACCCGGTGGTGGACGTCGGCACGACATTCGACACGTACGTCCAGACCAATGAGAACTTCGACGCCTCCGCGTCAACGGATCTCAAGCTGGGCAGCTACGACGGCAAGGTCGTGGCCCGGTCGTTCCTGACCATTCTGGGCGGCCCGTTCAACGGCAAGCAGATCCTTGCGTCCTCACGGGTGCCGGAGCGGAGCGATGTGGAGGGGGAAGGGTGGGTTGTAGTGGTCCGGGGAGCGGGTGGTAGCGGTGCGTAGGGTAGGACGGTTCGGGCGCAGGGGGCGGCACAGGATCGTGCCATCATGGTTACTGACTGGTAATCGGATGATGTCCAGTCAGTGATCCGTGTAATACCGTAAGGAGTCACCCATGCGTCGACGCATGACCGCCCTCGTCCTGACCGCAGCCTTGGCCGGCGGCGCCCTGGCGACGGTTGCCCAGGTCGCCTCCGCCCAGCCGGCGGCTGCCGCCTCGATCAAGGTCGACCTCAACAAGATGCGCCAGCAGGTCGCCGAACTGCGTCAGAAGGCCGACCGACTGGACCGCGCGGGCCAGCACGACGTGGCGCGCAAGACCCGTGCCCAGGCCGACGCGCTGCAGCGCCGGATCAACCAGATCGAAGCGGCCGAGCGGGACACCACCCACCACTTCTGATCTCCGGCGCTCCCGGCGGTCGCCGGTTCCGGCGGCCGCCACGCGACCGGTACCGTCCGCTCCGCCCTACCGGGCCGACGCGGGCGGCGCCGTCCGTGCCGGCCCCGTTCATCCGCGGGCTCGTGCCGTCGGGCCGTCCAGCACGTGGAAATCCCGGTGCTGGTGCGAACCGGGGCTGCTAGACAGGCCCCGTATAACCGACCAGATCGTGTTGCGCGCCGCCACCCCCGACGAGGTCCCCGCCCTGCTCGCCCTCTGAGCCCGGCGGCCAAGGGCGCCAGCATCACGGACGACGAGGCGGGCGTCGCCGCGCTGCTCGCCCGCGATCCCGACTGCCTGGTCGTCCCACACCCGCCGACGACCCGGCGACCCTGCTCGGCACCGTGATCGTCGGCTGGGACGGCTGGCGCTGCCACCTCTACCGCCTCGCCGTCGATCCCGCACACCGCCAGCGCGGCATCGGCGCCGCCCTGCTGGGGGCCGCCGAGGAGCGTTTCGCCGCGCTCGGCGGCCGCCGGGCCGACGCCATGGTGCTGGACGACAACGCCCTCGGCCACCGCACCTGGCAGGCGGCCGGCTACCGGCCCGAGCCGCAGTGGAGCCGCTGGACCAAGCCGTTGCCGGCCTGAGCCCGGCTCGCTGCACCGGCCCGCCGCCCGGCTGCGCGGCTGAACGGGCTCAGCCGCGCAGCCGGGCCAACCATGCCTCCGCCTCGTCGGAGCGGTGGGGCAGCGCCGCGGAGAGGCTTTCGTTGCCGTCCTCGGTGACCAGGATGTCGTCCTCGATCCGCACCCCGATGCCCCGGTACTCCTCCGGCACCGTCAGGTCGTTGGGTTGGAAGTAGACGCCCGGCTCGACCGTCAGCACCATGCCCGGCAGCAGCTTGCCGTCCACGTGCTCCTCGGTGCGCAAGTGGGCGCAGTCGTGGACGTCGATGCCGAGCATGTGGCCGGTGCCCGCCAGGGCGAAGCGGCGGTGCAGGCCCAGCTCGTAGACCTTGTCGGCGGTGAGGTCGCCGAACAAGCCCCAGGACGTGAGGTGTTCGGCGAGTTCGCGCTGCGCGGCGTGGTGGAAGTCGCGGAAGTCGGCGCCGGGCCGCACCGCCGCGATGCCCGCCTCCTGCGCCGCTTACACCGCGTCGTAGACCCTGCGCTGCAGGTCGGTGAAGCGGCCGGAGACCGGCAGGGTGCGGGTGACGTCAGCGGTGTACAGCTCGTTGGTCTCCACGCCCGCGTCGAGCAGCAGAGATCGCCGGGCTTGGCCCGGCCGTCGTTGCGCACCCAGTGCAGGGTGCCCGGCCTCCACCACGGCGAGTGTCGTGGGCAGCGCGGCGGCGCAGGCGTCGTGGTTGTCCCAGGCCACGTAGTGGGCCCGGCCCTGAAGAGCCAGGTCCAAGTAGCGGTCCAGGACGCCGAGCCGGCTGAGCGCCTCGGGTACGGCCAGAGCCACGATTTCGACGCGGTAGCCCGCCCGCCGGTACGCGGCGATCTCGGCGAAGAACTCCTCGGGGCGGCCCAGCGCCGCTTCCACCACCGCATCGAACCGGCCCTCCCGCACGAGCGCCTCCAACCGGGCCTGCCACCCGTAGGTGTCCGTGCGCACCAGCACCCCGGCCGTACGCACATCCTCAGCCAGGAACCGCGCGTAGTCGGGGTGGACGGCCTTGTAGCCGTCGCGGTCCACCCGCACCGCACCACCACGCCGCGCCAGCGCCGCGTGCACCAGGTCCACGACGAGTGTCTTGCCGAAAGGGCGGCCTGCTCCAGCGCCGCAGTGCTCTCGGCATCCGACAACGCCGCCGGGGCAACGTCCCGCTCCTTCCACCCGCTACTCCTCCGCTTCAGGCTTCGACGGACGGTCTCGGCCCAGAGCCGACTATAGCGGGTACGGGTACGGGTACGTACCCATTGGAGGATGCGGGTACGTACCCGTATCCTGGTGCGGATCGAGAGGAGCATCACCCAATGGCCGACGCCAATGTGCGCATCCCCGCCGAGACCCGCGACCGCCTTGCTGAGGTCGCCGCCGCCGAACACCTGTCCCTGCGCGCCTACCTGGCCCGCCTCGCCGACACCCTGCTCACTCCTGCCGAGCGCGCCGAGCGTGCCGAGCAGGCCCGCCAGAGGCTCGCCGCCTGGAACGGTTACAGCCCCGACGCCACCGACACCCAGCAGCTGGACGCCGAACTCGACCGCCGCCTGGCCCAGGCAGGCGGCCAGTGACCGACCTGCACGTCGTCCTCGACGACACCGCCATGGTCGCCGCCGGCCGCGGCAACCTCCTCGCCTCCCGCCTCATCCACCGCGCCCACGCCGAACCCGGCTGGTACCTCTACGCCCCGGCCTGCGCCCTGGTGGAAGCCGACCGCGAACGTCCCGGTACCGCCGAACACCTCGCCGCCCTCCCCGGCCTCACCGTGCTCGACCTCGACCTCGCCGCCGCCCTGGCGATCGCCGCCGACAACACCTGGGCCCAGGCCCACACCCGCTACGCCGCCACCCCGACCCCGGAGCGCCCGGACGGCGCGGTCGTCGCCACCGTGGACCCGGCCCGATGGAAGGGCCAGCCGGTTCGGATCATCGATCTGACACCCTGACCTTCCGAACTGGCGGCCGCCCCGGTCCCGTGAAATTCGCTCCTCAACAGCGGCGAACGCGGAGACCGGCTGCGGCCCGGGGGTCTTACGGCTGAAGGCAGGAGCGGCTTGCCCGCCGCATCGCTCTCCCACACGTGCTGATGCCCGGCGGCGAGCTCGCCGAGCAACTGTTCCTCGATCCGTTCCAGCACGCGGTAGCAGGCCCTGCGCTCCCGAAGCTGGCGCGAAGTGACGGATAGCTCTCTCTGGGCCGAACGGTTGGGTGAGGAGTGCCCATGAGGGACCATGGACCTGACGGGGTGTCGACCCATGGGGAGGCTGGCGGATGGCGGGGCGGGGTCCTTCACGGCAGGAGCTGATCCGGCGCTGGCGCCAAGCCGGATTCATCGGACGGCAGGGCGAGCTGGCACTCTTCAAGGACACCCTTAGGCGGTCCGCCGAGGAGTCGCCGCAGTTCCTGTTCCATATCCGCGGTCCGGCTGGTGTCGGAAAGTCCACTCTGGTCCGGCAGTTGGAGAGCGCCGCCAGGGAAGCCGAGGCCTGCACCGCCTACGTCGACGAGTCGGTGGGCGACGTCGTCGAGGCGATGGAGACGATCAGCCTCCAACTGGCCCAACAGGGCTCCGCCCTCAAGGACTTCGACAAGCTGCTGGCCACCTACCGACAGCGCCGATACGAGGTCAACGCCGAACCGGCGGCCGGCGAGACATCGGGAAGCGGCGGCGGACAGTCGGGAACCCCGTCCCCGGGCAGCCTGATCGCCTCCAAGCTCGGCCTTGTCGGGCTCGGCATGATTCCCGGAGTGGGCGCGTTCACCGGCGCGGTCGACGCCAAGGAGATCGCCGCCGGGGCCGATCGGGTCAAGGCTGTGCTCAGCGCCCGTCTGCGCAGCCACGAGGACGTCCAACTCGTCATGTCCCCGCTGCAGGTTCTCACCCCCGTCTTCCTCCGCGACCTGGCAGAGGCGGCACGACGCCGACCCTGGCTGGTGCTCTTCTTCGACACCTACGAGCGCATCGGTCCGCTACTGGACGAGTGGCTGCGCAATACCCTGGTCAGCGACCGGTACGGGGACATGCCCGCCAACGTTTTGGTGGTCCTGGCCGGGCAGGGACAGCTGAATCGGCAGTGCTGGGAGGACTGGCTCGACCTGGTCACCGATCTCCCACTGGACGTCTTCACCGACACCGAGGCGCGCCAGCTCCTGGCTGCCAAGGGCATCAATGACGAGCGCGTTATCGGAGTCATCCTGCAGCTATCCGGGCGGCTTCCGGTCCTGGTCTCCACTCTCGCTGAGGCCCGCCCCACCAACCCGGCCGATGTCGGAGACCCGAGCGGCACCGCCGTCGAGCGCTTCCTCCGCTGGGAAGCCGACCCCGCCCGCCGCGCCGCCGCCCTGGCCTGCGCCTTCCCCCGGGAACTCGACGAGGATGTTTACCGCGCCGCCGCGGCGACCGAGGAGGCCAACGAACTCTTCGGCTGGCTGCGGTCGATGCCCTTCGTCACCGATCGCGCTGGCAAATGCCACTACCACGACGTGGTCCGCACCGCGATGCTGCGCCTGCAGCGTCAGCAGTCTCCGCAGCGCTGGCAGGAACAGCACATCAGACTGGCCGACGCCTTCGCCCGGCAGCGGGCCGCCCTTGAGCCGGCCACCGGTCCCGCCGACAGCTGCTGGACCGACGAACGCTGGCGCGGCCACCGCCTGCAGGAGACCTACCACCGTCTGTGCGCCGGCCCCCACACGGCCCTGGCTGACGCCCTCCGAGAAGCGCTCGACGCCTACGACCACGACACGACCACCCTGCGCCGCTGGGCTCAGACGCTGGCCCAGGCTGGCTCGGACAGTGACGTCCCGACCCTGCGCGACTGGAGCCGCCGCCTCCTGGACGCCATGGAAACCCCCACCCCCGGCATCTCCGCCCTCACCCTGATCCTCTCCTGCAGCGCACTCGACACCGACGGCCGGGTACATGCCCTGATCCTGCGCGGTGACTCCCACCAGATGGCGGAGGAGTACGGGCAAGCCCTGTCCGACTATGCGGCGGCTCTCGCTCTGCAGGAAGAAGCCGTCCGTGCCGTCCGCGGCCGCGGAGAGACATACCGTCTGTTGGGCCGGAACGAGGAAGCGCTCGCCGAGTTCACCCGCGCCCTCGAGCGGGATCCGGACCACGTCTGGACCATCGGGAGCCGTGGGCAGACGTATGGCGCGATGGGCCGGTATGAGGAGGCGCTGGCGGACTTCGCGCGCGCCATCGAACTCGATGAGAAGGCGTGGACCATCGCGTGCCGTGGGCAGACGTATCACGTGATGGGCCGGTACGAGGAGGCGCTGGCCGACTACTCCCGCGCCACCGAACTCGATCCCGAGAGTGCGTGGATCACCGCCTCGCGTGGCGAGACACACCGGCTTCTGGGCCAGTACGAGGAGGCGCTGGCGGACTTCGCGCGCGCCATCGAGCGGGATCCGGACGACGCCTGGACCATCGGGAGCCGTGGGCAGACGTATGGCGCGATGGGCCGGTATGAGGAGGCGCTGGCGGACTTCGCGCGCGCCATCGAACTCGCTCCCGAGAAGGCGTGGGTGTACGGCAACCGTGGGCAGACGTATGACTTGATGGGCCGGTATGAGGAGGCGCTGGCGGACTTCGCGCGCGCCCTCGAACTCGAGCCCGACTACACGTGGGTGTACATCCGCCGTGGGCAGACCTACCGCGTCCTGGGCCGGTACGAGGAGGCGCTGGCGGACTTCGCCCGCGCCGTCGAGCTCCAGCCCGAGAATGTATGGGCTTTCGCTGGCAGAGGGGTGACCCTCCGCTACCTAGGCCGGTACGAGGAGGCACTAACCGACCTCACGCGGGCCCTCGAACTCGACCCTGACAACTCCTGGTTTCGCTACGAGAAGGCAGTCGTGCTCCACGCCCTCGGACATCCCGACCGCGACGCGCAGCTGGCCCGGGCGCTCGACCTCCTCGCGCCGGGATCGGCCGCGGCTGGCGAGGACGAGATCCCGGACAAGGGCAACCTCTTCCTCGTCAGCTGCCTTCTCCCGGGCAGGGGCGAGGCCGAGCGCCGACTGGCGGACTTCCTCGACAGCGGCCCGTCCCGCGGCCAGGTCGGCGAGCTGATCGCCGCCGTCACTAGCCTGGTTGACGTGATCCCTTCGGAGGCGGCCCAGTTGACGTCCTTCGTCCGGCGGCTGGAGCTGCTCTGGTGACCCATCCCTCACACGCCTCGTGTGAACGGGCTCGAGAACTGTCGGGCGAGCGCGGCCTGGTCGTAGGTGTCACGTAGAACCTGGTCGGCGGCCCGCTAGTGTCCTGAGTCTCAGAAACACTTCATAACTACGACTTGGGTTCCGGAAGGCGGTTCAGGTAGCCGGCGAGGCGTTCGAGGATCTCGTCGGCGGTCTTGGTCCACGCGAACGGCTTGGGGTTCTCGTTCCAGTGGGCGATCCACTCGCGGATGTCCTTCTCCAGAGCCTGGACGTTCTTATGGACGCCGCGGCGTATCTGCTTGTCCGTCAGAAGGCCGAACCAGCGCTCGACCTGGTTGAGCCAGGACGAGCTGGTGGGCGTGAAATGCATGTGGAAGCGCGGGTGCGCCAGCAGCCACTTCTGGATCGCGGGCGTCTTGTGGGTTGCGTAGTTGTCACAGATCAGATGGACGTCGAGCTCGGCGGGGACCTCCTTGTCGAGCTTGGCAAGGAACTTCTTGAACTCCGTTGCGCGGTGGCGCCGGTGGAGGGAGCCGATGACCTCGCCGGTGGCGGTGTTGAGTGCCGCGAACAGGGTGGTGACGCCGCCGCGCAGGTAGTCGTGGGTGCGGCGTTCGGGCATGCCGGGCATCATCGGCAGGACCGGGGCCGAGCGGTCCAGCGCCTGTATCTGCGACTTCTCGTCGACGCACAGCACGATGGCCCGCTCGGGCGGGTCGAGGTACAGGCCGACCACGTCTCGCACCTTTTCGATGAACTGCGGGTCCTTGCTCAGCTTGAATGTGTCCACGAGGTGCGGCTTGAGACCGAAGGTACGCCATATCCGCGAGACGGTCGACTGGCTCAGCCCGCTCTCCTTGGCCATCTCGCGAGTGGACCAGTGTGTGGCTCCCTTCGGAGTCGTCTCCAGGGTCCGCACAATCACGTCCTCGACCTGCTCGTCGGTCACTGTGCGGGCAGGGCCTGGCCGTTTCTCGTCGGCCAGGCCCTCCAGCCGGTTGGCCGCGAACCGCTTTCGCCACGTGGCTACCGTGGTCGGATGGATCCCAAGATCCTTGCCCTGTGGGGCTCGTAAAGTCATCGCTGCAGGTGGAAGGCCGTGTCCAGGGCTGGTCGGTGGTGACTGGGATGCTGCGCGGATGATCGTGTCTCTG
>NZ_JBIRJC010000085.1:0-13819 GCF_044329365.1 Kitasatospora sp. NPDC017646 | reverse complement strand
GACGGCGTGGATCAACGACCCGGCCAAGCGCAGGGAACCCGCACCACAAACCTCATAACGTCACGACCGTCTCACTGGACTTGAAATCTTCCGGGGCGCTGACCAGCAGGCAGCTCAACAACCGGCTCAGGGGGACCGGACTCCCGCCGGAGTCCGGTCGGTGCGCGGCCCTGCTTGATCTCTGCACCCAGATGCCCGCCGCGGTTGTCCAGCGCCTGCTCGGCGTCAGCGCGTCTGCGGCTGAGCGCTGGTCGGCCGGACACGTCAGAGCCGCCTACGCGGCCGAGGTGGCCCGCCGATCACGACTGGGCGACCAGTAGGTGGGCGGCAAGTCCAACGATCACGGCGCTGGATGCCAGGGAGGTGAACAAACGGCCGTGAGGACCCGTCAGCACTCGGCCGAGCAGGGCTCCGCCGGCGGCGAGCAGCAGTTGCCAACTGGCGGAGGCTACGAAAGCCGCCAGGATGAACACAGCCTCGTCCCAGTGATCCGGCGCAGTGGTGCCCTGACTGGCGAGCACCAGCGCCGCGAAGTAGATCACGGTGATCGGGTTCATCATCGTGATGCCCAGCAACCCTATATACGCCCGCACCGGACTCATCAGCCTCTGGTCAGCCCTGCCCGTGACCTCCCGCCGGCGGTACTGGACGATGGCCGTCACGGAACTCCGGCATGCCAGCACAACGAGCACCACGGCCGAGGCCCAATGCAGAGGCAGCGTGATCGGCTGGATGGTGGGCGCGAGCGCTGAGCCTCCGACCATGGAGATCAGTGCATACAGGCCGTCAGCGGTCGCGACACCCAAAGCGGCCCAAGCACCGACTCTCAACGACGCCCGCGCAGTGAGGGCCACGAGATAAGTCGCGACCGCTCCCACAGGCATGGCGATGCCATAGCCAGCCAGGAGCCCCGCGACCAGGGCCGCGCTCACGCGCGGTGCAGAGTCGACCTCCGCGGACAGCCGGGCTGCTGCTGGCCCCGCCCCGCAACAGCGGAGGAGGACATCGGCAGCACGGAAACATCGGTCGTGGTCATGGGCAGATCCTCGGGGGCGCCCGGCTAACTGCACAACCCAATTACACGGCTGCCGCAGTCCCTCGGGTCCGGGCTATTCCGCACCACCAGATATCCGAACCTGCCGATACTCGCCCGGGTCGCCAACAAGACCGAGTTCTGTCGCTGGGCACCTTTGCGCACCCGCACCACCCGACCGACGCCAAGGGCCTGTACGCGCCGACGCTCGGCACGGGCGCCTATGCGCTTGACCTTCTCTGCACCAACGCCGCGTCAGGTCAGCTCAACGAATCGGTGGACGCGAAAGGACGTGAGGCGGTCGGGCTCGACGCTTGCCGAGTCCACTCGGTAGCTGCCGGCGCCGAGTTCAAGAACAGTGCTGTCCGTGAGTGTCCCGACCTCGGTGCCGAAGTAGGCGGCGTCGAACATAACGAGCTCGCCCGTGGTTTTCAGAACGGGTCCTTCCTCCCACTCAGCGGTGGGAAGTCCGGCCAGGACGATGTCAGCGACGCCTTCCTCGCTTTCTGCGCAGCACCAGCGGACGAGGACTCGGTGCTCGTGAAGGTAGGCGGTGGAGAGCGGTTCATCCCCGAGGACGAGCGCCTCGGCGTCACCAGGGAGGGCGAGGACACCGACCAGTTCCACCACCTCGCAGGCCCGGTCGTAGTCGCCCTCCGTTCCCGACCAGTGCGACAGGGCATCGCGTGGAACCACGATGAACGGGCCGCCCTCCGTCTCCAACCACGTCAAGGCCATGCCGCCTCCAGCTCCGAGATCTCCGTTCCGTCGCGACAGCGTATGCGCCGGAAGGGGGCGCCGACGGCCGAGGACGTGGCCGCCGGGGCGAGCCCGCGGCGGGGATGGGCCGCGTGCCTGGCCCACGTCAGCCAGTACCACCTGGTCCTCGCCGCGCTTCTCGCCCTGGTGCGGCTGTTCATCCCGCTGCCGTTGTCGATGACCGGCTTGGCCGCCGGGTTCGCCTGGTCGGCGGCAACTCATGCCCTGTTGGACCGGCGGTGGTCGGTGCGCTGGCTGCTGCAGCGCACCGGCTCGCCGGCCTTCGCCGAGCTGCGGACGGCCGGGCTCAATGGAATGTATTTGGCAGATCAGGCCCTGCATTCCGGAGCACTGCTCGTCTCGGCGCTGCTGATCACACGTCTGTGACCTGGGGTTCTTGATGAGGGATCACCGGGAGGCCGAGCAAAACGGGGCCCTAACGCTGGAAGCGTCGTGCCTGCTCGCGCTTGCTTCGCAGGAAGGCGAGGGTGAGGTCGAGTCCTTCGATCTCACCCTGCCAGCCCTCGGCGGTAGCCCGATCGCGGCGTGCGAGGAGATCTTGCTCGACTCTGTTGCTTAATTCGGGTTGGTGATCAAGCTGCGAGTTGGTGAGCGAGTCGTGTGAGTCGGCTGGTCCGCGGGCGTCGGGCCTGATCGGTCCAGTGGGCGTCGAGCCGGATGACGTTGATCGCGGTGGCGGAGTAGGCGTGTTGCAGGCTGACCTTGGGCAGGCCGCGGTAGCGGGCCCGGCGCAACCCGGTGGCGTCGAGGGCCTGGTTGATCGTGCCCTCGATCCCGGCGCGGAGGGCGTACTTGGCCTGCCAGGTGTCGGTCTTCTGCTCGGCGCGGGCGGCGGCGACAGTCCCGTGCAGCTCGCGGGGTCGCAGGGTGAGCATGCGGTTGCCGCGCGCGGCGGTGGTGCACTTGCGGCGGGAAGGGCAGGGGCTGCAGTCAGCTCGGGCGAACTCGATCACGATGGCGTCGTGGCCGTGCTGCTGGACGGGATACCAGCCGGTGCTGGTACGGCTTTCAGGGCAGCGGACCTGACGAGCTGTCCAGTCGATGCGGAAGGCGCTCTTGTCGAAGCCTTCGGCGGCCCGGGCCTGCGCGGAGTGGCCGGCCAGCAGCGGTGTGATCATGGTGATGCCCTCGCCTGCGGCGGCGGTGACCAGCTCGGCGCAGGGGTAGCCGGAGTCGAGGTAGTGCTCGCCCGGCTTGACCTGTCGCTCTGTCAGGCGCTGTTGGACGCCGGCGGTGGCGCTCACGTCCGGTGCGGTCGAGACGGTGGTGGTCACATCGGTGATCAGGTTCGGGGCCTGGGCGTCGGCTCCGGCCGCAGGTGCGGCGCCGGTGGTGCCGTCGTCGCAGGTTTCGGTGAGGTGGACCTTGTAGCCGCACCAGAACAGCTCGTCTCCTTTGGCGGACCAGCGCGCGTCGCGGTCATAGGGGGAGGCGAGCCGCAGATGGCCGGGCGGGATGCCGTCCACCTCGGCCTCCCGCTTCCTGACCACCTCCCGTCCCCGGGCGTCGGTGTGCACGTAGTAGGTCTGCATGAAGATCCGCCGCAGCAGCTGGACTGCCTCGATCTCCCGCAGCCACACCGGGGCGTCGGGCGCGTGGATCGCGTGCAGCAGTGCGAGCGCGTCCTGGCCGTAGACCTCGGCCAGCCGGTCCCGCTTCGTCTTCGACGTGGGCAGCCGCCATGAGTCGACCCTGGCCGCATACCGCAGTTCCAGCTCCGTTACCGGCATCGCCTGCCCGAGCCAGGACGGGGCCGCGACGGCCAGCGCCTCCAGCGCCGCGCGCACGCTCTCCCCGGCCAGCTCCAGCCGGTTCAGGTCCCGCACCGCGCTGATGACATGGGTGGAGTCGGTGCGCTGCTTGCCCCCGGCGCCGATCAGCCCCTCCTGGCGGCAGTGTTCCACCAGCCGGTCGAAGACCAGGCGCTCCATGCCGTGCTCGACCAACCGGGCCCGGAACTTCGCGAGCACCGTGAAGTCGAACCCCGGATCGGTCAGCTCCAGGCCGATCGCGTACTTCCAGTCGATCGCCCGGACCACCGTCCCGGCTGCCTGGCGGTCGGTCAGGTTCTCGGCGAACTGCAGCACCGTGACCAGCGCCAGCATCCCCGGTGACAGGCCCGGCGCCCCGCACACCCCAAACGCGGACACGAACGGCTCGTCCGCGAAGACCTCCGCCAGCTTCTCCCGCACCCGCATCGCCAGCGTCCCCTTCGGGAAAGCCGCCGCCGCGACCAGCGCCGTCTGCTCCGGGACCTCCGGCAGTCCCGCCCCCCTCATCGACACCCGCACCACCCCCGCGACCGCCTGCCCACGAGACGACCGCAGGAGCGATCATGCCGCAGTCAACCGACCTGCGGTCCGAATTGAGCAACAGAGTCATCGCCCGCGGCGAGAAGACCGTCGAAGTACGTGTCCAGGACGACTCCATGAAACGGGTCCGCGTCTGGGCCGGGAAGGGGTCGGCGTCCACCCAGGACTGCCAGACGCGACGGCTGTTCGGCAGTTCGGGGCGGTCGAGGAGCATCCGCACGTACCCGGCGTGGCGGCAGGCCCACGGGTCGTCCGACGCGGCCGCGCGGTCGAGCCTGGCACGCAGGTCGGCGCTGTCGACGGCGCGGGCGATCCGCACGTACTCGCGGTCCTTGCAGCGGTACGGGCGGTTGACCACGATCTCCACCAGGTCGGTGAGCTTCGCCCGGCTCGGCCCGTCCAGGCGGGCGCGGGACAGATCGCGGAGGAGAACCTCCTTCGTCCCCCACGCCTTCGCGTGCCGCGTCCACTCCTCCGGGAACCGGGCCTCCCACTCCAGGAAGAGCAAGGCGTAGGGCAGCCCCGGCCAGGCGCCCAGGTCACCAACCTCGAACCGACTCCACAGGCCGTCCGGCAGCGAATGCCGCCGGGCCTCGCGGATCAGCTGGTACGCCCGCAGAACCTCGGGGTGTCGGTACCGCTCGTCCGTCCCCAACGGCAACGTCAGCCGCCACACCGCGTTGTACCGGTCGAACGCACCGTGGACCTCCTGCCGGGCCTTCACCAGCCTGGCGAGCGCGCCCGCCCGCTCGGCCGGATCGTCCGCGACCAGCCCGAACGCCCAGCCCAACCGCTCGTCCCACGCCCGGGCGTCGTCGCCCGCCACCGCATCCTCAGCCACGCCGGAGATCATCCCCCGGCACCACCCGGCCGCTCCACCGATAAATCCGGTCGATCCGGAAGCCGCACGGACCGTCAGTCGTCGGCCGATCCGCCGTGCTCCGCGAGCCACGCGCGGGCGATCGAGCCCAGTTCGGCATCGCGGCCGGAGAGCACCATGCCGATCATCCGCGCGTCCCCGCGCAGGGACCAGCCCACCTGACCCGCCCGCGGGACAACCCACAAGCCGGGCACCCGAGACCGGACAGCACCCCGCCCCAGTCCCCACGCGACAACCCGGCTGGCACCAGCCGGACGCGAGAACAAGAGCAGCCAGCTGGCCTCGTCGGCGCTCCGGTCGACGGGCCGGCTCTTCCCCGTGGCCATGTCGTGAGCCCAGACCAGGTCCGACAGGACTCGGCGGGCGTGGGCTCCTCATCAGGGGCGGTCCGGTCGGCGGACGATCAGCAGGCGCGGTGAGGGCAGCAAGAAGGCGGCGCAGCCGATCTGGAACAGAATGCCGATCAGCGCCCACCCGCTGATGAACAGCACGAACATCGGCGGCCCGCACCACAGGACGGTGACGACGGGCCGATGGAGTTCGCTCTCCCTCTTCGGCGCGGAGAGAAGGAGCAGCAGCAGCGACGGCACGCCGAACCACCCGAACAGGAGCAGCCCCAGGTCGATGAAGCCGGTCAGGAACTCCGATCCGGAGAGCTCACCGGCATGTGCCAGCCAGAGCGCGCAACCACCGGCCGTGGCACTCCATCCACAGCCAAGGGCGAACAGATAGCGGACGGCGGCTCGAATGAACCACGCCAGGGCGCTCTCGGTTCTCAGCACGGCACCCATGGCCGCTCCACCCCTTCGGCAGCTCCAACAGGAGCATCATCCTCGCAGTATATTTGAACGCGTTCAATAGCTTCCCCTGGGTGGCCTCTGTTCGAGTGACGGGGTTACTCATGAGCCACCCCAGCCATCTGAACCGGCATCAACCGGGACAGATCCTCTGTACGACGTCGCCCTGGCTGGTAGCTGACGTGCGCCCAGGCGGCCGGCGGCCTGCAGGGTCGGCAGGTCGGTCGGATCGGTGTCCTCGGTGATTCCCTCCTCGGCGAGCAGCGGGGCGATCTCTCGCCACATCTCGTCGGCCAGACCGGTGCGCTGCCGGGTGGCGAGCAAGGCGGGAGGGTTCGAGCGCGCCGACTCTCCTGCTCCTCTTCTTCGGCGCTCCGGTGCCCGGACTTCCCCCGGGAAACGGTAGGTGTCACCGTCCCGTCTCCACGTGGTCAGAGCAACAAGCCGCCCAGCCAGCTGGAGGGGAACCAGCCCTGAAGGGAGCGCAGTTCGGGTTCGGTGGCGGGATGGGTTGCCAGGATGGCCTGGCGGACCTCGCCGCCCCCGCTGAGGGTGCTCAGCGCGCTGCCGGCGCCGGCCAGCGTGATCGTGAGGCCGTCGCGCTGCAGAACGTACCGGTTCGCTCCATCGGACCACAGGCCGCCCGGCTCCGGCAGGCAGGGGGTGAACGGGCTGGTGGTGAGGTTCTCTCCGTCCGCGGACAGCAGAGGGCGGCCGCAGGGGTCGTTGTAGCCCGGGGAGACCGTCTCGACCGCGGCCTTGTCGAAGCCGTCGCCGAGTCCGCCGCTGCCGGCGTAGAGGTCCGCCGGGCCACTGAGCACGAAGACCGCCCGGTGTCCGTCCCCGCTGACCCCGGTGACCAGCACATCCGCTGAGAGGACCGGCCGCAGCAGGGACCGGGACGGGATATCGGCCCCGCGCAGCAGGTCCTGGACCCCCACCTCCCGCTGCATCGCCCGCAGCGGGAACGCGAGCACGAACACGCCCAGCAGCGTGCCGACGGCCGCCAGCAGGGCGGCACGTGAGCGCAGCACCACGGCGCCGGCCAGGGCGAAGGACGGGAGGGCGAACACCAGCACGCTCAGCAGGCCCGGGCGGAAGGGCAGCAGAAGGGCCAGTGCGTGGGTAGCGGCGAGGCCGAGCGCCATCGGCGCGGGCGCCAGCAGCCAGCGCCACCGGGGGGCGGTCGGCTGCAGGGCGTGGACGCTGACGAAGTACGCCGGTATGACGACCGCGAGCATCACCACCAGGTGCAGGATTCCGGGGACGCGCCCCCCGCCGCCGAGCTCGAAGTGCTGGGCGACACTGCCGATGGCCACCGAGATCAACGACGGCAGGGCACAGGCCGCACCGAGGATGGCGACCCGCCGACGCCGTGTCGAGGTTGGACGAACCGGTACGCGCCCCCGTGCTGTGACCGTTTCCGGATTTTGCGGTTCGACCGCGGCCATCGCTTCCCCCTGGCGTTCGGCACCTTCGAGCCATCAGTGGGACGAGCGCCGTGCCGATCTTGGTTGCGGCAGGCGGGCGGGTGTAGCACGAAGTCTCGAGAATTCCCTGGCTTGTTCCGCCGAGCACCTGACGGCCGCCGTCCTGCGTCGGAAGGTCGTATCCCGTGGGTCCGACTACCGTCCGTGCGGATCGCCGGCACGATGCGCGGCGACCGACTTGGGCAGCGCAAGACGGTGGATAGGACCTGACGGGCTCATCGACCGTCCACGGCAGCACCAGATCGGCCAGTACCCGGACGCCGGACTGGTCACCCTGGCGGTGATGCAGGCCTGTTCGGCCATGCCTTCGAACCGCCGTGGATCTGCTGTGCGCGCTTCCCCGGAGCTACTCCCCAGGGAGTAGCGGAACCGCCTCCATCGGTACGACGACGCCACACGGCAGTTCCGGGTTTGCTGGGCAAGCCGCGACAGCAGGGGGTGCGACCTCTGTCGATGCGGGCGCTCCTGTGGGGTCGGACTCGGAATGTGGGGGGACATGGAGAACAGAAATCTACGCCGGGGGTGGCGACTCGGCGGCCCGGTCTTCGTGGTCGGCTTCATCGCCAGCCTGGTTCTCGGAGCGGTGCTGGCCAGGGGCTCCGTCTTCCTGCCCACCGCTACCGTGGGCCAGTTGCGGGACTACTACGAGCACAGCGGTACGGCGGTTGCTGTGTCGTCGCTGCTCCAGCTGGTCGCCGCTGCAGGACTGCTCCGGTTCGGCCTCGGGGTATCCGCCGCAGTGGGTGCCGATCGCCACGCGCGGTACGCGATCTGGCTCGCCGCCGGAGCCTTCGCGGTGTCGAGCGCGCTGGCACTGGCCCTGGCAGCGGTCGCGAGCCGTGCGGACGACGCCACCCTTGTCGTCCTAGCCAGGCTCACGCTCGCGGTGGGCGGCCCGTTCCACCTGACCGGGCTCGCCGGGCTGCTGTGGTACGTCTCGCGACGCGCGCAGGCCCAGGGACGCGGGCCACGGTGGCTACTTCTCTTCGGTGCCGCCGCCGGCCCCCTGCTGCTGTTCTCCCTGATCGCGATACCGGTGCCCGTGGTGACCAGGGTGGAGCCGCTGTGGCGGTTGCTCGCCGCGGTGTGGATCACCGGTGTCAGCGCGGGCGGGCTCGGTCGGGCCGCCTCCGGCGCCCCCGGCGCTGTATCACCTCGCACCGAGAGGGAGTCGTCGGCCAAGGGCTGAGGCCTTGTCAGTGGCGTCAGGTGCCGGGAGCCGCCGGGGCCACGGCCGGCAGGCGGCGAAGCGGAGACCGCGGCGATACACCGGACCCGAGCCGGGCCAGGAGACGGAGCGGATGCACAACGAGGTCGACAGGACCATACGAGCAACAGCCGCATGGCGCCCCGCATCGCCCGGCACCGGAGACAAACGGCCATCAGTCAAACTTCGCGGAGGCAGGTCAGCGGCGCGCGCTGCTCTACAAGCCACACAGCCTCACAGGCCGCCCTACAGGCAGGTGTGGACGGTCACGTAATTCGGCTCTGTCGCTGATCTTGTGACGGCTCCACCTGGCCGGAGTGCCTCGGGCCCGGCACCTCTGCCCCACGGTCAGTAGATGTAGTCGGGCCAATGTGGATCTTCCCAGCGGGCGGGCCCGGTGAGGCCGATCAACCTCAGACGGTGGAGTAGATCCTCCGGTGCGTTGTGTGCCCTCAGTCGGGCGGGGGCATGGCGGGTGAGCCAGGAAGTGAGCACGGCCACCATGGCGTCCCTGTCGTGCCGCGTGCGCCAGGGGAGCTTGTCGGCGAGTAGGTCGTAGTCCCATGAGTCGACGGCCTCCGCGAGGTTCTGGTCGGCCATCGGGTGCTCCAGCGCCTCCCAGACGTCGAGCCAGGGGCTCAGTACGCCGGACGCCTCGACACATAGGACGAGGGTCTGGTGCGTGGGCGCGACGGCATCGGGGGTGACGAGGCTGTGGACCCAGATTGCGTGCAGGAACTCCCGCACAGCCGCGGCCTGCTCCCGGGGCCATTCCTGCCAGCGCCCGCGGGCGAGCGAGACACCGATCTCGTCCCGGTACACGAACGACTCGGATCGGCTGTCGACGACGGCGCACGCGAGCTGAGGCAGGATGCGGCGGAGCACCGCGCCGTGGTCGGTCCAGTCGGGGGCCCACCAGGTCCGTCGGAGAAGGTCAGGATCGAGCCTCACACCCGGGACCTTGAGGAGGGCGAGCTCTTCCGCGCCGCCCCAGTGGCACTCGCAGTTCGACTCCTCGGGGTGCGCAGTTGCCCCGCGGAAGACGAGTGCGAGGCCCTCCAGGGCCGCGTTGAGGCGAAGCTTCGCACGTCGGGCGTGCAAGTCGGTCATCGGCGTTCACCTTCAGGACTCCGCCAGCCCGCTTCTGGCGAAGATCACTACGCTACCGGCCCACGGGCCGGTACGACCAACCGGCTGCCGGGTCAGGGCGTGAGGAGTATGCGCTTCTGAGGTTGAACCAGCAGGGTGATTACGAGGGTTGAAGTATCAGGCCGGTCTCGGCGATGAAGCCATCGATGAGGGCGGGGCGGTACTGCATCTTCTTGAGTCGGGTCCGGATGGCGGCGGCGAGCTGGTCGGTGGAGTGGGGCGCGAGGTTGGCCAGGCTCTTCTTCAGGTGCGCCCACACGCCTTCGGCGGGGTTCAGGTCCGGGGCGTACGCGGGGAGGCGGAAGACGGTCAGCCAGGACCGGGCCGCGATGAGCTCGCGCATCGCGTGGTCGGTGTGGGTGGTGGCGTTGTCCCACACCAGCACGATCGGGCTGCCGAGTTGCTGGTGTGCGGCGTCCAGCAGACGGGCGAGCTCCTTCTCGCGGAAGCCCTTCTTCTCGCCCTTGCGGCCGTGGGGGACGAGCATCCGGTAGATCAGCCGGGAGGGCCGGCCAGGTCGGGTGCACACGAGCCCGGCGAGCGAGACACGGCCCGAGCCCTTGCCGGCGACTTTCACGATGGGTGTGACCCCTTTGTGGGACCAGGTGCGCGCCTTCGGCGGCCTCAGCGACTGACCGGCCTCGTCCTCGAAGAGCACCCATGCGCCCTGGTCCCGTGCCGTTTTCCCACCTCAGGCCAGGTCCCCTCCCGCCAGTCAGCCACCGCCGCCTAAGTCGCGCTCCACCGCGCGGTGCACCGGAACCTGAACGCTCCAACCGATGCGATGCAACACCAGCGACATGCCCTTCAGACTGTAGGAGACCTTGAACAGCCGGTGGACGAGCACCACGATCCGCGCCAGGGTCCAGCGCTGGTCCTCCGTCCAGCCATGTACCGCCGGCCCACGCTCCAACTCGTCCTCAAGCCGAGCCAGTTGTGCCGCGTCCAGCCGACACAGCGGGCCCTGCGATCCCTTGGAGACCAGGGCTTCGACCCCGCCGTCCCGCCCTGGCATACCAGGCATAGGCAGACTTCCTCGACACCCGCAGACGCCGCGCGACCTCCGGCGGCTGCACCCCCTGCTCAAACAGCTCCGCGGCCTCGAAACGCACCCGTTCCCGCTTCGCCCGCCCCACAGCGGTCAATCCGCCGCCATCCGCGTACCTCATACCCATGGAGTAGCGAAAGGATCACCACTTGTCACCCCCTCAAGACAATCTCAGTTGCGGAGGAAGTCGAGGTTGGCTCGTCCGAATCCTTGCCTTTTAAGTAATTTCGTCCGCCGGTTCCGGTGTCGCGAACCGTCGTGCCCGAGGGCCACGTTCGTCGAGCAGGCAGCCGGGCTGACGTTCCGCCACGGACGGCGAACCCAGGGACTGCACGCCGCGTTGCAGCGCCTGGCATTGATGCTGGCTGGGCGAGCCGGATCGCGCCTCGCGGACACGCTCGCCGTTCCGGTGAGCCGCTCGACGCTGCTGCGGCTGATACGTGCCCTGCCCGAGCGGGCAGCGGCGACGCCGCGAGTGCTGGGCATCGACGAGTTCGCCCTGCGGAAAGGGCCCGACTACGGCACCATCCTGATCGACATCGAGACGCCCAAGCCCGTCGACCTGCTGCCGGACCGCACGACGTCGACGGTGGCCCGGTGGCTCGCCGAGCATCCCGGTGTCAAGGTGATCTGCAGGGACCGGTCTCCCGCCTTCGCCGAGGCCGGTCGCCTCGGTGCCCCGGAGGCGGTCCATGTCGCAGATCGCTGGCACATCTGGTCGAACCTGGCCGAGGCTGTCGAGAAGACCGTCGTCCAGCACCGAGCCCTGCTGCGTGAGCCGAGCGACAACACCACCGCCACGGCCGCCGCGGTCATGGAGAACCTGGACCTCGAAGCGGCATCGCCGATGGAACCGCGGACCACCGGCCGGCTGTCCGACCGGGTCCGCGAACAGCACGCGGCCGTCCACGCCCTGCTTGACCAGGGCATCGCACTGCGGGTGATCACCCGCCAGCTCGGGCTGGCGCGGAACACTGTCCGCCGCTACCGCATGCGGCGTGCGCGGACGAGCTCCTGGTCGGGCGGTGGACCGGCCGCGCCAGCATCCTCGATCCCTACAAGCCATACCTGCACCAGCGATGGGCCGAAGGCTGCACCGTCGCCCACCGGCTGTTCGAGGAAGTACGCGAGCGCGGATACCCCGGCGGCGAGAACGTCGTGAAGGTCTACGCGGCCAAGCTCCGCGAGAGCCTCCCGCACGTCCCACCCCGCAAGGCACCATCGGTGCGGGACGTGACCAGCTGGCTCACCCGCCGCCCCGACCGCCTCACCGAGGGCCAGGCCCAGCAACTCAAGGCGATCCTGGCCCGGTGCCCGGCACTCGACCGAACCGCCCACCACGTCCGCGCGTTCGCCGAGCTGATGAACAACCGCGAAGGCTGGCAATTGGACAAGTGGATCGTGGCCGTCCAGGCCGACGACCTGCCCGCTCTGCACACCTTCGTCACCGGCCTCGGCCAGGACCTCGACGCCGTCATCGCCGGCCTCAGCCTCCGTTACAGCTCCGGCGCAGTCGAGGGCCACAACAACAAGATCAAAATGCTGAAGCGGCAGATGTTCGGCCGCGCCAACTTCGACCTGCTCCGCCTTCGCGTCCTCCACGCGGCATGACGTCGCCGGTGGTTGCGGCGTGGATGGTCACGTGCTGGTGGTGGATGGTGATGGTGTTGAGCGCGACGTTGTCGGTGTGGTGGAACCAGAGGTTCTGGAGGAGAGCGTGAGCCACGACCGTTCATGATCTCGGTTCTGGTGACGCTCCGTGGCTCTGGCACGGAAAGTGATCCAGAACCACGGTTCAACCGACGCCGACATTCGGACCAGACGAGTCGACGAACGTCACATCGTGGAGATCCAGCGCCAGCATCGGAGGCACCGGCCGGGCCGCCACCATGCGATGCGCGACATGTCGGAAGACGGGGACCTGGTCCATGTCCAGCTCGCCCACACGCCAAAATCGGCCGGGCGAGGCTGTCCCGGGCCGCGACGGTGAACACGCCGACGTCGTCGATCTCAGCGCTCCCCTCGATCCGTGCGTCCCTGCTGGCGTGGCCCCTGGACGTCGCGGTGCGGGTGCCCTCCTGCCCTCTCGCTCAGGTCACGGAGTCGGTGCCGGGTACGAGGTCGGTGATGCACAGGTCGACGGCGCGCACACTGAGGCCGAGATCACGGTGGGCGGTGGTGAGGATGGTGCGGCGAACGGTGTCGGCCTGTCCGGGCAAGGGGCGGTCGTAGGTGGCCAGAAGGGTCATGGTGATGGCCACTTCGCCTCCGGACAGGGGTGTGAGGCGGCAGCTGGCGGCGAGTGCCTCGCAGGTGGTGTCGACGGCGTGGCGTAGTGCTTTGGCTGCGTTCGCTTCGGTGATGTGGGTGGGCCTGATCGAGGGAAGTGGCAGGAGGCGGCCGGGGTGGGGGTGGGCGCGGACGGCGGCCAGGACGCGGGGCATGAGTCCGGCTGGGGGGCTTGGGGGCGTCGCGGTGAGGGCGTGGACGGCGCGGTTGGTTTCGGCCAGGCCCTGGCGGGCTTGGCGGCAGGAGGGGCACGCGGCGGCGGTGGTCTGGTCGTCCCAGGCGTGGCTCAGCAGGTGTCCGCAGGGCAGGAGGCTGTCGCCTGGCCAGCGCGGTGGCGTGTGGCGGGGAGGGTGGGCGGGGAGGTGGTTCAGCGCCATGAGGCCATCGCCTCCTGAAGGGACCGGCGGGCGCGGAAGAGGCGGCCGCGGACGGTCGGTTCCGGGACCCCGGTGATGTGGCAGATGTCGCGGTAGGACAGGCCGTGCAGTTCGTAGAGCACCCAGCAGGTGCGCTGGTGATCGGGCAGGCGGCCGAGAGCGGTGAGGAGGGCGCGGGCCAGGGCGGCGGTTTCGGCGGCGGCGCTGGGGGCGCAGACGGGGTCGGGGTCGGTGGGTTCGGGCACGGTGTGCAGGGGGAGGGCGGAGCGGTGGCGGCGCTTGGCGTTGAGGCAGCGGTTGACGGTGATGCGGTAGATCCAGGTGTGGAAGGACGCCTGGTGACGGAAGGAGGGGAGGCATTGTGAATCGCTGCGGGTTCTGTAGAGACTCTAGGTTGTGGCTGTGACCTGCAGGTTTGGTTGTTGTTGGCTGTAGTACGCGGCTTCGTACTCGACGG